>JAAYCP010000280.1 GCA_012729695.1 Actinomycetales bacterium | reverse complement strand
GGGTTGATCGCGAGGTAGATGAGCGCCGGGACGATGAGCCCGCCGAGCCCGCCGATGATCGGCAGGACGAGGCGGCTGCGGTCGGTGAGCTCGCCCACCGAGAGATCCCGGCGTACCTCGAGCCCGACGACGAGGAAGAAGACCGCCATGAGTCCGTCGTTGATCCAGTGACCCAGATCCATGCTGACCGCGCGGCTGCCGACCTGCACGCCGATCTCGGTGGCGAAGAGCCGGGTGTACGCGTCGGACCAGGGCGAGTTCGCCCACAGCAGGGCGAGGACGGTCGCGACGACGAGGAGCGCCGCTCCGCCGGACTCGGTGGCGAGGAACCTGCGCCGGTGCGCGGACAGCGAGCCGGACAGCATGGCCCGGCGCCGGCCGCTCATGGTCGGAGGCACGAATCTGATCCTGCCGTATCCGCCGCCGGCGCGCGATCAGCGCTCACGCAGGATGGACAAAGGGTGGGAGG
This sequence comes from Actinomycetales bacterium, assembly GCA_012729695.1. GTDB lineage: Bacteria > Actinomycetota > Actinomycetes > Actinomycetales > Dermatophilaceae > F2B08. The sequence goes on along the minus strand of JAAYCP010000280.1, from coordinate 5,584 downwards.
TGCTCACCCGGCTCGGTGGTCGGGCCCTAGGCGAGACGTCGGGGACGCCAGATGAGTGCCATCATCGCGAGGGCGGTGAGACCGACCCCACCCATGCCCCAACGTAGGGCCGTGTTGTGCGACTTGGCCTCGGCTCCGGAGCCGGCCGCGCCATGGTCGCCCGTCTCGCCGTACGGCGTCGCCACGGGCGCTCCCTCGGCCGGCGGTTGCGGGTCGCCCAAAGACGCAAGATCCCCGCCCGCGACGGCATCGGCGAGGGCGGTGCCGGTGCACAGGTTGGTCTCGAGGCCCGCCTCACCGTGCCCGGCCATGACGAGGTAGGTCTTCCCCTCCTCGAAGGTGAATCCGCAGGCGGCGCTGTTGTCCGGCGTCCGCACGACGGTCTCCGTGGTCGCCGAGCCCTTGTAGACCTCGTCGACGGTGAAGGTGACCTTGACGGCCGGTCCGAGATCGTCCTCGGTCCCGGTCTGCCCGGTCGCCGTGCCGACGAAGATCACCTCGGCGCCATCGGCCGCCTCGGCGAAGGTCATCTGGAGGCACGAGCACGCCAGGCAGGTCTGGGGCACGATGAGCGATGCCGCGGCCAGGAGCACGGTCGCCAGCAGAGTTCGCAAGCGCATACGCCTGAGACGACCGCGATCCCCCGCCGGTTCCCTGGGGAACCGACGGGGGATCGCGAGTTGTCAGCGCGGCGCGCTCAGTGCATCGGAGTCAGCGTGTCACTTCTGGGCGCTGGCCTTGCGCGACTCGAGGACCGAGTCGATCAGGCCGTACTCCTTGGCCTCGGCGGCCGAGAGGATCTTGTCGCGCTCGATGTCCTCGTTGACCTGCTCCGGGGTGCGGTTCGTGTGGTGGGCCAGGGTGTCCTCGAGCCACTTGCGCATCCGCAGGACCTCGTTGGCCTGGATCTCGATGTCGGAGGCCTGACCGTAGTCGCCTCCGGCGAGAGCCGGCTGGTGGATGAGGATGCGGGCGTTGGGCAGCGCATACCGCTTGCCGGGAGCACCGGCACCGAGGAGCACCGCGGCGGCCGAGGCGGCCTGGCCGATGACGAACGTCTGCACGTCGGGCCGGATGTACTGCATCGTGTCGTAGATCGCGGTCATCGCCGTGAACGAGCCACCGGGGCTGTTGATGTACATGAGGATGTCGCGGTCCGGGTCCTGGGACTCGAGCACGATGAGCTGGGCCATGATGTCGTCGGCGCTCGCGTCATCGACCTGCACGCCGAGGAAGATGATCCGGTCCTCGAAGAGCTTGGTGTAGGGGTCGAGCCGCTTCATGCCGTAGGAAGTGCGCTCCTCGAACTGCGGCAGGATGTACCGGCTCGAGGGCCCTGGCACAGCGTGGGGCATGGAACCGGGGACGGCGAGGCGGCCGGACATCGGGGGAATCATCGGGTGGCTCATAGAAGTCTCCTCGCTCACTGGGCGACCGGGTTGTCGGTGGAGTCGCCCGCCTGCCCTGCGGTCGTGATGACGTGGTCGACGAAGCCGTACTCCTTGGCCTCCTCGGCGGTGAACCAGCGGTCCCGGTCGGAGTCCCGCTCGATCTGCTCGACGGTCTGGCCCGTGTGCTGCGCGATGAGCTCGGCCATCTGGCGCTTGATGTGGAGCATCTGCTCGGCCTGGATCTTGATGTCCGAGGCGGTTCCGCCGATGCCGCCCGAGGGTTGGTGCATCATGACGCGGGCGTGCGGCGTCGCATACCGCTTGCCGGGGGTGCCGGCGGACAGGAGGAACTGGCCCATCGAGGCCGCCATGCCCATGGCGACGGTGGCGACGTCGTTCGGGACCCACTGCATGGTGTCGAAGATCGCCATGCCGGCGGTCACCGAGCCACCAGGGCTGTTGATGTAGAGCCAGATGTCCTTCTCGGGGTCCTCCGCGGCGAGCAGGAGCATCTGGGCGCAGATGGCGTTCGCGTTGTCGTCGCGCACGTCCGAGCCGAGGAAGATGATCCGCTCCTTGAGGAGGCGGTTGTAGATGTGGTCGTCCAGGCCGGTGAGCGGCCCGGGAGCCGCGGCGGTGATGTCGTGCGAAGCCACGTGGTTCTCCTCGCTGGTGGGGTATCGCTGGTCTTGGTCGCCATCGCCGAACCGTGATGATGGTTCGGTGGCGATGGTTCGCGTTCTCGGTTGACCCTAACGCCCGAGCAGGTCGCGTTAGTCCCGCCCCTGACCTCTGTCCGCCCTGGGCAGACACGCCGCTCAGGCGCGTGAGCTCTCCGGCTCGCGTGCTGCGGGCAGGACGACGAGGGCGAGGAGGGCGAGCGCACCCACCACGGTGAGCGACTTCAGGACGCCCACGTGCTCGCCGAGGAAGCCGAGCAGCGGGGGCCCGGCGATGAACGCGAGGTAGCCGATGCTTGCCACCACCGAGATCCGCACAGGGGCGCGGTCCTGGTCGTCCGCGGCCGCCGACATGCCGACCGGGAAGCCGAGGCTCGCCCCCACTCCCCACAGCGCAGCCCCGACGAAGGCCAGGACCGGGGTCCCGAAGATGACGAGCGCGGCGCCGATCCCCGCGACGACGAAGAGGGCCCGGAGCACGGCGACCCGGCCGTAGCGGTCCAGCCACCGCGTGCCGAGGATCCGTCCCGCGGTCATGAAGACGAGGAAGACCGCCAGGCCGATGACGCCGGCAGCGTTGGAGAGGCCGTAGCCGTCGACGAGCGCGACCGCGAGCCAGTCGTTCGCCGTCCCCTCGGTGAAGGCGGCGCACAGGACGAGGACGCCGATGAGGAGGGTCCGGGGCTCGGTCCACGGGGAGCGCACCCGCTGCGGGGCCCGCCCAGAAGCCGGTATGCCGTGCTCACCTGCTCCTGCTTCTGCGGTCGCGGCTTCTGCGGCTCCTCCTTCTGCGGCTCCCGCTTGTCCGGCCCGGGCCGGGCGAACGGCGCGAACGGGCAGGAAGGCGCGGGTCGCATACACCCCGAGACCGACGACGAGGGCGACGACCGTCAGGAGGTGCACCGCCACCGAGAGCTCGATGTGCGACAACAGGGCACCGACGATCGCGGAGGCCACGGTGCCGGCCGAGAAGGCCGCGTGGAAGTGCGGCATGACCGAGATGCGCAGGGCGTGCTCGACCGCCGCACCCTCGATGTTCATCGAGACGTCCCAGATCCCGATGCCGACGCCGGTGAAGAACATCCCCACCATGAGCAGAGGTCGCGGCGCCACGAAGTGGACGCAGAGCGCCACGACGGCCAGCCCCGTTCCGGCGAGGCTGATGCCGAGCCGGACCGCGTTGGCCTGACCGATGCGGGAGGCGATGGAGCCGGCCAGGGGCAGCGCGCATACGGACCCGATGGAGAGCGCCACGAGGATGACGCCGAGCTGAGCCGGCCCCACGCCGAAGGTGTCGCGGATGTCAGGGATGCGGGACGCGACAGCCGCGAAGGCGACGCCGGCGAGGGTGAAGACGACGAAGACGGCAGTGCGGGCGCGCTTGGCCCGCTCTGCCGTCTCGTCGAGGGTCTGGGTCAATCAGGCCTTGGCTTCGTCGTCGGCGTCAGCAGCCTCCGCCTCGTCGGCGGAGTCGGCGGACGGAGCGGAGTCGGCAGAGTCAGCGGACTCTGCGGAGTCGGCAGAATCAGCGGAGTCGGCGGACTCGGCGGAGTCGGCAGACTCGGCGGACTCGGCAGAGAGCTCCTCGTCGGCTGCGCCCGGGGTGAGCTCGTCGAGGTTGACGGCGTTGCCGCTGGCGTCCTTGACGGAGACGTTCTCGAGCAGGCTGGCGAGCGCCTTGCGTCGGGTCACCTCGGCGACGATCGCGGGGATCTGGCCCTGCTGGTCGACCGCCTGGGCGAACTGGTTCGGGTCCATGCCGTACTGCTGGGCCTGCATGATGAGGTACTCGACCAGGTCGCCCTGCTCGGCGGTGACCTCGTTCTTCTCCGCGACGGCGTCGAGGATGAACTGCAGCTTCAGCGCGCGGCGGGTGCTCTCGTCGACCTCGGCGCGGTGCTCCTCGTCCTCGAGACGACCCTCACCCTCCAGGTGGGAGTGCACCTCGGCCTCGACGACACCCTCGGGGATCGGCACGTCGACGACCTCGAGGAGGTGCTCGACGAGCTTGTCGCGGGCCTCGATGCCCTGGCCGTACTTCGCTGCCTGCTCGGCCTGCTTGGCGAGGTCGGCCTTGAGCTCGTCGATCGTGTCGAACTCGGAGGCGAGCTGAGCGAACTCGTCGTCGGCCTCCGGCAGCTCACGGACCTTGACGGACTGCACGGTCACGACGCAGTCGGCGTTCTGGCCGGCGCGGTCGCCACCGGCGAGCGGCGCGCTGAACTCCTTTGTCTCTCCGGCGGACAGGCCGATGAGGGCCTCGTCCATGCCCTCGAGCATGTTGCCCGAGCCGACCTGGTAGGAGACGCCGGTGACCGAGTCGATCTCCTCGCCGTCGATGCTGGCCTTGAGGTCGATGGAGACGAAGTCGCCGTCCTCGACCGGGCGGTCGACGCCGACGAGGGAGCCGAAGCGCTCGCGCAGGTCGGTGAGACGCTCCTCGACCGCGGCGTCGTCGGCCACGGCGTCGGCGACCTCGAGGGTGACGTCGGACAGGTCCGGCAGCTCCACCTCGGGACGGACGTCGGTCTCGATGGTGAAGGTCAGCTCCTCGCCCTCCTCGAGCGGGATGGCGCTGATCTCGACGCTCGGCTGACCGATGGCGCGGACCTGGTTCTCCTCGATGGCCTGGCCGAAGAACTGCGGCATGGCCTCGTTGACGGCCTCCTGGAGCACCGCGCCGCGGCCGAACCGCTGGTCGATGATCCGCGCCGGGACCTTGCCCTTGCGGAAGCCGGGCACCTGGACCTGGCTGCCGATGCTCTTGTAGGCGGCGTCGATGCTCGGCTTGAGCTCGTCATACGAGACCGAGACGGTCATCTTGACGCGGGTCGGGCTGAGCTTCTCAACGTCGCTCTTCACAGCAGGGCACTCCAGACGGGGTTGGGATTCTTGAATTCAGGGTTGGATGCAGTTCCGGCGGAGTGCTGCACCCGATCAGGTCATGCGATCGTTCATGCTTGGCGCGGGGCGCCTGTGCTGCTCCGGCAGCACTCACGACCCGCGGCGGCGCGCCGTGCTTGGAGCGGGTGACGAGAATCGAACTCGCGTAGCCAGTTTGGAAGACTGGGGCTCTACCATTGAGCTACACCCGCGGCACAGTCCCCTCCGACCGTTTGGCCGGGGGGCCAGCAAGGGCTAGCCTAATGGCCGCTGTCGCGCTCGGAGAAATCGTCCACCTGACGTGGTGCATGTGTCGGCGCGGCAACGGGGTATGGCGCAGGTTGGTAGCGCGTCCGCTTTGGGAGCGGAAGGCCGCCGGTTCAAATCCGGCTACCCCGACTTCAGGTCCTCCGTGGTTCGACCCCTGCCCCGCCGTTCGCCACTCCCTCCGTGGTCCGACACCTGCCCCGCCGTTCGCCGGCAATTGCCGGCGAATCGAGGGCCAAAGGTCGAAGTTGGGAGCAAAGGTCGAAGTTGGGAGCAAGGGTCGAAGTCGGGAGTAAAGGTCGAGCGACCCAGCTCCGGAGGGCCCGCCACTCAGGCACGCACTGCGCGGATCTCGTGGATCGC
>JAAYCP010000279.1 GCA_012729695.1 Actinomycetales bacterium | reverse complement strand
TCTCACGGGCCGTGTCCTGGGTGCGGGGTGGTCCTGTGGTCGGAACGCCCAAGTCCGCGGCGGGGACGAGGAGCGTGTCCATCCCGCCGCATATTGTCGCCGCTCTTGTGACACACCTCGAGCAGCACGTGGACCTGGCCTCTGACACGCTGTTGTTCCCCTCCCGCAGCGGGCAGCATCTGCAGCCGCCGGTGTTTCACACTGCCTGGCGTCGCGCTCGGTCCGCAGCGGGCCGAGATGACCTTCGGGTCCACGACCTGCGCCACACAGGCGCCACCCTGGCGGCCATGACGGGGCGCGACGCTGCCCGAGCTGCAGCAACGTCTTGGCCACTCAAGCGTGAACGCCGCACTCCGGTACCAGCATGCGGCTCGTGGCCGGGACGGCGAGATTGCGGCTCGCCTGAGCGCCATGGCGGGACGCGCCGGTGGCAGCGAGGAGGTTCCGTCGTGACTCGGGCGGGGCCGGACTTCGAGTGGGAATCGAACTAGAACCGTGACCTTCTCCGCCGCATGATGGAGTCGATGAGTGCGGCGACAGGCCCGTCGAGGGGGGCGAGGTCGCGGTCGTAGATGCGGCCGGTGTCGAGTCGGTGGGCGAGGTCGACGAGGACTTAGGCAAACTCCGTCGCCGATTGTGGACGTCGTTCGACGTGGACGGTGAAGGGCACGGGTTTGATGACTGTCTTGACCGTGACGGTCTCTATCTCGCGCTCGACGACGTCGACCGCGCAGAGGCCCGACGCGTCGGCGCGGCGCTGCTCCCAGGCTCGGTGCCGGCAACTGCTGGAACACCATTTCGGGACGCGCCCACGGGCCGGGATAGGGGTGCTCGTGCCGCACCAGCCGCACTCGATGACCCCGCCTGGCGCCCGGGGGCTGCGGCGCTGGCGCGCTACCAGGGGATCGGACTGTGGCCCGGCGCTGTTCAATCGCCCCGATCCGCTTCCCGATGCGCCTGCGCAAGCGCCTACTTCCCCCTGCCTGCCGCGAGCGTCGTCTTCATCGTCGTGGGCGTCGTTGGTGCGATCTTTTGCGTCGCTCTTCTCGCCCGCAGGGCCCATTTGAACGCCCCGCCGATGTAACGCACGCATGGGGTAAGAGTCCCTGGGAGTGGTGGGGTTTGGGGGTAGCGGTGTGGCTCTGAGGTAGGTGGGGCCATCGGCGAGATTCTTGGTGGGTACGGCCAAGCACTCACTGAAGGAGATCTCACCGATGGCCTTGTCTAAGTCTGCCCTGTCCGAGCTGTTGGAGGTGTTCCGCGCCGGGGAGGGCGTGGACCTGATCCGCGAGGCGGTCCAGGTCGCGTTGCAGGAGATGATCGAGCTGGAGGCCGCCCAGGTGATCGGCGCCGGCCGGTATGAGCGCACCGAGACCCGCCGGGCCGAGCGTAACGGTTCGCGGCCGCGGACGTTGACGACCAAGGCCGGTGATGTGCAGCTGGCCATCCCGAAGCTGCGGAAGGGTTCGTTCTTTCCCGGCATCCTCGAGCCGCGCCGCCGGATTGACCAGGCGCTGCATGCGGTGGTGATGGAGGCCTACGTCCACGGGGTCTCCACCCGCAGCGTCGATGACCTGGTCGCCGCCCTCGGCGGGGCCGGGATGTCCAAGTCCGAGGTCTCGCGGATCTGCG
>JAAYCP010000060.1 GCA_012729695.1 Actinomycetales bacterium | reverse complement strand
GCGCGTGCCATGTCCCGCGGACGGCACACGTGTGAGCCGCGACGCAGGAGTGGTGTGCCACGCGCGTGCCATCTCCCGCGGACGGCACACGTGTGAGCCGCGACGCAGGAGTGGTGTGCCACGCGCGTGCCATCTCCCGCGGACGGCACGCCTGAGCCCTGCGCAAGGAGGCACGTGTCGAGACAACGGTGTCAGTGTGTCTCTCTAGGCTGTGGGGATGGAGTACGAGGCAATCGAGGCCCTGCGCGATAAGCACCCCGCGTGGCGGCTGCTGCGTGCGGGCAACGCCGGCCTGGTCCTCTCCTTCCTCGGCCAGTACTTCGTCGAGGGCAACCGGGGCGCGTGTCCCGCGAGCGAGCTCATCAGCGCACTAGACGACCATCTATACGCGCTCAACCTCGCCTCCTCGGACGAGACGGGGGAGAGCCGCTTTCCCAAGGAGCCCCGCGCATACCTCGAGGACTGGGCGGCCACCGACGCCGGATACCTTCGCCGGTTCTACCCGCCGGGCGACGACGAGGTCCACTACGAGGTGACCCCGGCCTTCGAGAAGGCGTATGCATGGGTGCAGTCACTCAGGTCGCGCCCCTTCGTCGCGACCGAGTCCCGGCTGCACACGGCTGTCGAGCTGCTCCGGCAGATCGTGCAGGGCACCGACACCGATCCGGAGCGTCGACTCACTGAGCTGCGCCGACGTCGGGAGGAGATCGATGCCGAGATCCACGCGGTCGAGGACGGCCAGCTGACCCTTCTCGGACCTGCGGGTGTGCGGGACCGCTATCAGCAGTTCACGACGACCGCTCGGGAGCTGCTGTCGGACTTCCGGGAGGTCGAGGAGAACTTCCGTCAGCTCGACCGCGCGGCCCGCGAGAAGATCGCCACCTGGGACGGCGCCAAGGGCGCCTTGCTCGCGGACCTGGTGGGGAGCCGGGCCGAGATCACCGAGTCCGACCAGGGCCACAGCTTCCAGGCCTTCCATGACTTCCTGCTCTCCGAGGCCCGCCAGCAGGACCTGACCGAGCTGCTGCGCCGTGTCGCCCAGCTCAACGAGATCGAGGTGGACCCCCGCACGACCCGTGTCCACCACGACTGGTCGGAGGCCGCCGAACGGGTGCAGCGCACTGTGCGGCGCATCTCCGAGCAGCTGCGCAGATTCCTCGATGACCAGGTGTGGCTGGAGAACCGCCGGGTCATGGACCTCGTCCGCGAGGTGGAGAGCGCCGCCCTCGAGGTTCGCGCACGCCCGCCCGCCATCGGGCTGACCGTCGACGTGCCTGGCATCCCGATCGCCCTGCCCTTCGAGCGGCCTCTGTACCAGCCACCGGCCAGTGCCGAGGTCGAGAGCCTGATCCCACCCTCGACCGAGGATGTCGACGCCGACCAGCTCTTCGCCCAGACGTTCATCGACCAGACTCGACTGGTGGACAACATCCGGTCGATCCTGCCTGCCCGGTCTGCCGCGCTGCTCTCCGACATCGTCGCGATGTATCCCATCGAGCAGGGCGCAGCGGAGATCGTCGGCTATCTCGCGCTCGCTGACGGGGAGATAGAGGTTGAGCTGGACGCGTCTGATGAGATGGTCCTCGACTACGACGATCCGGACGACCCGATGACGAGGAAGCGGGCCCGGCTGCCCAAGGCGACGGTGAGACGACGATGAGTGACGAGCACGCAACCGCCAGCGCCATCATCCGGCTGATGCAGGGGGTGGTCTATCGCGAGTCCGATGAGGGGACCTGGAACACCGTGGAGCGGTCCGGTGCGGCGGTTCGGGACCACTTCGCGACGATCGGGGTGGACGTCGTCGTGGACGAGGAGGAGGGGTACGCCTACCTGCGATCCCGTCCGGAGGTGCAGGGTGAGGAGGCGTTGCCGCGGCTGGTCCGGCGCCGCGCCCTCACCTACCCGCTCAGCCTTCTTCTCGTCCTGCTGCGCAAGCGTCTGCTCGAGTTCGAGACCACCGGTGGTGAGGGTCGACTGGTCTTGTCCACCGAGCAGATCGTCGAGATGCTCCGGCTCTTCCAGGCGGACTCCACGAACGACGCCCGCGTTGTCGACACGGCCGAGGCGACGATCAGGAAGGCAGCCGAGCTCGGGTTCCTCCGCGCGCTCAAGGGGCAGGCGGACCACTGGGAGGTGCGCCGGATCCTCAAGGCCTATGTGGACGCGGAGACGCTCTCTGACTTCGCCGGCCGACTGAGGGAGTATGCGGGGAAGGGTCTCGCAAATGAGTGACGGACTCTTCTCCCGCCTCGAGCTCTCTGTAGCCGGGCGCGCCGGCTATCGACTGGCGCACCTGGAGGTGTTCAACTGGGGCACCTTCGACAAGCAGGTGTGGCGCTTCACGCCTGGAGCGGAGACGGCTCTGCTCACCGGCGACATCGGTTCCGGGAAGTCCACCCTGGTCGACGCCGTGACCACGCTCCTGATGCCGGCGCACCGGATCGCCTACAACAAGGCAGCGGGTGCCGACTCCAAGGAGCGGACCCTGCGCTCGTACGTCGAGGGACACTACAAGTCGGAGCGGATCGAGTCGTCCGGACGCTCCCGACCCATCGGGCTGCGGACGACTGGCCGGACCTACTCGGTCATCGTCGGCGTCTTCCAGAACGACGGCTACGACGAGACGGTCACGCTCGCTCAGGTTTTCCAGCAGCGGGAGCGGACAGGGCAGCCCTACCGCTTCTTCATCACCGCCCCGAAGGCCCTCTCCGTCGCCTCGGACTTCGCCGACTTCGGCTCCGACCTGCGAGATCTGCGCAAGCGTCTCCGCGGTGCCGGGGCGGAGATCTTCGATGATTTCCCCAAGTACTCGACCTCGCTGCGGCGACTTCTCGGGATCCGCTCCGAGCAGGCTCTCGAGCTGTTCCACCAGACGGTCTCGATGAAGTCCGTCGGCAATCTCAATGACTTCGTCCGGGACCACATGCTCGAGCCAAGCGATGCGACCGACCGGGTCCGCCAGATCATCGCTCACTTCGACGATCTCTCGAAGGCTCACGACGCGGTCAAGCGGGCCCGTGAGCAGCTCGACCTCCTCGAGCCCGTGGCGGTCGCTGCTGCGAAGTACGACACTGCTCTCGCCGAGCGTGATGCCACCGAGCGGGAGCAGGAGGCTGTCCGACTCTTCATCGCCGAGCTGCGCTCAGTGCTTCTCGCTGACGAGATCGTCAGCCTCGGCCGGGACGCGGAACGCCTGAGATCCGAGCAGGGCGTGGCGAAGGAGGAGCGGCGAGCTCTGACGGCGCAGCGGGAGGCACTGATCGAAGAGCGAGCCCGGGCTGGCGGGGACCGCATCGGAGAGCTCGAGCGGCTGGCTGAGTCAGCCCGCCAGGAGGCGGCTCAGCGGGAACAGGCTCGTACCTCCTTCGACGCGGCCGTGGCTGCCGCAGGGCGCGAGCCGGTCACCAGCGCGACGGAGTTCGCGGCGCTGCGTTCGTTCGTGGAGCACGCCAGGCCGCAGTTCGCGCAGGAGAAGAAGGCCCTCGACCACGAGGTGGCCGATGCGATCTCGACAGAGAAGGACCTCGGTCGCCGACGAGAGGCGATCGCGGTGGACATCGCGAGCCTCGAGCAGCGCACGAGCAACCTGCCCACCGAGCAGGTCGAGGTGCGGGCACAGCTCTGCCGCGACCTCGGCCTGGAGGTCGAGGAGCTGCCCTATGCCGGTGAGTTGCTCGACGTCAGCGACGAGCACGCCGAGTGGCGAGGCGCAGCGGAGCGGGTCCTGCGCGGCTTCGCGCTCTCGCTCCTCGTGCCACAGCGACACTATGACGCGGTGGCGGGCTGGGTGAACAGTCGAAGTCTGACCGTGCGCGGGCGGGGCGCACGAGAGATCGGGGCGCGGCTGACCTATGAGCGTGTGGCGGAGCGTCGGCTGCCGCTGCAGACCGAGCACGGCGGAGGCCTCATCCTCGCGGACTGCATCGAGATCCGGGAGGGGCCGTTCCGGGACTATCTCGCAGCCGAGCTCACCAAACGTGCCGAGCACCGCTGCGCGCTGACCTTGGAGGCCTTCCGGTCTGAGCGCAAGGCCGTCACCCGTGAGGGACAGGTCCGCTCTGGTGAGCGCCACGACAAGGACGACCGTCACCGTGTCGATGACCCACGACGGTGGGTCCTCGGCTGGGTCAACGAGCGCAAGATCGCGGCGCTGAGGAGTGAGCACGACGAGCTGGAGCGGCAGCGGGCCGCGGCGGAGTCGGCCGTGGAGCGGGTGTCTGAGCAGCGCGCCGCAGTCCAGATCCGGAGCGAGGCGCTGGCCCGCCTGGAGACGTATCAGTCCTGGCAACAACTGGATGTCGCCGAGGCCGAAGCCAGGGCCGTCTCTCACGACGCGGAACGCCGCCGGCTGGAGTCGGGTTCATCCCGCTTGGCCGAGATCAGTCGGGCTCTGGACGACAACGACGAGGCGATGGGCGCCGTCTCCCAACGGTTGGATCGGCTCACCGGCGAGCTCGCGACGACGGACAAGGCCCGAGGGGACGCCGAGAACGAGAAGCGTCGCGACGATGACCTCATCAACCACCAGTCCCCGGAGGTGCTCGAGAAGGCGCGAGCCGCATACCCCTCCCTGCGAGCCCGGCTCGCGACCTCCCTGCCGGAGAGCGCGAACGAGTGCTCGGCTGCCGAGTCTGCGCTTCGGGACCAGTTGAGCAGACGCATCGCCCAGCTCGGCCGAGAGCTGGGAGGGTACGGGCAGACCCTGACCCAACACATGGCTGAGGTGCTGCGCCGCTGGCCGGAGCTGCGAGCCGAGATGGACGCCAGCGCCGAGGCCAGGGGTGACTTCGTCGCCTACCGCGACCGGGTCGCCGGCGACGACCTTCCGCGCTTCGAGCGGGAGTTCAAGGACCAGCTCAACAAGAACGCCATCCAGGAGCTCGCGTCATTCAACAACTGGCTCGCCCGACAGGCCTCCGCCATCGACGAGCGGGTCGAGCGGATCAACGAGGCTCTCAACGCCGTTCCCTATAACCCAGGACGATTCATCCGTTTGGAGAAGGAGCTGACCACCAACCAGGAGGTCACTGCGTTCCGGGCAGATCTTCGCAACCTCACCGACGACAGCCTGACGGTCGATGGAGACCAGTACTCCGAGCAGCGGTTCCTCGATGTCAAGCGCATCATCGAGCGATTCCGGGGTCGAGATGGTTTCGCCGACTCGGACAAGGCATGGACCCGGCGCGTTACCGACGTGCGCAACTGGTTCGTCTTCTCCGCGTCCGAGCGGGACGTGGAGACCGGTGAGGAGTGGGAGCACTACAGCGACTCCGACGGCAAGTCCGGCGGTCAGAAGGAGAAGCTCGCCTACACGATTCTCGCTGCCTCGCTCGCCTACCAGTTCGGACTGGAGTGGGGGGTCGCGAAGTCCAAGGACTTCAGGTTCGCTGTGATCGACGAGGCGTTCGGCCGGGGATCGGATGTCTCCACGCGGTATGCGCTCGAGCTGTTCGCGAAGCTGGGCCTGCAACTGCTCATCGTGACTCCGCTGCAGAAGGTGCACGTCATCGAGCCGTATGTCCATGCCATCGGCTTCGTGGACAACCCCACGGGGACCTTCTCCCGGCTGCAGACGATGACCATCGAGGAGTACCGCTCCCGTCGCGACAGCAGGACCTGATGACCCGAGCGTGGACGACGCCGGACGACATCGCCGCCCGGGTCCGGCGCCGCTGGGCGGATGGCAGCCTGCTGCGGGCCTATGCCGGTTCCGAGCCGTTCGAGCCCATCGAGATCCCCATTCGTGGACCGAGGGCGGCCGAGATCGGCGACGATCTGGAGGCGGTCCGGAGCTGGGTGGCCGTCCTCGACGCCGGACGCCGAGACGACCGCCGATACACGCTGCGCTGGCAGGCAGTCGGTGGCCGTCACATCGGCCGGAACATGCTCCCCTCGCGCGCGGTCATCTCCTCGGTGGAGCAGGCGTGGGCCTTGCTCGGGGTGCGCGAGTCGGTGGGACGGTTCGACGAGATCCTGAACGTGGTCGGGGGGCAGCCACCCGTTCGGGCCTGGGTCGTTGACCACCCGCTCCGGGCCCTCGAACTGCACGACGAGATGGCGAGGCTGGTCTCCGCCTATGAGTGGCTTGACGCTCATCGCGGCTCTGGTCGCTACCTGCGCGAGATCACGGCCCCGGCTGTGGACACGAAGTTCGCGGAGAAGCACCGGGTTGTTCTGGCCGCCATGCTCGGGGTGCCATCCCGTCCGGCCGGCTTTCTCGCGTCCCTGGGGTTGGCGATCAAGCCAGAGTTCATCCGGTTCCGACCCGCTCCTGATCTCGGGCTTCCTGCGCAGGGCTCTGAGTTCGCCATGCGCGTTGCGGAGCTTGGTGCCCTGCCCATCCGCCCACGCGCGGCGATCATTGTCGAGAACGAGATCAGCTATCTGAGCATTGCCGTGCCGCAGGATGGAATCGTCCTGTGGGGCAAGGGTTTCGACGTCGACCGCGTCGGGTCGCTGAGGTGGCTGAGTAATGCGGACGTGACCTACTGGGGCGACATCGACACCCACGGGTTCGCGATCCTCGATCGGCTGCGGGCGTGGCTCCCGCAGGCCCGATCTGTCCTCATGGATCGGGCGACCCTCATGGCCCATCGGGAGCGGTGGGGACGTGAGGAGCGTCCCGCCCACTCGTCCCTCACCCGCCTCACCGCTGCCGAGCAGGATCTGTACTCGGACCTGGTGACCGACGCTCTCGGC
>JAAYCP010000059.1 GCA_012729695.1 Actinomycetales bacterium | reverse complement strand
GACGTCGGCGCGTCCGTCGCCCGCATCGCGACGCACTGCACCGAGGCCGACGTCTCGATCCAGCACTTCCAGGCCGCGCGCCAGCTCGGCATGGAGACGGTCGGGTTCCTCATGCTCAGCCACAAGGCCTCGCCGGAGATGCTCGCCCAGCAGGCCCGGATCATGGTCGACGCCGGCGCCCAGTGCGTCTACGTCGTCGACTCGGCCGGCGCCCTCGTCCTCGAGTCCGCGCAGGAGCGGATCCGCGCCGTTATCGCCGAGATCGGCAGCGAGGCGCAGGTGGGCTTCCACGGTCACCAGAACCTGTCGATGGGGGTCGCGAACTCGGTTCTCGCCTACCAGGCCGGCGCGAAGCAGATCGACGGCGCGCTCTGCGCCCTCGGCGCCGGCGCGGGCAACTCGCCCACCGAGGTGCTCGCCGCGACCTACGAGCGACTGGGCATCCGCACCGGCATCGACCTCGGCGAGGTCCTCTCGGCCGCCGAGGACGTCGTGCGGCCCTTCATCCCGCGCCTGCCGTGGATGGACCGGGCCTCCATCACGCAGGGGTATGCGGGGGTCTACTCCTCGTTCCTCCTCCACGCCGAGCGGGCCGCCGAGCGGTACGACGTCCCGGCGCACGCGATCCTGCAACGGGTCGGCGAGCTCGGGTACGTCGGCGGCCAGGAGGACATGATCATCGACATCGCCCTCCAGCTCCAGCAGGAGGCCGAGCTCGGAGGCGGGCTGTACGAGGCCGCCGCGGTGGGAGTGAGCTGATGACCGAGGCGAGCACCGCATACAGTCCTGCGCCGGAGGGCGGCTGGACGATCGAGACCGTCGCCGCCGAGCTGCTCCGCTGTGAGGACGAGCGGATCGAGCGGCCGCCGTTCACGGACGAGTGGCCCGAGCTCGATCTCGACACCGGGTATGCGATCCAGGACCTCAACCTGCAGCGTCGCCTCGAGCGCGGGGAGAAGCTCATCGGGGTCAAGCTCGGGCTCACGAGCCGGGCCAAGCAGCAGCGGATGGGGGTGCACTTCCCCTTCGTCGCGTGGCTGACCGACGGGATGATCCTGCCTGTGGGGGACCCGGTGCCGCAGGGGAAGCTCATCCACCCGCGGATCGAGCCGGAGATCGTCTTCATCATGGGCGAGGGTCTCTCGGGTCCGGGCGTGACCGCCGCGCAGGCGATGGCCGCGGTCGAGAGCGTGTGGGGCGGGGCCGAGGTCATCGACAGCCGCTACCAGGACTTCCGGTTCAAGGCCGGTGACGTCAGCGCCGACAACGCCTCCTCCGGGGCCTTCGTCACCGGTCCCATCGGACTGCCGCCGGAGTCGCTCGACCTGGCGACCGAGGCGGTGCTCGTCGAGGTCAACGGCGTCATTGTGGACTCCGCGACCGGCGCCGCCGTGCAAGGTCATCCGGGTGAGGCGCTCGCGCTCGCGGCGAACGACCTGGCCCGGCGTGGCCACGCCATCGAGGCGGGTTGGATCGTCCTCACCGGTGGCATGACCGACGCGGTCTTCGCGCCTCCTGGCTCGTCCACCGCGATGCACTTCACCAACCTCGGCTCGGTCTTCCTCAACGGTGGGGCGGCTCCTGATTCAGGGGATGACTGAGCATGCCGATCATCAACGTCACCCTCATCGAGGGCCGGCCCCCGGAGAAGCTGCGAGCGCTTATCTCCGCCCTGACCGACGCCGCCGTGGAGAGCCTCGATGCGCCGAAGGACTCGGTGCGGGTCATCCTCCACCAGGTCCCTGCCACACACTTCGCCGCTGGGGACGTCACCGTCGCCGAACGCTCCGCCGACTCGAGCGGCTGATCCGCCCGCTTGATCGCGCGAGCCGGCCACCGCATACCTCCTCCCCCTGACCACCGCACCGGAAGGTGAGCACCATGAGCGAGAAGCAGTTCTTCGGTCACATCATCGACAACGAAGAGGTCGAGTCGATCGACGGCAAGCGGTTCGACGTCTGGAACCCGTGGACCCGGGAGGTGTGGGCGGAGGCGGCCGAGGCGTCGGAGAAGGATGCCGAGCGTGCGATCGCGAGCGCTCGCAAGGCCTTCGACGAGGGGCCGTGGCCGCGGATGGGCCGGGTCGAGCGCGCGCAGCTGATCCACAAGCTCGCCGACCTCATGGAGGAGCGCGCCGACGACCTGGCGCGGCTGGACTCGACGAACATGGCCAAGCCGTTCGCCCAGGCCAAGCACGACGTGGGGCGCTCGGTGTGGAACTTCCGGTTCTTCGCCGACCACCAGCGCGACTCGACCGGTGAGGTGTACCCGATGGACTCAGGGCACCACACGTACAGCGAGTTCGGGCCCGCCGGCGTCGTCGCGGCGATCAGCCCGTGGAACTTCCCGCTCATGATGGCGTCATGGAAGATCGCGCCGGCGATCGCGTGGGGGAACACGTGCATCATCAAGCCGTCGGAGGACACGCCCGCGTCGGTGACGATGCTCGGGCGGCTGGCCGTCGAGGCAGGTTTCCCGCCCGGAGTTCTCAACGTCGTCAACGGTTTCGGCGCTCCTGCCGGCTCGACGCTCACCGGTGACGACCGGGTGGACCGGGTGACCTTCACCGGTTCGTCGACGACCGGCAAGATGGTGATGGCCTCGGCGGCGACGCACTTGGCGCCGGTGTCGCTCGAGCTCGGGGGCAAGGGCGCGAACATCGTCTTCGAGGATGCGGACATCGACAACGCGATCTACTGGGCGGTCGAGGCGATCTTCCGCAACGCCGGGCAGATCTGCCTCGCGGGGTCGCGGCTGTATGTGCACTCCTCTCTCTATGACGAGTTCATGCGGAGGTTCGTCGAGGCCGCTGAGGCGCTCACCATCGGCGACCCCTTCGACCCGGCGACGAAGTTCAGCGCGCTCGCGAGCAAGCGGCACTTCGACAAGGTCTCCTCCTATGTCGAGCAGGCGCGTGAGCTCGGCGGCCGCATCCTCACCGGCGGTGTGGCGGATGACGGCTCGTGGGTCGTGCGGCCGACGATCGTCGATGGGCTGGCCCTGGATTCCGCGCCGTACTGCGAGGAGATCTTCGGGCCGGTGTGTGTCGTCAACTCCTTCGACACCGAGGAGGAGGTCATCCACCTCGCGAACGACACCCGCTACGGCCTGAACGCCATGCTCTTCACCGAGAACCTGTCGCGCGCGCACCGCGTCGCCTCCAAGCTGCGGGCCGGCACCGTCTGGGTGAACTGCTTCTTCATCCGCGACCTGCGCACCCCGTTCGGCGGCGTCGGCGACTCCGGGGTGGGGCGTGAGGGCGGCAACTTCAGCCGCGAGTTCTTCACCGAGCCCAAGGCTGTCGTGATGCAGATCGCCCGCTGAGACCCCCCTCCCCCGCGTTTGGTTCGTTCTTCCTCAGATCGGAGCGCTGTAGCGCTCCG
>JAAYCP010000058.1 GCA_012729695.1 Actinomycetales bacterium | reverse complement strand
CGCTGCGCAGCGAGGGGTTGGACGTCCGGGAGGAAGCCGGGACGGAAGAGGTCCTGTGCCCGCGCGAGCTCCTCCAGGGCAGCCGGGTAGTCACCGGTGGAGGCTTTGAGGTCGGCGGCCACCGCATACCAACGGAATCGGTTCTCCGGCAGGGACGCCGACGGACCCAGGTCCTGCGCGGAAGCCAGATGCGCGGCAGCAGAAGCGAACTCGCCCAGCTCCCGGAGGATTCCTGCGAGCCCGACATGGAGATCGGCCTGGCTCGCCAGCGGAGATGCGGGGTGCTGCTCAGCGATCCCGAGGTCATGCTCGAAGAGCGCGCGGGCCCGGTCAGGGCGACCGAGCCCGACGAGCATGGCGCCGATGGGGACGGTGGTCGCCAGGGCGTCGGCGATGTTCCCTGCCGCCTCGAGTCGTGTGCGGGTCTCGTCGAATCGCGTTCGGGCGTCGCGCAGCTCGCCGCTGAGCCAGTCGGCGAGCCCGAGGAAGCCGGCCGCTGAGGCGTGCGCGAGATGGTCCTGGGGCTCGGCCAGGGCAGCCGCTTGGGTGGCATGTCGGAGGATGGCCGGGATGTCGCCGGCTGCCTGCGCGAGGGCAGCCCGATAGATCGCGACCGTGGAGGGAACGAGTCGGAGCTCCGTGCGCCGCTCTGTCTCGAGCCCGGCCGGCAGGGCGGGCAGGTCGGCGACGCCAGTCGGGACGGTTGCGTTCTCGGCCGCGCTGAGCCACGCGTCCATCTGTGGGATCTCGCCGGCCACGAGGTGCGTCCAGGCTCGGGTCGTGGCCAGCAGCGGGCTCCCACTCACCACGTCCTCCGACAACGGCCGGACCAGGTCGATGATCGCCTGGTCCCGCCGCTCCCGCCGCAGTATCGGGATGGCCGCCTCGACGAGGTATGCGGTGAGCGGTTCGTCGCGCGCCTCTCGGGCGTGCCGGGTCGCCTCGGGGAGGAGACCCTGGGCCGCGTACCACGTCGCTGCGCGCCGGTGCAGGTCGGCGACGTCGTCCGGGGTCTCGGACCTCAGCCTCACCCTCAGCGCGTCGGCGAAGAGGTGGTGGTAGCGGAACCACCTCCGGTCGTCGTCGAGGGGGACGACGAAGAGGTGCCGGCGTTCGAGCGACGTGAGGGTCAGCGCAGCGTCGGTGCCACCGGTGACCGCGTCGCACAAGGGACCGGTCAGTCGTTCGAGCACGCACGTGCGGAGGAGGAAGCCCCTTGTGTCGCCGTCGACGGCGGCCAGCACCTCGTCGACGAGGTAGTCCAGGACGAACCGGTGGCTCCCACTGAAGTCCTCGATGAAGGCATCGAGAGTCGCAGGCGAAGCGGTCCGCCCCCTCGCCGCGAGTGCAGCGAGCTGCAGTCCGGCCGGCCAGCCCTCGGTCCGGGACTCCAGAGCGTCCACGTGGTGCTGGTCCAGCGTCAGGTCCATGATCTCGGTGAGGAAGCGGTGTGCCTCGGAGCCGGTGAACCGCAGGTCGGCGGCACGGATCTCGAGCAGCTCGCCCCTCGCGCGGAGGCGCGCCAACGGCAGCTGCGGGTCTGCTCGGGTGGTCATGACCAGTGCGGTCCGCGGCGGCAGATGGTCGATGAGGAAGCTGAGCGCCTCCTGACTCTGGACGGAGTCGGCGAGGTGCCCGTCATCCAGCGCGATGACGAGCGGCCCGGCATGCTCGTCGATCTCGGTGACGAGACTCGCGAGGAGCGCCTCGGCGTCGGATCCGGCATCGCTGTCGATGGCGGCTCGGGTGCGTGCGCCCACAGCGCCCTCGGTGGCATGGGTGACTGCGGTCACGAGATCCGAGACGAGGTGCCGGGGCTCGACGTCGTTGGAGTCCACGGACAGCCACGCGATGGCAGGCTGATCCGCGCTGCTCCGGAGGAGGGTGAGCCACTGGACCAGCAGCGTGGTCTTGCCGAATCCCGCTGGGGCGGCAAGGAGGACCAGCCGCGGAAGCCGGCCCGGGTCGCGCGGGAGGGCGTCGACGAGCCGCTCCCGCTCCAGCAGCGTCCGACGCGGGGGAGGGATCCGGAACCGAACGCCTGGGCCTGGCATGTATTCAGCGGTTGGGGGGATCGGGGGGTGGTCCGAGGTGCGAGGTCGACCCGGACCGGGCGGCGGCGTCGGACCGAACGACAGCGTCGGACTGAACGACAGCGTCCTCCCGCCCCGAGCCGCCCGCGTGCCCGTCCTCGCGGACCGACGGGGACCCTGTGCGAGCAGCGGTAGCGGCCCCCTCCGTGCCGACCAGATGCCGGTCCTCACGGACCCGCTCGATCCCGGCCGCCGCATACACCTCGGCCTCGTCCAGGGTCTCCTTCTCCATGAGGAGGGCGACGATGCGCTCAAGCCGGTCGCGGTTCTGCTCCAGAGCCGCCTTGGCCTCCTCGTAGCAGCCGGTGATGAGCGCACGCACCTCGTCGTCCACGGCTTCGAGCAGGGCCTCGGAGGCGCCTGCGTGACGCGGGTCGCCCT
>JAAYCP010000057.1 GCA_012729695.1 Actinomycetales bacterium | reverse complement strand
CGCTCAGCGAGCGGGACAGCGACCCGGCCGGTTCCGATCGCGAACTCCAGGGCCGGGCCTTCGCCGGCCAGGGACGCCAGCAGGTCAACCGTCGGATCGAGCACCTCTGGGCTGAACGTCGGCGACGACGGATCGTCGTAGCGACTGGCAGTAGCGGCGTCCCACAGGTCACTCGAAGTCACACCCTGGACAGTGCCCGGCATCGAGAGCCAGCGCAATCCAATTCGGAGCCGAGAGCGGCCTCCTGCCCTCTCGAACGGCCTACCGGAAAGGGGCCCTTAGTCGCTGAAGGCGTACCAGCAGATCGGGTTGCGTCGGATCTGGTCTTCCAGGACCAGTGCTCTGACCTGTTCCGGCAGGTGAGCACGCTGCCAGTCACGCTCCATCCGACCCGCCTCCGGATTGTCCGGTTCCGCGGCGCGTGCCGCCTTGATGGCGTATGCGGCCGCACCGAGGTCGTGCTCGGCGACATGCCCCACGCAGGCAGCTTGACCAGCCGCGTAGGCAGCGAATCGGGAAGCGCCCCGCAGAGGTCGAGCCGCGCCCATTGCGTGCCCACCGGCCGCTCGTGCTTCCATCATCGTCATCTCGCCGTTGGCCCAGTCGCGTGCCGCAGCAATCGCATCCCGCGCACGGGTGTCCATTCGCTTCTCGGTCTCGAAGAGAGGCAGGACGTGCTCTGCACAGTCCGCGGCCCACAGCGCCAACAGACGATGTTCCGCGTCGGTGAGCAGGCCCCCACGACGGATCGTCACCATGCGCGGATCGCGGCGTTCGGGAAGGATCACCCCACCAGCGTGCCAGGCCGCAGGCTGGACCTCATCCGTAGGCGTGAACGGTCGACCGCCGAGTGCCGCCGTGGGGTCGGAGTATCGGTGGTGCCTCAGGGGTCCGGGCGGGCAGTGGGTCGCACGAGTCCGGTTTCGTAGCAGGCCGAAACGCCTGCGGTGGTGCGCCGCGGCTCTCGGACGGCCCGGTCGCTCGCGGTAAGCAGGGACTGGTGTGGCGGCTGGAGACCACGCACGGGCGCTGGGCGGTGAAAGTCCCGCTGGAGACGTGCTCGGAGGAGGAGGTGCGTGCCTCCACGGCCTTCCATGAGGCGGCCCACGCTGCCGGGGTGCCGACGCCTCAAGTGATACGCACCATCGACGGGACGGTGTTCGCGCCCCTCGATGCCGGCCAGGCGCGTGTGTATGAGTGGGTCGACCTCCTCCCGCCAGACGCGACCCTGGACCCGGGGCTGGTCGGCGCCGTGGTCGCCGACATCCATCAGGTCGTCAGCGCCGAACCCGATGAGAACGAGGTGGACCCCTGGTTCAGCCACCCGGTCGGTGCCGACCGTTGGGACCGGCTGGTCGAGCAGCTCACCGAGGCCTGTGCGCCCTTTGCGTCCAGGCTCGCCGACCTGCGCGATGAGCTGGTCGCCCTCGATGCCTGGATCGAGCCGCCCCACCAGCTGCGGACCTGCCACCGAGACCTGTGGGCCGACAACCTCCTGAGTACAGGCGATGATGGAGTGTGCGTCATCGACTGGGACGACAGTGGCCCGGCCGACCCCTCCCACGAGCTCGGCTGTGTGCTGTTCGAGTTCGCCCGCTCCGACCCTGGCCGGGCCCGTGACCTGGTCACCAGCTACGAACAGGCCGGCGGGCCTGCGCGGGTGACTCGCCGTGAGCACTTCTCGATGCTGATCGCCCAGCTCGGGCACATCACCGAGATTGCCGCCTCTGACTGGCTGGAGCCGAATCCGCGCTCCCCATCGCGGGCGGACTCCGCCGCCTGGATCGCCGAGGTCCTCGACGAGCCACACACCCGCTCTAAGCTTCTCGCCCTCTTGGAGGCCCTCTGAACCGGGCACAGCAGCCCTGCAGGCCCAACTGCACCGCATAGCGAACCTCCCCGACGATCGCGACGACCGATCCCACGCGCAGATGTTCGGCCCACCCAGTTGGAGGCGTCACAGCTGCAAGATCCTCAGAGTCTGTCACGGCGCAAGGCCTCGCATTCCCCTATTTTCTCCACTAGACTTGTGAAAATTGAGGAGGCGCTCGCGTCTTGGTGATCGAATCGAGGACTCTGCGACGGACCGGACCCCCATCGGGGATGCCGGCACGGAGCTCTCGGGCGCGTTTAGGGCTCGGGGCTCAGGTGCGCGAGTGGGTCACGAGCACGGACCACAAGGTCATCGGCAACCTGTACTTCTTTACCTCATTCATGTGGTTCATGGCCGGCGGCGTGATGGCCGTGATCATCCGGGCGGAGCTGTGGGCGCCCGGACTCCAGGTGGTCGACAATGCCGAGCAGTTCAACCAGCTGTTCACCATGCACGGCACGGTCATGCTGCTGCTCTTCGCGACGCCGTTGTTCGCGGCGTTCGCCAACGCCCTGGTGCCGCTGCAGATCGGCTCACCGGACGTCTCGTTCCCGCGTCTGAACATGTTCGCCTACTGGCTCTACCTCTTCGGCGGACTCATCGCGGCGTCGGGCTTCCTCACCCCGGACGGCGCGGCCTCCTTCGGCTGGTTCGCCTACGTCCCACTCAGCGACTCGGTCTACAGCCCGGGTCTGGGTGGCGACCTGTGGGTCTTCGGCCTCGGCCTGGCCGGCTTCGGCACCATCCTCGGATCGGTCAACTTCATCACCACGATCCTGACGCTGCGCGCTCCGGGCATGACGATGTTCCGGATGCCGGTGTTCACCTGGACCGTCCTGGTCACGTCCATCATGGTGCTCCTCGTCTTCCCCGTCCTCACCGCCACACTCCTGGCGCTCGGTGCAGACCGAAGGTTCGGCGCCCACATCTACGACCCGGCCTCCGGCGGGCCGATGCTCTACCAGCACCTCTTCTGGTTCTTCGGCCATCCAGAGGTCTACA
The DNA here is from genome assembly GCA_012729695.1 of Actinomycetales bacterium. Taxonomy (GTDB): domain Bacteria; phylum Actinomycetota; class Actinomycetes; order Actinomycetales; family Dermatophilaceae; genus F2B08. Next base: position 1,251 of record JAAYCP010000057.1, on the reverse strand, counting down.
TCATCGCCCTGCCCTTCTTCGGGATCATCTCCGAAGTGGTCCCGGTCTTCTCCCGCAAGCCGATCTTCGGGTACAAGACCCTCGTCTACGCGACGATCGCGATCGCCGCCCTGTCGATGTCCGTGTGGGCCCACCACATGTACGCCACGGGACAGGTGCTCCTACCGTTCTTCGCGATCATGACCATGTTCATCGCCGTACCCACCGGCGTGAAGTTCTTCAACTGGATCGGCACGATGTGGGGCGGGAAGGTCGTCATGGCCACGCCGATGCTCTGGGTCTGCGGCTTCATCGTCACCTTCCTCTTCGGTGGCCTGACCGGCGTCATCCTGGCCATGCCCGTTCTGGACTTCCACGTCACCGACAGCTACTTCGTCGTGGCCCACTTCCACTACACCGTCTTCGGGACAGTGGTCTTCGCGATGTTCGCCGGCTACTACTTCTGGTGGCCCAAGCTCACTGGGCGGATGCTCGACGAGACCCTCGGGAAGATCCACTTCTGGATGCTCTTCACCGGCTTCCACACCACGTTCCTCATCCAGCACGTCCTCGGGATCTGGGGCATGCCCCGCCGCTACGCCGACTACATGCCCGAGGACAACTTCCAGCTCCTCAACCAGGTCAGCACGGTCGGCGCCGCCCTCCTCGCGCTCTCGACGCTGGTCTTCATCTGGAACGTCGTGAAGACCAGCATGACCGCACCACTCGTGCAGAGCAACGACCCGTGGGGCTACGGAGCCTCCCTGGAGTGGACGACCTCGTGCCCGCCGCCACGGCACAACTTCGACCAGATCGTCCGGATCCGCTCCGAGCGGCCCGCCTTCGACCTGAACCACCCCGAAGCCGCGCCACACCAGGTTCGGGCCGACCTGAAGGAGTCCAGAGAGCAGGCTTCCACGCAGCGGCAGACCTGACCCGATGGGCCGACGGTTCCGGCCAATGGACCTCCGCCCGAACCGTCGACCTTCTGGGAGACGAGCGGGCGCGATAACCTCACCCAATGGACGCGCCGCGCCACCTTCGCGTGGTCGTGGCGGAGGACAGCTACCTGATCCGCGAGGGGCTGCGGCTGCTGGTGGGCGCAATCCCCGAGGTTGATGTCGTTGCGGTGGCCGGATCTGTGGACGAAGCAACCGCGGCCATCGCTGACCATGATCCTGACGTCGTCGTGACCGACATCAGGATGCCGCCGCTCCACCTCGACGAGGGCATTGCACTCGCCGAGACGTTAGCCCAGGAGCGCCCCCGCGT
>JAAYCP010000056.1 GCA_012729695.1 Actinomycetales bacterium | reverse complement strand
GCGACTGCCACATTCCCCACGAGCGGCGACGCGCCCTGGTAGAGAGGCTCGATCAGCCTTCGCCGGCCCGCTGGGCCTCCTGCTGGGCGGCGTGGCGGGCGAGCACCTCGGTGAGCTTGTTCGCGCCGGCGATGACGGTGGCTGCGTGCAGCCGGCCGGGCTGGCGGGAGAGGCGCTCGATCGGCCCGGAGATCGACACGGCGGCAATGACGCGGCCGCTGGGGGAGCGGACGGGCGCGGAGACCGAGGCGACGCCGGGCTCGCGCTCGCCGACGCTCTGGGCCCAGCCCCGCCGGCGGACGCCCGAGAGAGTGGTCGCGGTGAAGGCGGCGCCCTGCAGCCCGCGGTGCAGGCGGTCCGGCTCCTCCCAGGCCAGGAGGACCTGAGCGGCTGAGCCGGCGAGCATCGTCAAGGTGGCGCCGACGGGGATCGAGTCCCGCAGACCGACCGGGCGCTCCGCAGCGGAGACGCAGATCCGGTGGTCGCCCTGACGCCGGAAGAGCTGAGCACTCTCGTTCGTGTGGTCCCGCAGCGCGCCGAGCACGGGTCCGGCAGCGGCGAGGAGTCGGTCCTCACCGGCGGCCGCGGCGAGCTCGCTCATGCGCGGGCCGAGGATGAAGCGCCCTTGGAGGTCACGTGCGACGAGGCGGTGGTACTCGAGCGCGACCGCAAGGCGGTGAGCCGTGGGGCGCGCAAGACCGGTCGCCGTGACGAGCTGGGCCAGGGTTGATGGCCCGGCCTCCAGAGCACTGAGAACGAGGGCAGCCTTGTCGAGGACGCCCACTCCGCTCGAGTTGTCCATGCAATGATATTGACGTCTCATTGCCTGAGACGCAAGTCCGGGCGGGCGGAGGTCGTGACAATCTCGCGATGAGAGGGGTGTGCCCTGCGCGCGCGCCTTGAGATCCGCAAAAGTCGATGCCCTGCTCACGGGCGAGGAAGGTCTGCAGCCATGGCCCAGACTCTGGCCGAGAAGGTATGGGACGCGCACGTCGTGCGGCGCGCTGAGGGAGAGCCCGACCTGCTGTACATCGACCTGCACCTCCTGCACGAGGTGACCAGTCCTCAGGCCTTCGACGGCCTGCGTATCGCAGGTCGGCAGGTCCGGCGGCCAGACCTCACCCTCGCGACCGAGGATCACAATGTGCCGACGACTCCCGGGCCGATCACGGACCTCACGAGCCGCACCCAGGTCGAGACGCTCCGCCGCAACTGCGAGGAGTTCGGGATCCGGCTCTTCCCCATGGGTGACATCGAGCAGGGCATCGTCCACGTCGTCGGTCCGCAGCGCGGTCTCACCCAGCCCGGCATGACGATCGTATGCGGCGACAGCCACACCTCCACCCACGGCGCCTTCGGGGCCCTCGCGTTCGGCATCGGGACCTCCGAGGTCGAGCACGTCCTCGCGACCCAGACCTTGCCGCTCAACCCCTTCAAGACAATGGCCGTCAACGTCACCGGCCGGCTGCAGCCGGGTGTGACCGCCAAGGACATCGTTCTGGCCGTCATCGCCAAGATCGGCACCGGCGGTGGCCAGGGCTACGTCATCGAGTACCGCGGCCCCGCCATCGAGGCCCTCTCGATGGAGGCCCGGATGACGATCTGCAACATGTCGATCGAGGCCGGCGCGCGCGCCGGCATGATCGCGCCGGACCAGACCACCTTCGACTACATCCAGGGACGGGAGCACGCGCCCACGGGGGCGGACTGGGACGCGGCCGTCGAGTACTGGAGCACCCTGCGCACCGATGACGACGCGACCTTCGACGAGGAGGTCTTCATCGACGCCGACACGCTCACCCCGTTCATCACGTGGGGCACCAACCCTGGTCAGGGTGCGCCGCTCGGTGAGGCGGTGCCGGACCCGGCGCAGATGGGTGACGACAACGAGCGCATCGCCGCCGAGCGCGCGCTGGAGTACATGGGCCTCACCCCGGGCACTCCCTTCAAGGAGATCGCCGTGGACACCGTCTTCGTGGGCTCGTGCACGAACGGCCGCATCGAGGACCTACGCGCCGCGGCCGAGGTCATCAAGGGCCGCCGAGTCGCCGAGGGGGTGCGGATGCTCGTCGTGCCCGGCTCGGCCAGGGTGCGTCTGCAGGCCGAGGAGGAGGGTCTGGACAAGGTCTTCACCGCTGCCGGCGCTGAGTGGCGCCTGCCGGGCTGCTCGATGTGCCTCGGCATGAACCCGGACCAGCTGGCTCCGGGTGAGCGCAGCGCGTCGACCTCGAACCGCAACTTCGAGGGCCGCCAGGGTAAGGGTGGTCGCACCCACCTGGTCAGCCCGCTCGTCGCCGCGGCCACCGCCGTGCGCGGCACCCTGTCGAGTCCGGCCGACCTCTGAGCAGCAGAGAGGAACGAGAGAGCCAAGCCATGGAGAAGTTCACCACCCACACCGGAATCGGTGTCCCCCTGCGCCGCAGCAACGTCGACACCGACCAGATCATCCCCGCCGTGTACCTCAAGCGGGTCACCCGGGACGGCTTCGAGGACGGCCTGTTCGCCGCGTGGCGCAAGGACGAGTCCTTCATCCTCAACCAGGAGCCCTATGCGGCCGGTTCGGTCCTCGTCGCCGGCCCTGACTTCGGCACGGGCAGCTCGCGCGAGCACGCCGTGTGGGCCCTGATGAACTACGGCTTCCGCGTGGTCATCTCGTCGCGGTTCGCGGACATCTTCCGCGGCAACAGCGGCAAGCAGGGCCTGCTCACCGCCCAGGTGGCCCAGGACGACGTCGAGCTGCTCTGGAAGTACCTGGAGAACAACCCTGGCGCCTCCGTCACGGTCGACCTCGAGTCCCGCACCATCACCGCCGGCGAGATCGTCTGCTCCTTCCAGGTCGACGACTATGTCCGGTGGCGCCTCCTCGAGGGGCTCGACGACATCGGGCTGACCCTGCGCAACGAGGAGGACATCACGGCCTTCGAGTCCTCGCGGCCGTCCTTCAAGCCGACGACCCTCACGGCCTGAGTCGCGACACGCCGGGGGATCGCGCACGTTTCTCCGGCGCGGCGCCCGCCCTCGACGGTTGTCCTGGGCTGCCGCCAATGTCGTTGCCCTGTCACGGTTTCGGACTTGGTATGCGGTTCCCGCCTGCGCCGTGAAATCCACCCAAAATAGTTGGCAGTCAGGGCAATTGGCGCCCCTTGTGTCTCAGCTGCTCGGGTCGCTGTTGCCGTAGAGCTGTGACTGGAGTGACTGCTGTGACTCAGCTCCAGACGAGTCCTGTTGTCGTGCAACGTCTTTCCCGTCAGATCGGAGGTCCCTAGATGGTGGATTCCGACCCTGCATAGGCATACCTTCGTGAGTGACGGCTGACGCCCGCCAGCCACCACAGCGCCGATGCCATCGGCTCACGAACGGAAAGAGATCTCCAGTGACCAAGAACGAGCTGATCAAGATCCTCGAGGCCAAGCTCGGCAGCCGGCGGGCTGCCATCGATGCGCTCGAGGCAGTCGTCGACACGATCATCCGCGAGGTCGCCAAGGGCGGCAAGGTGGGGATCACCGGTTTCGGAACCTTCGAGAAGGTCGCCCGCGCGGCCCGCACAGGTCGCAACCCGCGCACAGGTCAGACGGTGCGGATCCGCAAGACCTCCGTGCCGAAGTTCCGGGCCGGCACGCAGTTCAAGGAGTATGTCGCGGCTCCGAGCAAGCTGCCCAAGAGCGGCCTCGTGGGCCAGCGTGCCTCTGCGGGCACGGCTTCGGGTGCCGCGTCGGGCACGGCGAAGAAGGCCACGACCAAGGCAGCGGCCAAGAAGGCCGGGGCCGCGAAGAGCACCGCCAAGAAGGCAGCGACGAGCAAGACCACCGCGGCGAAGGCGGCCACGACCAGGAAGTCCTCGGCGAGCCGGGCGGCCACGACGGGCAAGACCGCGACCACGGCACGAGGCGCAGCCACCAAGTCCACAGCCAAGAAGACGACCACCAAGGCCGGGACCGCAAAGAAGACCGCCAAGAAGGCAGCGAAGTAGCAGCCCTCTCCAGAGAGACGACAGGACCCGCCCGAGCATCTCGGGTGGGCCCTGTCGTCTCCGGGGACTGTGGCACGCGATCGGGAAAGGTCAGGCGATCGTCTCGCCCTCGCCGATGCCGCGGAGGTACACCCTGGTGATGGTGCCGTCCGCGTCGCGGTCCAGGCTCACCCGCTGGCCGGGCCGGAGGAGCCGGAGGCCACCGGCCTCGAAGGCCTCGGCGGAGAAGGGGATTTCGAGCCCGTCGTCGAGCAGGACCGAGCCGGCGCCTGTCGCCGGTTCGAAGGTGTGCACCGATCCTTGAGCCATTCGCCCAGCCTACTGATCGGACAGCCCAGCCTACTGATCGGACAGCTGCGACCGGAGGAGCCGGCGGCGGACGTCAGCCGTCGCGGGTCCGAGCCCCAGCCGCACCGCACGGTCCCAGGCCTTGGGAGTATCGACGTCGCAGCGCAGCCGGTCCAGGGACAGTCCCACCGGAGTCAGCCCGAGCTCCGCGTGGCGGCGAGCGGACCCGGTCCCGAAGGCAAGGGTCACGTCCGCCCGGCCATGCACGGGGAAGGCGGCGAGGGTCGTCCCGGTGCCCTCCCAGTCAGGCACGAAGGCAGGGCCGGTGGCGCCCGCGAGGGCCAGAGCCTCGGCGATGTCGGCTCCCAGGACGGCCGGCAGGTCGCCCAGGAGGACGACGGCTCCCATACCGGCGTCGACACCCTCCAGAGCAGTGCCCAGGGCGGCGTTGAGCCCACCGCCTGAGTCGGCCACCACGCGCGCCCCCAGCCGCGTAACCCACGCCGCTGTCTCGGCGGCCGCTGTGACGACAGAGACCGGACCGCAGTCTGCAGCGAGGGCCGCGGAGACCGTGTCGGCCGCCATCGCTGCGGCGAGCGCCGTCCGGTCGCTCCCGGTCAGCGGCTGGCTCTCGATCTCCCGCAGGCGCGTCTTCCCCGCACGCCCGCCGCGGACCGGCACCAGGACGTGCCAGCGGTCAGCGGTCATGAGCAGCGGACATGGGGAATGTGGACACGGCAGGCATCATTGCAGTGTCATTGGGCTCTGCGCGCTGCGGTCCGTGACAGGCTTGGGCGCGGGCCGCATACATTGGATCCCTCCCTGAAGTGGATCCCTCTCTCGTTGACTGGAGGCGCAGGTGCCGAAACCGCGTGGCTTGAGCCCCGCATACCGCTTCGTGGCCACAGTCGTGCGTCCGACGATACGCGGGCTGACGAAGAGGGACTGGGCGGGCCAGGAGAACATCCCCAAAGAGGGGGGCTTCCTGCTCTGCCCGAACCACATCTCGTACGCGGACGTCTTCGGCGTGGCGCTCTTCGCGTTCGACAGCGGTCGTGAGCCCTACTTCCTCGGCAAGGAGTCGATCTTCCGACTGCCGGGTGCCGGGAAGCTGCTCAAGCGGGCCGGGATGATCCCGGTGTACCGCGAGTCGGGCCAGGCGGCCCAGGCCTTCAGCGCTGCCGTCGAGGGTGTGAAGGCCGGGAAGAACGTCGTCATCTACCCCGAGGGCACCTTGACCCGCGACCCCGACCTGTGGCCGATGACCGGAAAGACCGGAGCGGCGCGGGTCGCCCTGGAGACGAAGTGCCCGGTCATCCCGGTGGCCCAGTGGGGGGCCCAGGAGATCCTCGAGAGGTACTCGAAGAAGCCGAAGGTCTTCCCGCGCAAGACGATGCATCTGCGCGCCGGTCCGCCGGTCGATCTCACGGACCTCTACGACCAGCCGCTCACCGCGCCGGTCCTCAAGGAGGCGACCGAGCGGATCATGGACGGCATCACGCGTGAGCTGGAGATCATCAGGGGCGAGAAGGCGCCGGCGACGCGCTTCGACCTGCGCACCACGGGGGTGCCGCGCACCGGGAAGTACGACCCTGCCCAGGTCAAGCGCATCGTCGAGCCTTCGGAGCATGACGAGCACGTGGAACCCATGACGAAGGAGTCCCAGGAATGACACAGGTCGCAGTCTTCGGCACGGGTAGCTGGGGGACGGCGTTCTCGATCATCCTTGCCGACGCAGGGTGCTCGGTCCGGATGTGGGGACGTCGGCAGGAGTCCGTCGACCAGATCAACGCGGGGATGAACACCGACTACCTCCCTGGCGTGCCGCTGCCGAAGTCCATCTCGGCCTCCCACGACCCCGGGGAGGTCACCCACGGGGCGGATCTCGTCGTCCTCGCCGTGCCCAGCCAGTCGCTCCGCGACAACCTGCGGGCCTGGGGCTCGGCGATCCCCGACAACGCCGCGGTCGTCTCCCTCATGAAGGGTGTCGAGCTCGGGACGACCATGCGCATGAGCGAGGTCGTCGTCGAGGTGGCGGGGATCGCGCCGGAACGCGTCGCTGTCGTCAGCGGACCCAACCTCGCCCGGGAGATCGCAGCCCGCCAGCCGGCTGCCAGTGTCGTCGCGTGCATCGACCACGATGTCGCCGACCGGGTCGCCGCGGCCTGTCACACGTCCTACTTCCGGCCCTACACGACCGAGGACGTCATCGGCGTCGAGCTGGGCGGGGCGACGAAGAACGTCATCGCCCTCGCCGTCGGAGCCGCGGAAGGCCTCGGGATGGGCGACAACACGAAGGCCTCGATCATCACGCGCGGCCTGGCCGAGACCACCCGGCTCGGCGTGCGCCTCGGCGGCAGCCCGATGACCTTCGCCGGCCTTGCCGGCGTCGGCGACCTCATCGCCACCTGCATGTCCCGGCTCTCCCGCAACCACACCTTCGGGGTCCAGCTCGGCCAGGGCTTCTCCGTGGACGAGGTCATTGCCCGCACCCGCCAGACCGCGGAAGGCGTGAAGTCCTGCGCCTCGATCCTCCAGCTCGCCCGCGATCACGGCGTGGACGTGCCGATCATCGAGCAGGTCAACCTCGTCGTCCACGAGGGCCGCGACGTGCTCGAGATGGGTCAGGCCCTCATGGCCCGCGAGCGCGGCAGGGAAGTGCGGCACTGACCTCGGTCCCGAGCTGCCCGGCGGCCCTCTGAGGTTGATCAGGCGGCGGCCAGCGCCTGCTCGAGGTCGCGCCAGAGGTCCTCGACGTCCTCGATCCCGACGGAGAGCCGGATGAGGTTCTCGGGCACGACCTCGGGCTCGATCGGGATCCGGCGGCGCCGCTCGAGCTGGCTCTCCACGGCGCCCAGGCTCGTCGAGTGGACCCACAGCCGGGTTGCGGCGCAGACGCGGTCGGCACCCTCGGCGCCACCACGGACCTCGATGGAGACCATCGCCCCGAACCCCGGGTAGCGGACCCGCTCGACGGCCGGGTGACCGGCCAGCCGGGCCGCCAACTCGGCTGCCGACCGGCCGGCCCGCTCCACCCGCAGCGCGAGGGTCCGCATCCCACGCAGCGCCAGCCAGGTCTCCATGGGCCCCGGGATCGCGCCGCGCAGGGTCCGGTGGGCGCGCAGCCGCTCCGTGAGTGAGTCGTCCGCGCTGACGCAGGCGCCGAGGATGACGTCGCTGTGGCCGGCGAGGTACTTCGTCGCCGAGTGCACGACGAGGTCGATCCCCAGCTCGAGAGGTCGCTGCAGGAGGGGAGTGGCGAAGGTGTTGTCGCAGACCGTGAGCACGCCCTTCTCCCGGGCCGCGTCCGCCAGCCGCGGAAGATCGGCGACGGCGAGCAGCGGATTGGTCGGGCTCTCGAGCCAGAGCAGGTCGGCTCCCTCACACGCGCTGATGACCGCATCCGTGTCGACGATGTCGACGAACCGGACCTCGAGTGACCCGCGTGCGGCCCGCTCGCGCAGCGTTGCGACGACTCCGCCGTAGGCACTCTCCGGCGCGACGACGACCCCGCCCACCGGCGCCAGGGACAGGGCGGCGTCCGCGGCAGCCAGGCCGCTGGCGAAGGCCGTGGCCAGCCCGCCCTCCAGCGAGCCCAGCGCCTCCTCGAAGGCGACCCAGGTCGGGTTGCTCTCCCGCGCATACACATCGGTGCCGCCGGCGTGGAAGGTCGAGGTGAGGAGGAGCGGGGAGCCCACCTGCCCACCAGGTATGCGCGGCTCGCGACCGGCGGTCACGGCCAGGGTCGCGGGGGACAGCTCGGCGGAGGGCTCGCGCGGAAGATCGGTGGGCTTGGAGGCGTCAGGCACGGGCCCAAGCCTAGGAGAGTCCTGCACCGACTCGCCCACGCGAGCCGTTAGGCTCGACCCGATGTCTGAGCCAAGTGCTGCCCCCCGACGGATCCGTGTGGCCGTCGTCTTCGGCGGGCGATCGAGTGAGCACGCCGTGTCGTGCTCGACGGCCGCGAGCTTCCTCGCCTCGATCGACCGCGATACCTATGACGTGGTCCCGATCGGCATCGCCCGGGACGGCCGCTGGGTGACCGTCGCCGATGACCCGGAGCCGCTGCGGCTGACCGCCGACCAGACACCCGAGGTGGCCTCGGCTGCGCCCCACGTCCTCGTCCCCACCAGCACGGCCGACAAGCACCTCATCGTGGCCGAGCCCGGGGAGGTCCCGCGCGACCTGGGCACGATCGACGTCGTCTTCCCGCTGCTGCACGGCCCGTTCGGGGAGGACGGCACGATCCAGGGCCTCTTCGACCTGGCGGACATCCGCTACGTCGGCTCCGGCGTCGCGGCGTCCGCGGCAATGATGGACAAGCACCTGATGAAGGTCATCCTCGCCGGCGCCGGCCTGCCGATCGGGCCCTACACCGTCATCACCGACAAGGAGTGGCGACGGGACCCGGCCGCAGCGATGGCCGCCATCGCGGCCCTCACCTGGCCGGTCTTCGTCAAGCCGGCCCGCGCGGGCTCGTCGATGGGGGTCACGAAGGTCACCCGGCCGGAGGACCTGCGGGCCGCCATCGAGACGGCGCGCGAGCACGACCCCAAGGTCATCGTCGAGGCGGCACTGGTGGGCCGGGAGATCGAGTGCGGCGTCCTCGAGGGTCGGGGGCAGGACCGTCCGCGCACGAGCGTGGTCGGTGAGGCGCGCGTCGTGAAGGGCCATGAGTTCTACGACTTCGAGGCCAAGTACATCGCCGCCGACGACGTCGAGCTGACGACGCCGGCGGACGTCCCCGAGTCGGTCTCGGACCAGATCAGGGAGTATGCGGCGGCCGCCTTCGAGGCAGCCGGCTGCGAGGGCCTGGCCCGGGTCGACTTCTTCTACCTCGACGACGGAAGCATCGTCCTCAACGAGGTCAACACGATGCCGGGATTCACCCCGACCTCGATGTTCCCGAGGATGTGGGCGGCGACCGGGCTGGAGTACGGCGAGCTCATCGACGAGCTCATCTCTCTCGCCCTCGAGCGTCGAATGGGTCTGCGCTAGGCGGTCCTCGCCGCCGCTGGCCCGCGCCCATGGCGAACTAGTCGCAGTGGCGACCGTTGCTCGGGAGCGCCCTGACGAGGTCGGTGAACACCGGCAGCAGGAGCGGGCCGGGGCCGTACACATCCGGCACGAGCACCTCGAGTGCAGGATCCGTGCCGTAGCTGCTCATCGCCATACCGTCCGAGAGCTCGCGCACGATCCAGTCCACGTCATCGACCCCGACGCAGTCCAAGGACGTCGGCTCCAGGGCCGGGATCCCGCACCGCGCGATGATCGGCGGGTCGCCCCACGCCGCGACCCAGGAGCCCTCCGGAGCGGTGGCGACCCGCTCGTGACCGCTCACCGTCTCCGGCCAGGGGACGTCGGCGCACGCCGGAGAGTCGGCAGCATCCGGCGGAGCCACCTCGACCGCCCCACCACAACCGGTGAGCAGCAGGAGTCCGACTCCGGTGAGCGCGAGGGTGCGGGGGGTTCGCCTCAGACGTGGACGACGATGCACGTCTGCGTGCGGGTGATGCCCTCGACGTCCTGGATCTTGGCGATGACGAGCTTGCCGAGGTCGTCGACGTTGTCCGCCTCGACCCTCGCGATGCAGTCATACGGGCCGGTGAGGTCCTCGGCGAGCGCGACGCCTTCGATCTCCCGGATGGCCTGGGCGACCGTGGCGGCCTTGCCGACCTCGGTCTGGATGAGGATGTAGGCCTGGACCATGGAATGAAACCTCCACCTGTCTTCGCGATGAGACGCTCGGCAACACGATCGTCGTGCACGCTGCGGCGCATGCCCCGGCGGGGCTGACGCAGGTGCTCGGGATAGACGCTACCTTGCATGCGTGACGAATATGGAGCCTGACGACGGGCAGCTGCTCAGTGGGCTCAGTGAGGAGGAGATCCTCGGCCGCATCCTGCCGCTGCTCGATCCGACACGGTATGCGGCGGGCACCGGCCCGGATCCCGGCGTGGTGGCCGGTGGCAGGACGGTCGTCGGAAGGGCCTCCCGCACCGCCATCGATCCCTCGCCCGCAGTCGGTTTCGGACCCAGTGCCACCTCGGTGACCATCGTCGGCCCCGGTGATGACGCGGCCGTCGTCGCGGTTTCCGAGCCGCTCGTCGTCACGACCGACTCGATGATCCGGGGCCGCGACTGGCGCGACGACTGGTCGAGTCCGACGGACGTGGCGCTCAAGCTCGGCGCGCAGAACATCTCCGACATCGCGGCGATGGGCGGGGTGGCGGCCGGGGCGGTCCTCACCCTCACCGCTGACCCCCAGACGCCCATGCAGTGGGTGGAGACCTTCGCGGCCGGTCTGGGGCAGTGGTGCGCGGACGCCGGTGTCTCAGTCGTCGGTGGCGATCTGTCCTCCGCACCTGCCGGCGTCCTGCACGTCTCGCTGACGATGTGGGGGTCGCTGCAGGGCCGGGCACCGGTGCTCCGGTCGGGAGCCCGTCCGGGTGACGTCGTCGCGGTCTGCGGCTCTCTCGGCTGGTCGGACGCCGGCCTGACCTCGTACGCGGCGGGCGACCCCTCTGTCGAGCTCGGCCCGGACAGTGCCGAGGGGGACAGGGCACGCGAGGCGTGGCGGTGGTACCACCGCTGCCCGAGACCACCCTGGGAGGCCGGACCGGTCGCAGCCGACGCCGGGGCGACGTCGATGATCGACATCTCCGATGGACTGGTCCGCGATGCCGGGCGGGTGGCGGCGGCGAGCGGGGTGCGCATCGACCTCGATCGTGGCGGGCTCAACCACTTCGTCGAGGACTTCCTCGTGGGAGGTGTCGAGGAGGAGCGGGCCTGGCGTCACGTCCTCGGCGGGGGAGAGGAGCACTCCATGCTGGCGACGTTCCCCGATGAGGCGAGCGTGCCGCATACCCCCGACTCGCCGTGGCGGGTCATCGGACAGGTGAGGTCAGGCACTGGGGTGACCCTGGACGACGAGACGCTCCACGTGCTCGGGTGGGACCACTTCCGCACCTGAGGCACCGACGCGCAAGAGCGAACGACGCAATGCCGAACGAGCCCGGACATGTGAACGGCCGACCACCGCGAGGGTGATCGGCCGTCGGGAGCTGGTCGGCTCAGCGGGTGACCTTGCCGGCCTTCAGGCACGAGGTGCACACGTTGAGGCGCTTCGGCGTCTTGCCCACCATGGCCCGCACGCGCTGGATGTTGGGGTTCCAGCGACGCTTGGTCCGGCGGTGGGAGTGCGAGATGCTGTGGCCGAAGCTCGGGCCCTTGCCGCAAACGTCGCAGGTGGCAGCCACGGTGGATCTCCTTGATAGACAGTGCGAGGATAGAAAGTTCGAGGTCTCGTGTGCCGTGGGATCGGACCGCCGAGGGGCAGGGCCTCCCGCAGGCAACCGCACCAGCGTAGCCGAGAGGGGCAGTTCGCCCCAAATCAGCCCGTTCGGTGCCGATCGCCGGCCCTGTCGCCGGGCGCCTGCACGGCGCCCGGCGACGGAGCAGCGATCAGGCGAACTCGAAGACGAGCCGAGCCGGCACCTGTCCGGAGAGGACCTCCTCGAAGCACTCGTTGACGCTCTCGAGCTCACGGGGCTGCGCGACGACGCGGGTCGCCCCCCTGGCGTGCAGGTCGAAGCACTCAGTGAGGTCGTTCCGGGTGCCCACGAGCGATCCGATGACCGAGATGCCGCGCAGCACGGTCTCGAAGACGGGGATCTCGAGCCGGTTGTCGGCGGGCAGACCCACGAGCACGAGCCGACCGCGCGGGTTGAGGCTCGCCAGCGCGGCGTTCATCACCGCCGGTGAGGGCACCGTGACGAGGGCGATGTCGACTCCGCCGATGCCGGCGATCTGCTCGGCCTGGTCACCGCGCGCGTCGACGACGAGGTCGGCGCCGAGCTCCTCGGCGAGTGCGAGCTTCTCGTCCTCGACGTCCACTGCAACCGTGCTGGAGCCGAAGGCCTTCGCATACTGCAGACCGAGGTGGCCGAGACCGCCGATGCCGACGACCGAGACAGTGTCGGCTGGCTGCGGGTTGGCTGCCTTGAGGGCCGCATAGGTGGTCACACCGGCGCACGTGATCGGCGCCGCGTCGAAGGAGGTGACGGCGTCCGGGACCTTGACCGCGTGGCTGGCGAAGGCCAGGGCGTACTCGGCGTAGGAGCCGTCGATGGTGTACCCCATGTACGCCGGGGCGATGCAGTAGGTCTCGTTGCCGGTGATGCAGTACCTGCAGTTCCCGCAGGCCTTGCCGAGCCAGGGGAGCGCCACCCGGTCACCGACGGCGATCGGGGAGTCTCCTTCGCCCACCGCAACGACTGTGCCGACTCCCTCGTGTCCGGGAATCAGCGGGATCTTCGGCTTCACCGGCCAGTCACCGCGGGCGGCGTGGATGTCGGTGTGGCACAGACCGCTGGCCTCGATCTTCACGACGATCTGTCCGGCGTCGGGCTCAGGAACGGGAAGGTCCCGGATCTCCAGCGGCTCGCCGAGGGCTGGGACTACTGCTGCCTTCATGGCTCTCCTCTCACACCGGCACTCCGCGAGGGTGTCTAGTGGTTCGAGTGACCACTGGTTGACGTGACCAGGTGGTTCCCGTGACGAGGCGGGAGGCCGGCTACTACACAGTATAGTAGATACTCGGCGCCTGCGCGGACGGGTTACTGAGGGCAGTCCTCCCGGCCGCGTGGCGCCCCCGCTGTCTGTGCCTTCTGGTGTGATTCAGTGGTGGTCGTGGATCCCCTGCCCTCGCTCACCGAGCAGTCGCGCCTGCGGCCGCTGATCGGGGACTACCCCGCGGGCAAGCTGAGTGCGCAGCGGGGCATCACCACCGTCGGTGACCTCCTCGAGTGGACCCCGACGCGGTACGTCCCGTACGAGTCGGACCTCTCCCACGCCCGTGAGGGAGAGCACCTCGTCGCCGTCGCAGAGATCGAGAAGGTGACCGTCGCCCCCAGGGTCCGGAACCGCCCCGCGACGGGGAAGAACGCCATCATCAAGCTCACCATCAGCGACGGCCGCACCTCCATGCCGGTGACGTTCTTCGGCGACTACGGCAAGCTCAAGGTCCTCACCCCGGGGGTGCAGGCGATCTGGATGGGCAAGGTCACGAGCTTCCGTGGGGAGCCGCAACTCACCGCACCCGACTACGAGATCGTGGCGGAGGACCGCGGGGACGACGAGCCGGGCCTCCTGCCGCTCTACACGCACACCGAGCGGCTGCGGAACTCCGCCATCATGATCGCCGTGCGCGTAGTCCTCGACCAGCTCGACGACCTGCCCGATCCGATCCCCGAGGACGTCCGCAGGCGACACGGCCTGATGAGCCGACTCGACGCATACCGCACCCTCCACCGACCCCGGAACCGGGCCGACCTCGAGGGCGCCCGGGCGCGGATGCGCTTCGAGGAGGCCTTCGTCCTGCAGGTGGCGCTGGCGCAGCGCCGGGCCCAGCAGGCGCGCTTCCGGACGATCTCCCGACACCCCCGGCCCGAGGGACTGCTCGCCGCCTTCGACGCCCGAATGCCCTTCGAGCTCACGGCGGGCCAGCGCGAGGTCGCCCGGACCATCGCAGAGGAGATGGCGCGGGAGACCCCGATGCACCGGCTCCTCCAGGGCGAGGTGGGCTCCGGCAAGACCGTGGTCGCGCTCCGGGCGATGCTCGCGGCGGTCGACTCAGGAGGGCAGGCGGCGCTGCTGGCACCGACCGAGGTGCTCGCCCAGCAGCACCACCGCTCGATCACGGCGATGATGGGAGACCTGGCGTCCGGCGGCATGCTCACCTTCGAGGACGGCATCGGAGCCCCGACTGGCCCCACCACGAAGGTCGTGCTCCTCACGGGGAGCCTCTCGACAGCAAGCCGTCGCCAGGCGCTGTCCGACATCGCGACAGGGGAGGCCGGGATCGTCGTCGGCACCCACGCGCTCATCCAGGAGTCCGTCGGCTTCCACGACCTCGCACTGGTCGTCGTTGACGAGCAGCACCGGTTCGGCGTCGAGCAGCGGGATGCCTTGCGCGCCAAGGGGGCCCATCCCCCGCACGTCCTCGTCATGACCGCGACGCCCATCCCGCGCACCGTGGCGATGACGGTCTTCGGAGACATGGAGACGTCAGTCCTGCGCGAGCTGCCGGCCGGCCGTGCCGAGATCTCCACCCACGTCGTCCCGACGTCCAACGAGGCGTGGTGGGAGCGGTCCTGGCAGCGCGTCGCCGAGGAGGCGCGCGTCGGCAGGCAGGTCTTCGTCGTCTGTCCGCGCATCGGTGACGAGGGCGAGCGGGTCGAAGACACGGTCGACGGGGGCGCGGCGTTCGACGACTCGGACGGCACGGAGCCGTCGGGGGAGGACACTGCTCGCCCCATGGCCAGTGTGTATGCGGTGCACGCCCTGCTCTCGGAGCACCCGGCTCTCGCAGGGGCCCGGCTCGGGATGCTGCACGGTCGGATGGCGCCGGAGGACAAGGACGCCACGATGCGGGCCTTCGCTGCAGGCGACATCGACGTCCTCGTCTCGACCACGGTCATCGAGGTGGGTGTCGACGTCCCCAACGCGACCGTCATGGTGATCATGGACGCCGATCGGTTCGGGATCTCCCAGCTCCATCAGCTGCGCGGCCGGGTCGGCAGAGGAGGCCTTCCCGGCCTGTGTCTGCTCGTGACGGCGGTGGACACCCCGGAGGTCCTCTCCCGACTCCACGCGGTCGCGGGGACCACGGACGGCTTCGAGCTCGCGCGCCTGGACCTGCTCTACCGCCGAGAAGGTGACGTCCTCGGGGCCTCACAGAGCGGTCGGAGCTCGCTCAAGCACCTCGGCGTCATCGACCATGAGGAGACCATCGTGCAGGCCCGTGAGGAGGCCGTCGTTCTCGTCGAGAGCGATGCGTCCCTGTCCGCCCACCCCGAGCTCGCCGCAGCCGTCGACCGCCTCGAGCACGAGGACAAGGCCGCCTTCCTGGAGCGTGGCTGATGACGCGGGTGATCGCGGGGACACACCGGGGTCGGCGGATCCACACGCCTAAGGGGTCCGCGACCCGACCGACGAGCGAGCGCAGCAGGGAGGCGCTGTTCTCCGCCCTCGTCGCCCGCGGTGCCCTCGACGGGGCCAGGGTGCTCGACCTCTACGCCGGATCCGGAGCGCTCGGCATCGAGGCGCTCAGCAGGGGAGCGGCGAGTGCCACCCTCGTGGACACCGACCGGGGCGCAGTCGCCGCGATGCGGCGCACCGTCGCCGACCTGCGCCTCTCCCAGGTGACGGTGCAGCAGCGGGACGTTCGCGCATACCTGCGCGGTGTGCCGCGCGAGCACGACCTGGTCTTCATCGACCCGCCCTACGACGTGGGCGAGGAGGTCATCGAGGAGGTGCTCGCCCTGCTGGCCCGGCACTGGCTGGCCGGCGAGGCCCTCGTCGTCGTCGAGCGGTCGGCGCGCTCGCCGGAGCCGACCTGGCCGCTGCGGCTCGAGCTCGCCCAGGCGCGGAACTACGGCGAGACCGCGATCTGGATCGCCGCCGTCCGAGATGACGAGGCGCCTGCCCAGTAGCCTTGGGTGCCAGTAGCCTTGGGGCCGTGTCCCGCATCGCCCTCTGCCCTGGCTCCTACGACCCCGTGACCCTCGGGCACCTCGACGTCATCGAGAGGTCCGCAGCGCTGGCCGATGAGGTCGTTGCCGCCGTGCTGTGGAACCCCGACAAGGCCGGGACCTTCGCCATCGAGGACCGGGTCCGCTTCATCGAGAATGCCACCGCACACCTGAGGAACGTGCGCGTCGCGGCGTTCGCGGGCCAGCTCCTCGTCGACGTCGCACGCGAGCTGGGGGCAAGCGTCATCGTCAAGGGACTGCGCGCCGAGACCGACTACGCGTACGAGCAGCCGATGGCCCTGATGAACCGGCACCTCACGGGCATCGAGACGGTGTTCCTGCCCGGCGCGCCGAACTTCGTGCAGGTCTCGTCCTCGCTGATCAAGCAGGTCGCGAGCATGGGCGGAGACGTGACCGGCCTGGTGCCGGACGAGGTGCGTGACGCGCTCGTCGCACTCCGCTCGCGCTGACCCGCGGCAACCGGTCCGCGGAGCGGGGGCCGACGGCGCCCTGCTCGAGGTACTGCGAGATCAGCGCGCGTCGACGTCGCTGCGTCGACCCAGGCTGCGTCGCACGCTGTACCCGGTGTCCAGGTCGGTGATCTCCACCTCGACCAGACCGTTGCCGTCGACGGTGTAGACCTCCTCGACGACCGGACCCGGCGCACGACGCACGGCGACCGCCCGCAGGTCCTGCCCGTCACGCAGGTCCACGTCGAAGGGGAAGAGCACCTCACCGAACGGCACGAGCTCTCCACGCGGCGTCCCGTCGGCGCCGGGCATCTCGACGAACCGGAAGTGCCCGACGTTGTGCGCGGCCCGGTAACGGCGGCGGACGCTCAGGCTCTGGCCCGGGACGATCGGCTGCTCGCGGCCGAAGATCTGGTCGAAGGCCACCTCGGTGCCCGCCTCGGCCTCGCGGAAGACGCCGACCGCACGCGAGAGCCGGTCGGAGAGGGTGTAGCCGGAGTCCTGGTCGGCGGCGATCGCCAGCCCGATCGCGGTCGAGGCTGCGGGCAGAGGGGCGCGGTGGACGCGACGGCCGAACCGCTCGCGGAGCATGCGCGGCACCAGCGGCAGGGCCGACGCGCCGCCGACGAGGTAGAGGCCGGCCACCTCACTGGTGACGCCTTCGTCGAGACCGGGGACGAGCGGCGCCATCGCCTCCATCGTCTTCGTCACCAGCGGTGCGGCCGCCACGTAGTAGTCCTCCACGGCGACCGTGACCGGCGAGCCGGCCACGTCGAGGACCAGTCGCCGACTCTGCGGGGACAGCCGCTCCTTGGCGTCCCGGGCCTGGTCGAGCAGGTCGAGGTATGCGGTGCGCCCGTCCTCCTGGGACCCGTCGGCTGCGTCGCCGGCCTGGGCGAGCGCGAGGTCGACCAGGGCCGCGTCGAAGTCGTCCCCACCGAGCCGGTTGAGCCCGACCGATGACTCGATCTGGTGGCTGCCGCCGTCGATCGCCACGAGCGAGGCGTCGAAGGTGCCCCCGCCGAGGTCGTAGACGAGGACGCGGTTGCGCTGCCGCGTGAGGGTGCGCCCCTTGCGGTGGGAGTACTCGAAGCCGGCGGCCGAGGGCTCGTTGATGAGGAGGACCACGTCGAACCCGGCGGCCCGGAACGCCTCGAGGGTGAGGAAGCGCTGCCCGCTGTGCGCGTGCGCGGGGACCGAGATCACCGTGCGACCGAGCTCCTCGTCGGCGACGGTGGACCTGGTCCGGAGCGCGTTCGCCAGCTCGGTGAGGAAGCCCGTGAGCAGGGTGGAGAGGGCGACCCCCTCGTCCCCGACGATCAGCTCGGAGCCGGGCCGGGCGTCGGGCTCGGCCAGTGCGCGCTTGAACGATCGCACGACCGGGGCGCCCTCGGCGGCTGCGGCGAGTGCCGCATACCCGAAGACCAGGCCGTCATCGCCCGATCCGGTGCGGGCCACGACCGAGGGGAACCAGTCGTGGACGTCGTCGTCCGCATCGAGGAAGCCGACGACGGGGTAGTTGCCCCTGTCCGCGACGGCGACGGTCGTGCGCGTCGTGCCAAGGTCCACCCCGAGATCCATGGGGCGAAGGCTAGCAAGGGGTGATGAGTGCCTCGTCCACGCATTTGGGGCCCAGCGCGGGGGATGGGTAGACTGGTGGGTCGGTTTGGATTCGTCCTGGTCGGCCCCTTCGCTCCGGCGTGCTCGTGACGTGGTGGGTCACCGTTGTTCGGACCACCCGCCTCATCGACGAATGCCTTTCACGAACTTCACTATGAACGCCATGCACCGTACCCAGCCACGCTCTCCTTGGACGCTTGACGCCAAGGAGGTCGGTCGGCGACCCGGAACGATGACCGAGGTGGAGAGCGAGGTCCCGGCTCCGGCAGACTTCGGCACCCAGGTCCTCGCGGTGCCCGAGGGCGAGCCCATGGCGCAGTGGGTGCGCCTGGAGTCGGTCGTGGAGGGCGTCCTCGTGACCGGGACCATCACGGCCAGTGCCGTCGGCGCCTGCGTGCGGTGCCTGGACCCGGTCGTCGTCCGCGTCGAGGCGCACTTCCAAGAGCTTTTCGCCTACGCCGACCGCGCGGCTCATCACCGCGAGGTGGGCGCCAGTGACGAGGAGTCCGAGGAGCACATCATCGTCGATGGACTCATCGACCTCGAGTCCGTGCTCCGCGACACGGTGGTGCCCGCACTGCCGTTCCAGCCCGTGTGCCGGGAGGACTGCCCTGGTCTGTGTGCCGAGTGCGGCATGCGGATGGAGGAGGACCCCGGTCACGAGCACGTCAGCATCGATCCGCGGTGGTCCGCTCTGGCCGGTTTGGTCGAAGAGGCCCCCAGCGTCGATGATGACGATCGATAAACACAGACGAGAACCGCACCCGTCACCTGGCCCAGGTGACGAGACCCGAAAGAAGAGGAAACCGCCGTGGCTGTCCCGAAGCGGAAGATGTCGCGCTCGAACACCCGATCGCGCCGCGCGAACTGGAAGACCGAGCTGCCGACGCTGACGACCTGCCCGCAGTGCAAGGCCGCCAAGCAGCCGCACCTCGCGTGCCCCTCGTGCGGCACGTACAACGGCCGCCACTACGAGACCGCAGAGCGCACCGAGCACCAGGGCTGAGCCCCGTGGCTCGGCGTGCGCAGAGCGCGTCCGCGAGTGAGTCGCTGCCGCGGCCCGTCGGCGACCTGACCGCATACCTCCTGCAGGTGTGTGGTGAGGCAGCCGACGAGCCGCGGTTTCGTGCTGCCCTGGAGGAGGGGCTCCAGCTCGCCCTCACGCACCGCTCCTATGCCTATGAGGCCGGCGGGATTCCCCACAACGAGCGACTCGAGTTCCTCGGGGACTCGGTGCTCGGCCTCGTCGTCACCGACACCCTCTACACCTCCCACCCGGACCTGCCCGAGGGGCAGCTGGCCCGCCTGCGTGCCGCTGTCGTCAACTCCCGCGCGCTCGCGGAGGTGGGGCGGACGCTCGGTCTCGGTGACTTCCTCCTGCTCGGCAAGGGCGAGGAGACGACCGGCGGCCGCGACAAGGACTCGATCCTCGCCGACGCCGTCGAGGCGGTCCTCGGCGCGGTGTACCTCGCCGGTGGCATGCCGCCGGCCAGGCACCTCATCCACACCCTCTTCGACCCCCTCATCACGCGGTCCGCGACCCTCGGCGCCGGCCTGGACTGGAAGTCGAGCCTGCAGGAGGTCGCCGCCGCACACGGTCACCCCGCCCCGGTGTATGCGGTGGAGGCCGACGGCCCGGAGCATGAGAAGACCTTCGTCGCCCGGGTCCTCATCGACGGCGAGGTGCGCGGGGAGGGCACCGGCCGGACGAAGAAGGACGCCGAGATGCAGGCAGCCGCAGCAGCGGTCGAGTCGCTCGGTCCCGCAACCGCCTCCTGATCGGCATGGCAGCAGGTCATGCCTGAGCTCCCCGAGGTCGAGGTCGTCCGCCGTGGCCTGGAGTCCCACGTCGTCGGGCGGACCATCGACTCCGTCGTCTTCTCCGGCACCCGGGTCGCCCGCAGGCACCTGCCCGGCCCGGCCGACCTGGCGGACCGCCTCACCGGACTGCTGATCTATGCGGCCCGACGGCGCGGCAAGTACCTGTGGCTCGAGCTGCACCCGTCCACGCCTGCCGGGGCCGGGCAGCCTGCGGGAGCCCTCCTCATCCACCTCGGGATGAGCGGGCAGCTGCTCGTCGCGGATCCCGACGGACCCGTCATCCGACACGAGCACGCCCGCTTCTCCTTCACCGACGACGGACCGGGGCTGAGGTTCATCGACCAGCGGACCTTCGGCGGGATGGCCTGGTCCGACCTCACCGATGACGGCATCCCACAGACCATCTTCCACATCGCCCCCGACCCCTTCGAGGAGGTCTTCGACGAGGCTGCCGTGGTGCGCCGTCTCAGGACGAGGGACTCGGCGATCAAGCGCGGTCTGCTCGACCAGACTCTCGTCTCGGGGATCGGCAACATCTATGCCGACGAGGCGCTCTGGCGGGCCCAGGTGCATGGCGAACGCCTCTCGTCCAGCCTCACGAAGCCCACCCTCGCCCGCGTGCTCGGACACGCCCGTGACGTCATGGCCGCGGCACTGGAGCAGGGCGGGACGAGCTTCGACGCGCTCTATGTCAACGTGAACGGCCAGTCGGGCTACTTCGACCGCTCACTGCAGGCCTACGGCCAGGAGGGCCGTCCGTGCCAGCGCTGCGGGGCGCTGATCAGGAGGGAGCACTTCATGAACCGGTCCTCGTTCTCGTGCCCGCGCTGCCAGCCCCGGCCTCGCGTGAGGCGGGCGTCATGACGACGGAGCGTCCAGCCGCGGGGTGCGGGGGCGGCGAGCCTGTGTCCGGGGTCGGCGTGCCGGAGGAACGCCCGAGTGACGGGGGAGTCGGCGACGAGATCGTGCGGGTCACCGTGTTCGTCCGCGGCCGGGTGCAGGGCGTGGGCTTCCGGTGGTGGACCCGCGCCAGGGCCCTGGAGCTCGGTCTCGTCGGGCATGCCCGCAACATGGCCGACGGGCGGGTCGAGGTCGTCGCCCAGGGACGCCGCGTCGACGTCGCTGCCCTCGTCGGGCTCCTCCAGGAGTGGCCCTCGACGGCTCGCCGTCCCGGACGGGTGGAGTCGGTCTC
>JAAYCP010000278.1 GCA_012729695.1 Actinomycetales bacterium | reverse complement strand
TGCCGGCGATGATCGTCTGGCCGGTGTCCTCGTCGAGGTGGACCTGGAAGGTCGGGTCCTCCTCGGCGAGCTTCTGGATGGCCGTGCCGAGCTTCTCCTGGTCGCCCTTGGTCTTGGGCTCGATGGCGACCTGGATGACCGGCTCGGGGAAGGTCATCGACTCGAGAACGATCTGCTCGTTCGGGTCGCAGAGGGTGTCACCCGTGGTCGTCGTCTTCAGACCGATGGCGGCGTAGATGTGGCCCGCCAGCGCCTCGTCGACAGGGTTCTCCTTGTTCGCGTGCATCTGGAAGAGCTTGCCGATGCGCTCCCGCTTGCCCTTGGTCGAGTTGTAGACCTGCGAGCCGGCGGCGACACGACCGGAGTAGACCCGGATGAAGGTGAGTGTCCCGAAGAACGGGTGGGTGGCCACCTTGAACGCGAGAGCCGAGAAGGGCTCGTCGATGCTGGGCTTGCGCGAGAGGTGCTCGGCCTCGTGACCCGGGACGTGACCGGCGACGGCCGGGACGTCGAGCGGGCTCGGGAGGTAGTCGACGACTGCGTCGAGCATCGGCTGCACACCGCGGTTCTTGAACGCGGAACCACACAGGACCGGGTACACGGTCGAGCTGACCGTCAGCTTGCGGATGCCCTTCTTCAGCTCCTCGACGGTGAGCTCCTCACCCTCGAGGTACTTCTCCATCAGGGCGTCGTCGGCCTCGGCGACCGCCTCGACGAGCTCCTGGCGGTACTGCTCCGCCTTCTCCTTGAGCTCGTCCGGGATCTCCTGGACCTCGTACTTGGCGCCCATGGTGACGTCACCCTTGGAGTCGCCCTCCCAGACCAGCGCACGCATACCGAGCAGGTCGATGACGCCGACGAACTCGCTCTCGGAGCCGATGGGGAGCTGGAGCACGAGCGGGGTCGCGCCCAGGCGGTCCTTGATGGTCTGGACCGTGTAGTAGAAGTCCGCGCCCAGCTTGTCCATCTTGTTGACGAAGCAGATGCGGGGGACGTCGTACTTGTCGGCCTGGCGCCACACGGTCTCGGACTGGGGCTCCACGCCCTCCTTGCCGTCGAAGACAGCGACAGCACCGTCGAGGACACGCAGGGAGCGCTCCACCTCGACGGTGAAGTCGACGTGACCCGGGGTGTCGATGATGTTGATCTGGTTGTCGTTCCAGAAACAGGTGACAGCGGCGGAGGTGATGGTGATCCCCCGCTCCCTCTCCTGCTCCATCCAGTCGGTCGTCGACGCACCGTCGTGGGTCTCACCCATCTTGCGGTTGACACCGGTGTAGAAGAGGACGCGCTCAGTCGTCGTCGTCTTTCCGGCGTCGATGTGCGCCATGATCCCGATATTGCGGACCTTGGTCAGGTCGGTCAGGACATCCTGTGCCACGTTCGTTCTCTCAGTTCGTATGCGGTTCGCGGGTCTCGCGTGAAAGGTCCCGCGAGAAGTGCGGTGGGACCGCGGTGGTGAACGGTGATCGACCGTTCACCACCGGCGGATCACCAGCGGTAGTGCGCGAAGGCCTTGTTGGACTCGGCCATCTTGTGGGTGTCCTCGCGGCGCTTCACTGCGGCGCCGAGGCCGTTGGAGGCGTCGAGGATCTCGTTCATCAGACGCTCGGTCATCGTCTTCTCGCGACGCTGACGGGCGTAGCCGACGAGCCAGCGCAGCGACAGGGTCGTCGCGCGGCCGGGCTTGACCTCGACCGGAACCTGGTAGGTCGCGCCACCGACACGGCGGGACTTGACCTCGAGGGTCGGGCGCACGTTGTCGAGAGCGCGCTTGAGGGTCTGCACAGGGTCGGTGCCGGTCTTCTCGCGGCAGCCCTCGAGGGCGCCGTAGACAATGCCCTCAGCGATGGACTTCTTGCCATCGAGGAGGATCTTGTTCACGAGCTGGGTGACCAGGGTGGACTGGTAGACCGGGTCGACGACGAGGGGGCGCTTGGGAGCGGGGCCCTTGCGAGGCATTACTTCTTCTCCTTCTTCGCGCCGTAGCGGGAACGGGCCTGCTGACGACCCTTGACACCCTGGGTGTCGAGGGTGCCGCGGACGATCTTGTAGCGGACGCCGGGAAGGTCCTTCACACGGCCGCCACGCACGAGCACGATCGAGTGCTCTTGGAGGTTGTGGCCGACGCCGGGGATGTAGGCCGTGACCTCGATGCCGCTGGAGAGGCGCACACGGGCGACCTTGCGCAGAGCGGAGTTCGGCTTCTTGGGGGTGGTGGTGTAGACGCGCGTGCAGACGCCGCGGCGCTGCGGTGAGCCCTTGAGGGCAGGAGTCTTGACCTTCGAGGCCTTGTCCTGCCGGCCCTTGCGCACCAGCTGGTTGATCGTAGGCAACCTGGGTTCTCCGTACTAGTTGTTCTTATCCCATCCGGCTTCCCTGAGCCGATGGGTCCTTGGTAGTGGCCCGTGCCGACCGCGGGCGGGCCCGCTCACCTGAGGCGAGGTGCCTGAGACGAGATGGTCGGATCGGGTGCTCTTCCCTGCATTCCCCCCACCGTCCACGGCCCGCAGGTCGCGTCGAGTGTGTGGGGGCGCCCGGCAAGAGGTGGGCGAGAGGACCGGTGAGAGTCTCCCTTCGGCGCCGCGCTTGCTCATCCCTGAACGCGCACGTGCCGCAGCGCCTGGTCCTAGCCAGACACAACGATCAACTTTACTCGGCCAGGGGGGATGGGACCAAATCGGTCACGCCACCCTGGTCCCCCTCACCCAGCGGACGCCTGAGCAGGTAGATCGCGTACTCGAATGAGCGTCCCTCCCGCACGATCGTACGCACGATCTCCTGAACGTTTCCGCGCCCGGCGCCGCGCGCCCCGGCACCCACCACGCGCATGGTCTCGACGAGCTCCGGCGCCAGGTGGGAGGACCAGATCGCGAGGACTCCCCCGGGCGCCAGGGCATGGTATGCGGTGCTCACCCCCGCCTCCGAGTACAGGCCGGCATTGTCCTCCCGGACGAGGAACCCGGGCCCGTTGTCGACGTCGAGGAGGATGAGGTCCCAGCGGTCCCCGCCCCTCAGGACCTCGCCGACATCGCCTGCCCGCAGGTAGACCCGCGGGTCCGCGAGGTCCGTGGGGAGCAGACCTGTCTCGGCCCACTCCACCAGGGGCTCGGCGATCTCCACGACCTTCACCTGCCGGACCCGTGGATCCGCGAGCACGGTCGCCGCGGTGAACCCCAGCCCGAGCCCGCCGACGAGCACCCGGTCAGGTGCCGGGTGCTGGGACAGGGTGCCGGTTGCGAGCTCGACCTCCGTGCTCACGTCGACCGTGTCCATGACGAAGGTCCCGTTGACGATGAGCTCGGTGACCGCGCCGCGTCGCCGCAGCGCCACCTCGCCGATCGAGCTCGAGGCGCGGGCGAGGGTGTGGGCCATCTCGTCCGGGCCGATGCCGCTCACGCCCTCGACATCTCCTCACCGCGGTCCAGGGACACCCCGAGGATGAGCAGCAGCGCGGCCGGCAGGAAGAGCAGTCCGATCGAGGCGAAGAGCAGCGCGGTGAGGGCGAGGAACAGTCCGAGGCAGATCCACCGCGGCAGGATGGTGCGGGCGCGCCACACGCCGACGGCGAGAGCGACGAGGACCAGGCCCGGGACAGCCGCGCCCCAGCCGTTGACCTCGATGAGCGTGGCCCCGCCCTCGACCGTCTCGCTCGTGCCGTCGGACCCCACGGTCTCCGAGGACGTCGAGTACAGCGGCAGGGTCAGGGTCGCGATCCAGGCGATGACCGCGAGGACGACGGCGACAAGGCGCACGCGGGCAGACATCCCGGCATCATCCCACGCGAGGACGCCCGGCCCCGTGCCGCTCCTCCCCACCGACGCCGAAGGGGCGGTATGCGCGGGTCGATGCCTGCGCATACCGCCCCTTCGTCAGGCGGTTCGGGTGGGCCTAGAAGCGGTCCAGCCCAAGCTCGGTGTCGTCGAGGCGGATCGCCTCGCCGGTGCCCGTGCCGCTGCCGAACATGCCGTAGTCGTACTGGTCGTACGTCGGCAGGGTGTACATCGCCGCCTTGGCCTCCTCGGTCGGCTCCACAATGACGTTGCGGTAGCGCGACAGCCCGGTCCCCGCGGGGATGAGCTTTCCGAGGATGACGTTCTCCTTCAGGCCGAGCAGCGGGTCCGACTTGGCGTGCATCGCCGCCTCGGTGAGGACCCTGGTGGTCTCCTGGAAGGAGGCCGCCGACAGCCACGAGTCGGTCGCGAGCGAGGCCTTCGTGATGCCCATGAGCTCGGGACGACCGGAGGCCGGACGCCCGCCCTCAGCGACGACCTTGCGGTTCTCCTCCTCGAAGCGGCCGCGCTCGGCGAGCTCACCCGGGAGCAGGTCGGCGTCACCGGACTCGATGATCGTGATCCGCCGCAGCATCTGGCGGACGATGACCTCGATGTGCTTGTCGTGGATCGACACACCCTGCTGGCGGTAGACGTTCTGCACCTCGTCGACGAGGTGCATCTGCACCGCCCGCGGGCCGAGGATACGCAGGACCTGCTTCGGGTCGATCGCACCGACCGTGAGCTGGGTGCCGACCTCGACGTGCTGGCCGTCCTCGACGAGGAGCCGCGCCCGCTTGCTCACCGGGTAGGCGTGCTCGTCCGAGCCGTCGTCCGGGGTGAGCAGGATCCGGCGGGCCTTGTCGGTCTCCTCGATCGTGACGCGGCCACTGGCCTCGGCGATCGGCGAGACACCCTTCGGGGTGCGGGCCTCGAAGAGCTCGACGACACGCGGCAGACCCTGGGTGATGTCGTCACCGGCCACACCACCGGTGTGGAAGGTGCGCATCGTCAGCTGGGTGCCGGGCTCACCGATCGACTGGGCCGCGATGGTGCCGACGGCCTCACCGATGTCGACGAGCTTGCCGGTCGCCAGGGAGCGGCCGTAGCACTTCGCGCAGGT
The DNA here is from genome assembly GCA_012729695.1 of Actinomycetales bacterium. Classification (GTDB taxonomy): domain Bacteria; phylum Actinomycetota; class Actinomycetes; order Actinomycetales; family Dermatophilaceae; genus F2B08. The sequence continues at coordinate 608 of JAAYCP010000278.1, read as the reverse complement.
GCCGGTCTTGGCGTCACAGGTCAGCACCGAGCGGACCTTGACCTCCTCGACACCGGCCGCAACGAGCTCGTCGATCTGCACGTCACCCAGGTCGGCACCGGCAGCGACGAGGACCTCACCGGTCTTCGGGTGGGCCACGTCGACCGCGGAGGACCGTGCATAGGCCGAGGTCTCGACGTTGTCGTCCTTGCGGACCACGCCGTCCTCGCCACGGACACCGATCACCTTGGGCATGCCGCGCTCGGTGCCGCAGTCGTCCTCACGGATGATGACGTCCTGCGAGACGTCCACCAGACGACGGGTCAGATAACCCGAGTCGGCGGTGCGCAGTGCGGTGTCGGCCAGGCCCTTGCGAGCACCGTGGGTGGAGATGAAGTACTCCAGGACCGACAGGCCCTCACGGAAGTTCGACTTGATCGGGCGCGGGATGATGTCACCCTTCGGGTTGGCCACCAGACCACGCATACCTGCGATCTGACGTACCTGCATCATGTTTCCGCGAGCTCCGGAGCCCACCATCATGTCGAGGGAGTTGAACTTCTCGTCCTTCAGACCCGCCTTCATGGCATCGGTCACCTTCTCGGTGGCCTCGGTCCAGATCTCGATCA
>JAAYCP010000277.1 GCA_012729695.1 Actinomycetales bacterium | reverse complement strand
GGATGTCATCGGGGGACGGGATGCGCGGCCGAGCACCCACTGGGGTGGTCGTCGGGTTGCGGGTGCTGCTGCGCGCAGTCCAGTGCGCGTTCGGGCACCCACTGCGCTGGTCGTCGGATGGTGGGTGCTCCGGCGGGGCAGCGGTCGGCCACCATCGGCGTGTCTCACCGCGGGTGGGCGGCGCCGACGGCGTCCCGGACCGACGCATACCCTCTCGTGCCCAGCTCGGCGGCCAGCTCGTCCCTCACCCGGACCGCCGCGAGGGGGTCGTTGAAGGTTGCCGTGCCGACCTGCACCGCCGTGGCTCCGGCGGCGATGAGCTCGAGCGCATCGCGGCCGGAGCGGACCCCGCCGACGCCGATGATCGGGGCCGTCGGCAACCGACCGTCACGCATCGCGGAGGTGACCTGCCAGATGGCCCGCACGGCGATGGGTCGCACGGCCGGTCCGGAGAGACCGCCGGTGACTCCGGCGACCTGGGGACGCATCCGGTCGAGGTCGATGACCATGCCGAGGGTCGTGTTGATCATCGTCAGCCCGGTGGCGCCGGCCTTCAGGCACGCGGCGGCGACGTGGACGATGTCGGTGACGTCAGGGCTGAGCTTCGCGATGATCGGGGTGTCGCGCGGCAGTGCCTCGCGCACGAGGGTCATCACTCTCGCCGAGGCACCCGGGTCGCAGGCGAAGACCTGCCCGCGGTTGGCGACATTGGGACAGGAGATGTTGACCTCGACGCCGACGACGCTCGAGAAGTGCGGTGAGACAGCCAGCGTCCCCGCCACCTCGGCGAACTCGGTGGCGCTCCCACCGGCGATGGAGACCAGCACCCGAGCGCCCCGCTCGGCGAGCCACGCGAGGTCCTTCTCGACGAAGGCCGCGATGCCCGGCCCCTGCAGGCCGATGGAGTTGAGCATCCCACTGGGCGTCTCGGCCATCCTCGGCGTGCCGCGGCCGGACCGGGGCTCACGCATGACGGACTTGGTGACGAACGCTCCGAGCTCGGCCACGTCGAAGAAGCGGTGCAGCTCCGGGCCGTTGGCTGCGCAGCCGGACGCGGTCATGAGCGGGTTGGGCAGGACGACGGGGGCCCTCCCGTTCCCGATATCGACGCGGAGGTCGACCTGCCGTCCGACCTGCCCCTCGCTCTGCTGGTCGTCCATGCCCGCCGAGCCGGCAGGCGAATCGGTGAGGTGGGCCATCAGTGCGCCCTCATCCCCGCCGCACCGACGGCGTCCTCGGGCACGGCGCACAGCCCTCCGGAGAAGGCGTCCCAGCGCACCCGGTCGCCCCTGAAGACCGGTCCCTCCACGCAGCTGCGGACCATCCGGGTCGCGCCGTCCGCTCCGCGCACCGGCATGACACAGGTCATGCAGACGCCGACACCGCAGGCCATGGCCTCCTCGACGGCGACCTGCGCCACCGCGCCGCGCTCCTGGGCGATCGTGGTCACCGACTCGAGCATCCCCATCGGCCCGCAGGCGTAGACGACCTGGGACCCCGATCGGGTGATGACGTCCCCGAGCACGTCGGAGACCCACCCCTGGTGACCGAGGGATCCGTCGTCGGTGCACACGGTCACCGCGTCCGCTGACCGACGTGCGTCGACGACGCCGAAGAGCCTGGACTCGGTCGCGGCGCCGAGCACCATCTCGACCCGGCAGCCACGCTCCCGCAGCCGCTCCGCGAGCCAGAACAGGGGTGCCGAGCCGTACCCGCCACCGACGAGGACACAGGGCACGGGCTGGACGGGCAGCGGGAACGGTCGGCCCAGTGGCCCGATGATGCTCGTCGTGTCGTGGGGACGCAGGGCGGTGATCCACTCGGTGCCCGGGCCCACGGCAGAGATGACGACGTCGACGGTGCCGCCGTAGGTCCCGCTCGGAGTCACCTGATGGATCGAGAAGCAGCGCCGCAGCAGGTGAGCGCTCGTCGGCCCGCCGACCGAGAGAGCGACGAACTGGCCCGGCCGGGCCAGCTCGGCGATCCCCGGCGCGACGAACGTCAGGTGGTGGTATGCGCCGGCTCGCCTCGTCGCGACGAGCTCACCGGTGACGGAGACGACGTCGCGAACAACCTCCGTGCTCATCGGCGCACCTCACCGACGGCGTGACCGGTGTCCTGCGTCGGGTCCTGGCCACGGGGTCCGCCCGCCTGCACAGCCGCGGGCACCGACCACAGGTCGAGGTCCTTGGCGTGCTCCTGGAGCGGCTTGACGTGGACCTCACCCGTCAGCAGCGCCTCGATGCCTTGCACTGCGGCCGCGAGCGCCTGGACGGTGGTGATGACCGGGATGTCGTAGGACGTCGCCGCGGCGCGGATCGCATACCCGTCGGCGCGGGCCGTGGGACCGGTCGGAGTGTTGACGACCATGTCGATCCGACCGTCCATGATGAGGTCGACGATGCTCGGCTCACTCCCCCGGCGCTCGCCGTGCTTGCCGACCGGCTCGGTGTGGATTCCGTTGCGCCGCAGCATGTTCCCGGTCCCAGTCGTGGTGTAGATCGTGAAGCCGAGGTCGGCGAGGCGCTTGACGGGGAAGATGATGTTCCGCTTGTCCCGGTTGGCGACGGAGACGAAGACCGACCCCTTGAGCGGGAGTCCGCCGTAGGCGGCCAGCTGGCTCTTGGCGAAGGCGTGACCGAAGTCGTCGGCGATGCCCATGACCTCGCCGGTCGAGCGCATCTCGGGCCCGAGGAGGCTGTCGACGACACTGCCGTCCTGGGTCCGGAACCGCTTGAACGGAAGGACGGCCTCCTTGACGGAGATCGGTGCGTCGATGGGCAGCTCGCCGCCGTCCGTATGCGGTGGCAGCAGACCTTCCTCGCGCAGCGACGCGACGCTCGCGCCGAGCATGACGCGGGCCGCGGCCTTGGCGATCGCCACCCCGGTGGACTTGGCGACGAAAGGCACCGTCCGGGAGGCGCGGGGGTTGGCCTCGAGGACATAGAGGACGTCCTGCGCGAGGGCGAACTGGATATTCATGAGACCGCGCACGCCGATCCCCTCGGCGAGCTTGGTTGTCGACTGCCGCACCCGGGCGAGCTCCTCGGCGCCGAGCGTCACGGGAGGCAGGGCACACGCCGAGTCACCGGAGTGGATGCCGGCCTCCTCGATGTGCTCCATGATCCCGCCGAGGTAGAGCTCCTCGCCGTCGTAGATCGCGTCGACGTCGATCTCGACCGCGTCGTCGAGGAACCGGTCGACGAGGATCGGGTGCTCGGGTGAGGCGACGGTCGCGCGGGTCACGTAGTCGACGAGAGTGGCGTCGTCGTAGACGATCTCCATCCCCCGTCCGCCGAGGACGTAGGAGGGTCGCACGAGGACGGGGTAGCCGATCTCGGCCGCGATCCCGAGGGCCTCCTCGGCGCTGTAGGCGGTGCCGTGCTTGGGTGCGGGGAGACCTGCATGAGCCAGCACCCGACCGAACGCACCACGGTCCTCGGCCAGGTGGATCGCCTCCGGCGATGTGCCCACGATCGGCACCCCGGCGTCCTTGAGCGCCTGGGCGAGGCCGAGCGGGGTCTGGCCGCCGAGCTGGACGATCACGCCGGCGAGCGGTCCGGCCGCCTGCTCGGCGTGCACGACCTCGAGGACGTCCTCGAGCGTGAGCGGCTCGAAGTACAGCCGGCTGCTCGTGTCGTAGTCGGTCGAGACGGTCTCGGGGTTGCAGTTGACCATGACCGTGTCGTACCCCGCGTCGCGCAGCGCGAAGCTCGCGTGGACGCAGGAATAGTCGAACTCCACACCCTGACCGATGCGGTTCGGACCGCTGCCGAGGATGATGACCGCCGGGGTGGCCCGGGGCAGGACCTCGGTCTCCTCGTCGTAGGAGGAGTAGTAGTACGGCGTCTGGGCCTCGAACTCGGCAGCACAGGTGTCGACCGTCTTGTAGACCGGCCGGATCCCCAGGGCGTGCCGCACACCGCGCACGATGTCGGCCGGGATGCCGACGATCGAGCCGATCTGGGCGTCACTGAAGCCATGACGTTTCGCGTACCGCAGCAGGTCCGGAGACAGCCGCCCGTCGGCGCTCTCGACCTCACTGGCCAGCTGCTCGGCGATGCCGTTGATGAGCTGGATCTGGTCGAGGAACCACGGGTCGATGCCGGTGACACGGTGCACCTCCTCGACGCTCGCTCCTGCGCGCAGGGCCTGCTGCACGGCGATGATGCGCCCGTCGGTGGGCCGCCTGGCCACGTCGAGCAGGGCCTCGAGCTCGGCGCCGCTGGCCGGCTCCCCGTCCCAGTGGAACGAGCTGCCCTTGTGCTCCAGGGACCGGAGCGCCTTCTGCAGGGCCTCGGTGAAGTTGCGCCCGAGGGCCATTGCCTCGCCGACGCTCTTCATCGTCGTCGTGAGGGTCGAGTCCGCATGCGGGAACTTCTCGAAGGCGAAGCGCGGCACCTTGACGACGATGTAGTCGATGGTCGGCTCGAAGGCCGCGGGCGTCTCGCGGGTGATGTCGTTGGGCACCTCGTCGAGGGTGTAGCCGATCGCCATCTTCGCCGCGATCTTGGCGATGGGGAAGCCCGTGGCCTTGGACGCCAGCGCCGAGGAGCGCGACACGCGCGGGTTCATCTCGATGACAATGATCCGGCCGTCGACGGGGTTGACCGCGAACTGGATGTTGCAGCCCCCGGTGTCGACGCCGACCTCGCGGATGACGGCGATGCCGATGTCCCGCAGCCGCTGGTACTCCCGATCGGTGAGCGTGAGAGCCGGTGCGACGGTGATCGAGTCACCGGTGTGCACTCCCATGGGGTCGAGGTTCTCGATGGAGCAGACGACGACGACGTTGTCGGCGTGGTCCCGCATGAGCTCGAGCTCGTACTCCTTCCAGCCGAGGATGGACTCCTCGAGGAGCACCTCGGTCACGGGCGAGTACTGCAGCCCGGCGCCGGCGATCCGGCGCAGCTCGTTCTCGTCGTGCGCGAAGCCGCTGCCGAGGCCGCCCATCGTGAAGGACGGACGCACCACCACCGGGTAGCCGAGCTCCTCGGCACCGGCGAGCACCTCGTCCATCGTGTGGCAGATGACGCTGCGCGCCGACTCCGCGCCACAGCGCTCGACCACGCCCTTGAACTTCTCGCGGTCCTCGCCGAGCTGGATGGCCTCGACGTTGGCGCCGATGAGCGGTGCGTTGTAGCGCTCGAGCACACCGCGCTCGTGCAGCTCCATCGCACAGTTGAGCGCGGTCTGGCCGCCGAGGGTCGCGAGCACCGCGTCCGGGCGCTCCTTGGCGATGATCGCCTCGACGACCTCGGGGGTGATCGGCTCGATGTACGTCGCGTCGGCGAACTCCGGGTCCGTCATGATCGTTGCCGGGTTGGAGTTGACGAGGATGACGCGGATGCCCTCCTCGCGCAGCACCCGGCACGCCTGGGTGCCGGAGTAGTCGAACTCGCACGCCTGGCCGATGACGATCGGCCCGGAGCCGATGACGAGGACACTGCGGATGTCGGTGCGTCTGGGCATCAGGAGATCTCCCCCTCGGCGGTGGATCCGGTATGCGACGCCCGGCTCGACTCGAGCACGTCGACGAAGCGGTCGAAGAGGTAGCCGGCGTCGTGCGGACCTGACGCAGCCTCCGGGTGGTACTGCACAGAGAAGGCCACGAGCCCGTCGGTGCCGTCCGGTCGGGGGCGGCGGACCTCGAGTCCCTCGACGACGTCGTCGTTGAGGCAGATGTGGCTGACGGTGACCGCGCCGAACTCGGTCCGGGCGCCGGGCGGCTCCCATGCCTCTGGCGGGGCCTCGACGGCGAAGCCGTGGTTGTGCGAGGTGACCTCGACCTTGCCGGTGCCCCGGTCGACGACCGGCTGGTTGATGCCGCGGTGGCCGAACTTCAGCTTGTAGGTGCCGAACCCGAGGGCCCGGCCGAGGATCTGGTTGCCGAAGCAGATGCCGAAGTAGGGGATCCCGCGGCGCAGCACGTCACGGAGCAGCTCGACCTGGTGGTCGGCTGTCTGCGGGTCGCCCGGCCCGTTGGAGAAGAACACCCCGTCGGGTCGCACTGCCAGGACATCGTCGATGCCAGCCGTTGCGGGCAGGACGTGCACCTCGATGCCCCGCGCGGTCATCCGCTCGGTCGTCATCGCCTTTAGGCCCAGGTCGACCACCGCCACGGTGAAGCGGCGCTCCCCCACGGCCGGTGCGACGTAGGGCTCGGGAGTCGTGACCTCCTCGGCGAGCCGTGCTCCGGTCATGGCCGGGGCGGAGGCGACCTTCTCCAGCAGAGCCGGCAACGGCATACCCGCTGCGTCTCCGGAGAAGATGCCCGCACGCATGGCGCCGCGGTCACGGAGGTGCCGGGTCAGCGCGCGCGTGTCGATCCCGCTGATCCCGACGACATCCTGGGCCGCCAGCTGGTCCTCGAGCGATCCGCGGGAGCGCCAGCTCGACGGGCGGATGGCCGGGTCGCGCACGACGAAGCCGGCCACCCAGATCCGGGATGACTCGTCGTCGTCCTCGGTCCACCCTGTGTTCCCGATATGGGGGGCCGTCATGACGACGATCTGGCGGTGGTAGCTGGGGTCGGTGAGCGTCTCCTGGTACCCCGTCATGCCGGTGGAGAACACGATCTCGCCGACTGTCTCGCCGACGGCTCCGTAGGCCTCACCGACGAAGGTCCGTCCGTCCTCCAGGACGAGCACGGCGCTCACGGCTGTGCCTCCGCGGCCCAGCCGCCACCGACGGCGGGTTCAGGGACGAGGGCCCGTCCGTCCCGGGCCGTGAGCCGACCGCGCAGAACCGTCGTGTGGACGGCACCGGTGAAGGTGCTGCCGTGCCACGGGTTGTTGCGCGAGAGCGAGTGCGACGCGTTCTTGTCCACCACGACCTGCGCCGCGGTGTCGACGAGGACGAGGTTGGCCGGTGCGCCGACCTCGACGGACCGTCCGTGGCCGGTCAGACCGGCGATGCGCGCCGGGGCCGAGGACATCCGGGTCGAGAGGTCTGCCAACGACATCCGTCCGCTGCGCACCATCACGTCGTGGACGACGGAGAACGCCGTCTCCAGGCCGAGCATCCCGAAGGCGGCGTCGACGAAGGCGTGCTCCTTGTCGTGCCGGGCATGTGGAGCGTGGTCGGTCGCGACGGCATCGATCGTGCCGTCGGCGAGGGCCTCCCGGAGGGCCATGATGTCCTCCTGAGGACGAAGCGGTGGGTTGACCTTGAAGGTCGGGTCGTAGCCGGTGACCCGGCTGACGTCGAGGGCGAGGTGGTGCGGGGTGACCTCGGCAGTCAGCGCTATGCCACGGGCCTTGGCCCACCGGATGACCTCGACCCCCTCGGCGGTGCTCACGTGGGCGACGTGCACCCGCGACCCCGTGTGCTGGGCGAGCATCGCGTCGCGGGCGATGATCGAGGACTCGGCGGGCGACGGCCACCCGGGCAGTCCGAGGCGGCCGGAGAGCTCACCCTCGTGGCAGCAGGCCGACCCGTCCGCGAGGTGGGGCTCCTGGCTGTGCTGGGAGATGACCCCGCCGAAGCCGCGGATGTACTCCAGCGCCCGACGCATGACGCGGGCGTCGCCGATGCACCGGCCGTCGTCGGAGAAGACCCGGACCCCGGCCTTGCTGCGGGCCATCAGACCGAGCTCGGCGAGCTCCTCACCGCGCAGGCCCTTGGTGACCGCGCCAACCGGCTGGACCTCGACGAGTCCGGCCCGTCGGCCCAGCTCGAGGATGTGCACGGCCGCTTCGCCGGTGTCCGTGACCGGGTTGGTGTTCGCCATCGCGAGCACAGCGGTGAACCCGCCCGCGGCAGCGGCGGCCGAGCCGCTCGCGACCGTCTCGGTGTCCTCCCGGCCCGGCTCACGCAGGTGCGTGTGGAGATCGACGAACCCGGGCAGGAGAGCCAACCCGTCCGCGTCGATGACCTCGGCGTCAACCGGGATCTCGATGGCGCCGGGCTGCTCGGAGACCTGCGCGATCTCGCCGTCGCGGACGAGCACGTCGGCGGCAGCCTCGCCGAGGATCCGCGCACCGGTGATGACCAGGTCGCTCATGCTGATCCCTCCTCGATCGAGCCGCCGTCGGTTCCGACGAGCAGGTGGTAGAGCACGGCCATCCGGACCGCGACACCGGCCGAGACCTGGTCCAGAATCACCGAGTTGAGGCTGTCCGCGGCCTCGGCGCTGATCTCCAGGCCGCGGTTCATCGGCCCGGGGTGCATGACGAGGACGTCGTCGTTGGCAGCGCGGAGCCGGTCCAGTCGGGGTCGGGTGAGTCCGTAGCCCACGGTGTACTCGCGGGCTGTCGGGAAATATCCGCCGCTCATCCGCTCGCGCTGGACGCGGAGCATCATCACCACGTCCGGGGGCGGTCCACCGAAGAGGGCGTCGTCGAGATCCTGCTCGAGGGCGAAGCCGTCCTGCCGGGACCAGGGACCGGCGCCGCTGGGCATCAGAGTCGGCGGCGCGACGACCGTGACGTCGGCCCCGAGCGTCTTGAGCAGAAGCAGGTTGGAGCGGAACACCCGGCTGTGGGTGAGGTCCCCGACGATGACGACGCGCCGACCCTCGAGGTCACCGAGCCGCTGGGTCATCGTGTAGGCGTCGAGCAGCGCCTGGGTCGGGTGCTCGTGGGTGCCGTCCCCGGCGTTGATGACACTCGCGTCGACCCACTCGGCCACCTGGTGACAGGCGCCACTGGCGCTGTGCCGGATGACGAGCGCATCGACCGCCATGGCTGTGATGGTGAGGACGGTGTCCCTCAGGGACTCCCCCTTGGACGCCGACGAGCCCTTGCCGGTGATGTTGATGGTGTCGGCCGACATCCACTTGCCGGCGATCTCGAAGCTCGAGCGGGTGCGGGTTGAGTCCTCGAAGAAGAGGTTGATGACGGTGCGGCCCCGCAGGGCGGGCAGCTTCTTGACCTCGCGGCGCTGCACGTCATGCATCGACGCCGCGGTACGCAGGATCTCCAGGACCTCGTCGCGGGTCAGGTCGGCGGCGGAGAGCAGGTGGCGGGCCATCTCAACGACCTCCCACGTGGGACTCGCCGGGGGCGATCCGGACCGAGTCCTCGATGCCGTCGTGCGCCTGCAGCCGCACCTGGACCTTCTCCGAGTGCGAGGTGGGGAGGTTCTTGCCCACGTGGTCGGCCCGGATCGGCAGCTCACGGTGACCGCGGTCGACGAGGACAGCGAGGCGCACTGCGCGGGGGCGACCGAGGTCGGAGAGCGCGTCGAGAGCGGCGCGGACGGTGCGTCCGGAGTAGAGGACGTCGTCGACGAGGACGACGACCTTGTCGTCGACGCCGCTCTCGGGGATCACGGTGCGCATCGGGGCCCGGGTCGGGTGGCGGTGCAGGTCGTCCCGGTGGAGGGTGATGTCGAGGGAGCCGACCGGGACCTGGGTGCCCTCGACCTCCTCGATGAGCGCGGCGAGCCGCTGGGCGAGCGCAACCCCACGGCTCGGGATGCCGAGAAGGACCAAGTCGGCCGCTCCCCTGTTGCTCTCGAGGATCTCGTGGGCGATGCGGCGCAGCGCCCGGGCGATCTCGTCAGGACCGAGAACGACTCGGCCGGTCGGGTCCACAGGGTGGCCCTTGGGTACTTCACGATCCGGCGCCATGCGCGTGCGGACCTCCTTCCCTGCCTCACTGGACAGGTCGTTAAAGGATGTCGGGCGAGCCAACTCTAACCCCTCGTTCCTGCACCCACTGACCTGCTTCCACGTGTCGCCACCGTGGGTGTGGGCGATGTCATGACCCCACGCCGCAGCCAGCGGCGCACCACGCCCACGCGCGTCCTCGCCTCAAAGGGCGCCACACCACGATGGCGAGGCCCTCGGGTGTCCCAGCATTCGAAATGCATAACGTATACCTATCGCCACACAAACATGATGTGATGCAATGGCACACGGCCGGACTCAGTCCCCGTGAGGGTCACTCTGCGGGCAAGAAGCATGCCGGGAGAGCGCCCGAGAGCCGGAAGTACAGAAGACCGAGAGCCGTGAAGGAGGCGAGATGTCCAGGTCCACACCCCGTCCGACCGACCCAGCCCACGCAGGTGGCGCGACCTGTGCTGACGCCTCGTCGGGTGGGCGCTCGGCCGCGTCTCGTCTCGAGTCAGGTGTCCAGCCGGGGTTCCCGCCCATCTTCCCGCCGGCCGACGCAGACGTGATGACCCGCCGCCGGTGGCTCGCCACGACACCCTGGCCGGAGGTCGTCTTCGCCTCGGCCCACTGACCCAGCACCTGGCGGGTGACCAAGGAGCCGTACACCCCGCCGCGGTCCCTCGAGGAGGGCGGGCGTCCGCTGCCGGTCAGCCGTTGCCGGCGGGCCTGGGCCGGAGCGTGGCGATGTCCTGGTGCACGGCGACCACCTCCGGGCGCAGCTCCACCGCGGCCCGCAGAGTCTGCAGTGCGCTCAGCTCGTCGATGATCGTCCGGGTCGGCGGGACCATGGCGAGCCGCCCCTCCTCCACGGCCGTCACGAGATCAGCCACGGGCAGCCACTCCGAGTCGAGCGCCTCGCCGGTGCTGTGCACGAACTCCGAGCCGTCCGTGACGGGCAGGAGGAAGAAGTCGACGTCGAACCGCTTGGGGTAGCCGACCGGCGTGATCCAGCGGTCCCACGGGATGAGGTCGCCCGGATCGATGTCGGCCCCGGCCTCCTCGGCGACCTCCCGCACGGCACAGGCCTCGGCCACCCCGATCCCGAGACGGTATGCGGTGGTCTCGTCGACCGGGTCGACCCGCCCTCCCGGGAAGACCACCATTCCGGGAGCGAAGTCCATCGTGTGGACCCGGTGCTGGACGAAGACCTCCAGGACGCCCCCTCGCTCCCTCGCCGGGATGACACTCACCGCTCGCAGGGGCGTGGGTTCATCGCTGAGCCGCGCCACCATGCCCACGCGGCGCCCGGCTGCACCGAGGCCGAGACCGTTCTCGATCTCACGCAGCGGCGCAAGGCGCGCCCACTCGGCCGGGTGTGACTCCGCGGTGATCTCGCGGAAGCCCTGTCGCGCATACCAGGGGCCGTTCCACAGCACGTCGGCGTAGGTCATGAGCGTGAGGGTGTCCTGCCCGCGGGAGAGGGTCTCGCCCATAACCGCGCGCAGCAGCATGGTCCCTATCCCGCGCCGCCCGGCGTCCGGCCGGACCGCGATCTGCTCGAGGTGCAGGCCGCTCGAGCCGAGCTCGGCGAGGTCGACGACGTGAGCGAAGCCGAGGAT
>JAAYCP010000276.1 GCA_012729695.1 Actinomycetales bacterium | reverse complement strand
GGCTGGCCGACGGCGAGGAGGAAACCCGGGCGGGCCGCGCGCTCGGCGCCGGGCGTCGGTGCGGGCCAGTCGCTCGCTTCCAGGCCGGCACCGGCCCACATGGCGTCGAACATCGCGTCCGCCTCCGCCTCGATCTCGGCGAGCGCGGGGATGTCCTCGGCCACCGCATACCGGACGCAGGTGAGCGAGAGTCGCGGTGCCGCAGACGATGTCGCAGCCGGAGAGGGAGTCGTCACAGCAGCGTGGGCTTGACCTCGAGCAGCCGGGCGAGCACACCGTTGACGAACCTCGGGGAGTCGTCGGTGGACAGCTCCTTCGCCAGCGCGACGGCCTCGCTGATGGCCACCGGCTCAGGAACGTCCTCGGAATACAGCACCTCGAACGCACCAAGCCTCAGGATGGCCCGGTCGACGGCGGGCATGCGCTCGATCGGCCAGCCCTGCGCATACGTGGAGATGGCGTCGTTGATGTCGTTCCAGTGATCGACGACCCCCTCGACGAGGGTGACGGTGTACTCATTGAGCGGCATCTCCGTCACCGGGGCCGCGAGGCGCTGCCGGAGCAGCTCGAGAGCGTTGACCTGGCGCTGCTCGGCCTCGAAGAGCAGGTCGAGCGCCCGCTTGCGCGCCTTGGTCCGAGCAGCCATCTAGTCCACGGCCTTCCGTCTCTGTGATCCGTCTGATTCCTGATCCGCCTCTGTCCCTGTTCCGCAGGCGCGGGTCAGTTGACGCGTCCGAGGTAGGAACCGTCGCGGGTGTCGACCTTGACCTTCGTGCCGGTCTCGAGGAACAGCGGCACCTGGATCGTCGCGCCGGTCTCGAGGGTCGCGGGCTTGGTGCCGCCGGTGGAGCGGTCGCCCTGCAGACCCGGCTCGGTGTAGGTGATCTCGAGGACGACCGAGGCCGGCAGCTCGATGAAGAGCGGGGTTCCCTCGTGCCGGGCGACGAGGACGTCCTGGTTCTCGAGCATGTAGTCGGCGGCGTCCCCGACCACCTCGGGGCTGACCTCGACCTGCTCATAGGTGTCGGGATCCATGAACACGAAGTGGGTTCCGTCGTTGTAGAGGTACTGCATCGTGCGCTTGTCGACGTTCGAGGTCTCCACCTTGACGCCGGCGTTGAAGGTCTTGTCGATGGTCTTGCCCGACGTGACGTTCTTCAGCTTGGTCCGCACGAAGGCAGGGCCCTTGCCCGGCTTGACGTGCTGGAACTCCACGACGGTCCAGAGCTGTCCGTCGATCTTGAGGACCATGCCGTTCTTGAGGTCGTTCGTCGTTGCCACGAGTGGTGGGTCGCTTTCTCATCGGGTGCTGTGTCGGCCGCACCCACTCGCTGCAGGCACGACGCACCCCCGGCTGTCGCGGGGGTGGGAACGGCGTCGATTCTATCGGCCCGGGCGACCACGCCCGACCAGATAGCTCGAGCCCGCCCCTTGAGGGTCGTCGGCAGGCTCGGCGGGCGTGGTCGCCGTGCGTGGCCCAGCGTGGTCGACAGCCCTGCCGATGGGCAAGGATGGGTCCATGCCCCTGGCCGACTGGTTCCTCTCCCCCGAGGAGCGGGAGAACGCGCATACCGTCATCGACAGGGTCCGCGGCGGGGAGCGCACCTGGTCCACCGGGAACGACGTCCGGCCCATCGTGCACGGCAGACCGTACTTCGCCGAGCTCGCCGACCGCATCAGCGAGATGGGCAGCGGCGACCGGGTGTACTTCGTCGACTGGCGTGGTGACCCGGACCAACGGCTCAACGACCGGGGCGACACCCTCGTCGACGTCCTCGTCGCCGCCCTGGGACGCGGGGTCGACGTCCGCGGGCTCCTCTGGCGCTCCCACTGGCGCAAGCTCGGCTTCCACTCCGAGCGGGTGTTCCAGCTCAGCGACGCGATCAACAACGCGGGCGGACAGGCCTTGCGGGACATGCGTGTTCGGACGATGGGTGCGCACCACCAGAAGTTCGTCGTCCTCCGACACCACGGCGAGCCGACGCGCGACATCGCCTACGTCGGGGGGATCGACCTGTGCCACAGCCGCCGGGACGACGACCAGCACCTCGGTGACGAGCAGGCGCTCTCGGTCGCGGCGGAGTACGGGCCGCGACCCGCCTGGCACGACGTCCAGGTCGCGATCAGTGGACCGGCCGTCCACGACGTGGAGACCACCTTCCGCGAGCGGTGGGGGGACAGCACCCCCCTGACCCTCAACCCCGGCCGCAGGTTCTCCTCATGGCTGCAGGCGGAGGAGCAGTCGCCGGACCCCCTCGGCGAGCAGTGGCCTCCCCCGCCATCTGTCAACGGTGCCCACGACGCGGTGCAGGTCGCGCGAACCTACCCGGCGATCCAGCCCGTCGGCTACGACTTCGCGCCCGATGGTGAACGCAGCATCGTCCGCGGCAACGCCAAGGCGATGTCCCACGCACGACACCTCGTCTATGTCGAGGACCAGTACCTCTGGGGCGCCGACGTCGGCGAGCACTTCGCGACGGTCCTGCGCGACCGGCCCGGGCTGCGGCTCGTCATCGTCCTACCTGCGCTGCCCGACGTCGACGGGACGATCGAGCGCACCGCCCAGCTGGCGGCCCGGTGGATGGCGATGCAGCCCATCCTCGAGGCCGGTGGAGACCGGGTCGCCGTCTTCAGCCTCACGAACGAGGCCGGCCTGCCGGTGTACGTCCACTCCAAGGTCTGCATCATCGACGACCGCTGGGCCAGCGTCGGCTCCGACAACTTCAACCGCCGCTCCTGGACCAGCGACTCCGAGATCGCCTGCTTCGTCGTGGACGACCGGGTCGAGGCCCTCGGACCCGATGACCCGGCACCCGCCGACGGGTTCCCGCTGCGGTTGCGCCGGACGCTGTGCGCAGAGCACCTCGGTATCGCCCCCGAGGACGTGCCGGACGACCCGGACGAGCTCTTCGAGGTGCTGGGAGCCTCAGCGGACCGGCTCGATGAGTGGTACCGCACGCACGCGGACGAGCGAGCACGAGGGCTGCGGCGGGTGGCCGAGCGGATCCAGTCACGCCGGCGCTACCTCCCCCACGCCCGGCGCTCGGCCCGCAACCGGATGGCCGACCGGGCCGCGGCGCTCCAGGACGTGGCGGCGGCTACCGGAGGACGCCCGCCGGGTCGGCTGCGTCGGCTTGCGGCGCCGGATCTCTCTACAGCACAACGGCTCTGGGCGAACCGCCTCTACGGCGCGATGGACCCCGATGGCACCGTCCTGCGCGACGAGGACCTCTCCGAGCAGAGCCGCCCCGACTGAGCGACCGTCCCACCGCCCACGGACGACGCACCCACCGCGAGTCCCAGTTATGTGCCACCCGCGGCCCATCCCCCGCGCTCGACACACGGCAACTCGGTTGTGCGGCAACGGTGTGCCACCCGC
>JAAYCP010000275.1 GCA_012729695.1 Actinomycetales bacterium | reverse complement strand
GGGAGCCGGCACACCTCATCAGTCACCAGACCCAAGAACACCGACCGGAGCAGGACTCCACAGACACAGCAATGAAGGCAGGACACCCTCATCATGACCCGTTCCACGACCAGAGCTCTCACCCGCACGCTGACCCACCACCTCCACCACGCGCAGCAGTTCTTGAAGAACCGCACCCGCCACGGTGGTGAGCGCGGCGACATCCCCGGCTGGGTGATGGTGGTGCTCATGACGGCTGCGATCGTCGCCGCTGTCTGGGCGTTGGCCGAGCCGGCCCTGACTCGACTGTTCAACGACGCCATCGATGAAGTGGCGCGCTGACGCCCATCCTCGCGAGCGGGGCTCCGCCATCGCAGAGTTCGCGATGGTCAGCGGTCTCGTCGTCTTCGTCTTCCTTGCTGTGATGCAGCTGGGGCTGGCGCTGCACGTACGCAACACCTTGACCATGGCCGCCTCCGAGGGGGCTCGCGCAGCGGCTCGCCTCGACGCCTCGCCGGAGACAGGCATCGCTCGCGCCAGGTCGGTCGTCCAGGGATCGCTGTCGCCGCGATTCGCCCAGGACATCACCGCCTCGCAGGCATCGGTGGACGGTGTCCAGGTCATCGTCATCACGATTCGCGCGCCCATCCCGGTGATCGGTCCGATCGGTCCGGACCGAGCCCTCACCGTGACGGGTCGCGCGTTCGAGGAGTCGCAGTGACCGCCAGGGTGTCGCCGGCGATCAGTCGGGGGACCAGTGACGAGCGGGGCAGTGCGGTCGTCGAGTTCGTCTTCCTGACGATCGTCGTCCTCATCCCGCTCATCTACCTCGTCATGACCGTGGGCCGGATCCAGGCGGGGACGTATGCGGTGACCCAGGCGTCGAGGGAGGCCGGACGGGCATTTGTCACGGCGGAGTCCGGCGAGAACGCGCAGGCTCGAGCCGAGGCGGCGGCAGCCATCGCCTTCGCGGACTTCGGGTTCGACGGCCAGATCCAGATCGGGTGCGACGACATGCCGTGCCTGCGACCCGAGGGACGCGTCACCACCCAGGCTCAGGTGCTCGTACCTCTTCCTCTGGTTCCGGACTTCGCCAGGGCAGTCGTGCCTCTCCAGGTGCCGGTGAGCTCGACGTCGGTCTCCACGGTCGACCGGTTCCGGAGCGTTCCGTGAACTGCCGCCCGCGCGCGCTCCGCGGTTGGCCTTGTCAGGGGCCGCGCGACGAGCAGGGGAGCATGACTCTCCTTGTTATCGGGTGTATGTCGATCGCCGTGCTGCTCATCCTGGGCACCGTGGTGGCTACGACGGCGCAGATCAACAGGGTTCGGCTGCTCGACGTGGCCGATGCGGCCGCGCTGGATGCCGCAGATGCTCTCGACCTACAGGCGTACCGCCTCGGGTTCGACGACACCGTACGGATCAGCAGTGCCACCGTGTGGCAGTCGGCCGAGTCCCATCTCGCCTCCCGCGAACGCCCCGCGCGCATCACGTCATGGCAAATCGAGCAGGGAACCGGGACACCGGACGGGCAGACCGCCGTCGTCGTGATCTCCGGCCAGGTGAGCCTGCCAGTGGTCGGACCCCTGCTCGACGCGGTCGGAGGATCGGTGACCATCACGGTCCGCGGCGACGCCCGCGCAGGTCTCGTCGGCTGAGCAGACAGAGAGTCACCACGTCAACACTGCCCCGCTCCAGC
>JAAYCP010000274.1 GCA_012729695.1 Actinomycetales bacterium | reverse complement strand
CCGCTCGGTCGATGTGGCCGTACCAGAACCTTCCTATTGTCACGTTCTGGTACGCGGCTGGAACCTGGCTGAGGGCCACCCGACCCCTGCTCAGACCTCTGGGCGGTGCGCCTCGCTGAGGAAGAGGGCGAACAGGGCCGGACGGGCCGAGAGCAGCTCGAGGCGACCCCCGTTGGCGGCGGCGAGGTCCCGCGCGAGGGAGAGCCCCAGGCCGCTGCCGCTGCTGGAGACCTCCCGTTCGAAGATCTGCCCCGCGATCTCGGTCGGGACGCCGGAGCCCTGATCGCTCACCTGGAGGACGACCGAGGGTCCACTGCGACGCGCCTCGACATCGACCGTGCCCCTGCCGTGCTGCAGCGAGTTCTCGAAGAGCGTCGACACGATCTGGGAGACCGCTGACGGGGCGGCCTGCACATACAGTCCCCGCTCGCCGTGCACCCGGACCGTGCGCCGGGCACGGGCGAAGGCCGGCTGCCACTCCCGCTGCAGGGCAGCGAGGATGGAGTCGAGCGAGACCGCGGACTGCTCGGCCTTCGAGCGGCTGAGCAGGTCATCAACGACCTTCGCGAGTCGCTCGACCTGGGAGATCGCGATCGATGCCTCGTGCCGGGCCGCCTCGAGGTCGTCGGTCGTCGCGATCTCGTCCAGCCGCATGAGCAGCGCGGTGAGCGGCGTGCGCAGCTGGTGCGAGGCGTCCGCAGCGAAGTCCCGCTGCTCGGCGAGCTGCCGGGCGATATTCGCCGAGCTGCGTGCGAGGACGTCACTCACCCGGTCGATCTCGGGGATGCCGCTGTCCATGGGCCGCAGCCGCGACTCGCCGGCACCCAGCCGCTCGGCCCGCTCCGCAAGCGCCGTCATCGGCTCCGTGAGACGTCTCGCCTGACGTGAGGCGATGAGCCGGGCCAGGAGCAGTGCGCCGACGACCTGGATCACGGCGACCGCCACGACGAGCACCACGCCGCGTGGCCCCCGCAGGTCGTCGAGGATCGACAAGGGATCGACATCCGGCAGGGTGAGCGCGATGATGCGCAGGATCGCGACGGGGACGACGAGGATCGCGATGACCCATCCCACCGCGAGCATCGTCACGCGCAGGAGCGCAGCGCGCATGGCAGCGCCTCAGCTGGTCAGGGTGGGAGCGTCGAAGCGGAAGCCGACCCCGCGCACGGTGGTGATGAACTTCGGAGCGGTGGCGTCGTCACCGAGCTTGCGGCGCAGCACGGAGATGTGCATGTCGAGGGTCTTGCTCGAGCTCATCCAGCGGCTGCCCCAGACCTCCTTCATGATCTGGTCCCGGGAGACGACCTTGCCCTGCTCCTTGACGAGCAGAGCAAGCAGATCGAACTCCTTGGGGGCGAGCTGCAGCTCGGTGTCGCCGAACCACGCACGGCGGGCCTCGGCCTCCATCCGCACGATGGGTCCGGTCTCGGAGCTCTCGCTCGGACCACGGCGGAGCAGCGCCCGGGTCCGGGCGAGCAGCTCGGCGAGCCGAAAGGGCTTCGTGACGTAGTCGTCGGCGCCGGCGTCCAGGCCGACCACCGTGTCGACCTCGTCGGCCCGAGCGGTGAGGACGAGGATCGGCAGGTCCGACCCCGCGGCCCGCAGGCGACGGCACACCTCGAGGCCGTCGAGCAGAGGGAGGCCCAGGTCGAGGATGAGCAGGTCCGCATCGCCCTTGCTCGCCAGCTCCAGTGCGCGCTGGCCGTCCTCGGCGACCTCGATCGCGTAGCCCTCACGGCCGAGGGCGCGCGCGAGCGGTTCCGAGATCGCCGGATCGTCCTCCGCCAGGACTACGCGCGTCATGCCTGTCATCGTATGCCGTCGATCGGCATCGCTGCTCGCCGCTCGCCGGAGTGTCGGCGCAGCTCTCCGGGCCGGACGACGCCGATCCCGCGCAGGAGCCGCCGTCGCGCCGGGAGGACCTCGAAGCCACTCACGTCACCGAGCTTCGCCCGCAGCGGCTCGTCGACGTAGACCCGACTCTCCGGGGTGACGGCGGTGAGCCGGCTGGCCCGGTTGACCGTCACACCGAACACGTCGCCGAGTCTCGAGACGACCCGCCCGTATGCCATGCCCACCCGGACCGGCGGCAGCAGCGGGTCGGCGCGCATCGTCTCGACGAGGTCGAGCGCGATGCCCGCGGCCGGTGCCGCATCGGTGTGCACGAAGAGCACCTCGTCGCCCACGGTCTTGATGACCCGCCCGCCGTGGGCCGTGACGATGTCGGACGCGAGCGCCTCGAAGCGCTGGACCACCCGGGCGAGCTGCCGCTCACTCATCCGCCGCACGAGGCTCGTGAAGGACACAAGGTCGGCGAATCCGACGACCCGGTGCGGCTCGGAGCTCGCCTCGTCGGGGGTCGCGTCCGCGAGCATGCGCGTGATGGCGGCCGTGACGTGCCGGCGCCAGGCGAAGATCAGGAGCGGTTCGATCTCGTCACTGATCCGGACCAGCTCGCGCGCGGCCGCCTCGGCGATGTGCCGGTTCACGACGGTCCGGGTGTCCTTGACGTTCGCCGACGGGTCGACTCCCTGGCGCACGTCGTGGTCGGTGGGACTGTCGTCGGTGATCTCGTGCGGCGTGAAGAGCTCGGCGAGGAGCTGGGTCTGCCAGACGGCGAGCCGGTCGGTGGTGCGGGCGAGGGCGCGGGTCATCGCCAGCGCCGTCTCCTCCGCCACACCTGCCCCCAGGAGGGAGCAGACCCTCTGCAGCGCGGCGGCATCGGCCTCGGTGAAGACGACCTCGTCGTCCTCGGCGATGGGGAACCCGAGCGCGTGCCAGAACCGGTTGGCGATCTCGTCGGGGACCCCCGCTTCCTCCGCGACCTGGTGACGAGTCATCGAGGGCGGCTGGCCGAGCAGCAGTTCCTCCCAGCTCACCTCCATGCGGGGGTGGTCCCCCGTGTCGTTCGTCACACCTCCACTCTAGAGAGCGCGCGAACGGCACCGCCGGGCTATCCCCTCCCTATCTCCGGGGGACTCGGATCCCAGTCGACGGGCGGCTCCTGTCGCGCGCCACTCACCGCACGTGGGTGACGTCCCCGGCCGAGAACGCCTCGGTCCGCCCGCCCACGTCGACGACGAGCCGCCCGTCGTCGTCGACGTCGACCGCCCGACCCGGCACCTGGCCGCGGGCACCGAGGTCGATGCGCACCTCCCGGCCGAGGGTCACGCACCGGCCCCGGTATGCGGTGCGCACCACCTCCGGATCCCTCCCCCAGTCCGTGAGCCGGTCGGCGAGACGGTCCAGGATGTCGAGCAGCAGCCGCTCGCGGGTGAGCCCGTCCGGGTGCCCTCCGGCAAGGAGTCGCAGCGATCCCGCACCGGGAACGGGCAGCTCAGCCTCGTCCTGGTCGACGTTCAGCCCGATCCCGATGACGATGCCCCCCGCCGTGAGCTCGCAGAGGATGCCGGCGACCTTCCGCTCCGCGCGGTCGTCGCCGACCTGACCGAGGAGGTCGTTCGGCCACTTCAGGGAGGTGCGCACCGCATACCTGCTCGTGATCGCCTCGACCAGCGCGAGTCCGGTGATGAGCGGGACCCAGCCGGGTTGATCGGGGACGGGGACGAGTGCGGAGAAGGTGAGTCCGGTGCCGGGGACCGAGGTCCAGGTGCGGCCGAGGCGACCCTTGCCGGCGCTCTGGTGCTCGGCGACGAGAACGGTCCACGGGGCCGCCTCGCCGCGCGCGGAGGCCCGGGCCAGATCGGCGTTCGTCGACGCCGACTCCGGCACGAGGGTGAGGGTCGTCCAGGGGTGCCGAAGGTTACCGGTCAGTTGCTGAACCTGCAGGGGCGTGCGCACGTGGTCAAGGCTAGGCTTCTGAGCATGTCCACCGCTGCGCAGAACTCGCCGTCCACTCCGCCGCCGCCGCACGAGGAGATCGACCTCTCTACGACGGCCGGGAAGCTGCTGGACCTCAAACGCCGCGTGTGGGAAGTGGCGCACGCCGGATCCGAGCGCGCGGTCGAGAAGCAGCACGCGCGCGGCAAGAAGACGGCGCGCGAGCGCATCGACATGCTCCTCGACGAGGGCACCTTCATCGAACTGGACAAGTATGCGCGGCACCGCTCCTCCGCCTTCGGCCAGGAGAAGAACCGGCCGTACGGCGACGGCGTCGTCACCGGCTACGGCCAGATCGACGGACGCACCGTCGCGGTGTTCGCCCAGGACTTCACCGTCTTCGGTGGCTCGCTCGGTGAGGTCTTCGGCGAGAAGATCGTCAAGGTCATGGACTTCGCGCTCAAGGTGGGCTGCCCGGTCATCGGTCTCAACGACTCCGGCGGTGCCCGCATCCAGGAGGGTGTGGTCTCGCTCGGCCTCTACGGCGAGATCTTCCGCCGCAACGTGCACGCCTCAGGCGTCATCCCGCAGATCTCGCTCATCATGGGCCCCTGCGCCGGCGGAGCCGTGTACTCCCCCGCCATCACCGACTTCACGGTCATGGTGGACCAGACCTCGCACATGTTCATCACCGGCCCCGACGTCATCAAGACGGTGACCGGCGAGACCGTCGGCTTCGAGGAGCTCGGCGGCGCGAAGACGCACAACAGCAAGTCCGGCGTCGCGCACTACATGGGCGAGGACGAGGAGGACGCGATCGAGTACGTCAAGGCGCTGCTCTCCTACCTGCCGAGCAACAACCACGAGGACCCGCCGGCCTACGCCGGCTCCGGGGACGACCTCGACCCCACCGAGGACGAGCTCTGGCTCGACCAGGCGATCCCGGACAGCCCGAACGTCCCCTACGACATGAAGAAGATCATCGAGCGGATCGTCGACGACGGCGAGTTCCTCGAGGTGCAGCCGTTGTTCGCGCCGAACATCCTCACCGGCTTCGCCCGGGTCGACGGCATGTCGGTCGGCATCGTCGCGAACCAGCCCATGCAGTTCGCCGGCACCCTCGACATCGACGCCTCCGAGAAGGCGGCCCGCTTCGTGCGCACGTGCGACTGCTTCAACGTCCCGGTGCTCACCTTCGTCGACGTCCCCGGCTTCCTCCCCGGCACCGACCAGGAGTGGGACGGCATCATCCGCCGCGGCGCCAAGCTCATCTTCGCCTACGCCGAGGCCACGGTGCCCAAGGTCACCGTCATCACCCGCAAGGCCTACGGCGGTGCCTACGACGTCATGGGCTCCAAGCACCTCGGTGCCGACATCAACCTCGCCTGGCCGACCGCCCAGATCGCCGTCATGGGCGCCCAGGGTGCCGTCAACATCCTCTTCCGCAAGCAGCTCGCCGCGGTCGAGGCCGAGGGCGGGGACGTCGAGGCGGCCCGTCAGCAGTTCATCGAGCACTACGAGAACGAGCTGGCCAACCCGTATGTCGCGGCCGAGCGGGGCTACATCGACACCGTCATCTCCCCGTCGAACACCCGCAAGCACGTCACCCGCGCGCTGCGGGCACTGCAGACCAAGCGGGAGACGCTCCCGCCCAAGAAGCACGGGAACATCCCGCTGTGACCGGGCAGCAGACGCCGGATGCCGCGAACGCTGTGGGCACGGATGCGGGGGCTTCTGCCGCTCCTGCTCCCGTCATCCAGGTCGTCCGGGGCAACCCCGCGCCCGAGGACATCGCCGCGATCGTCACCGTGCTGGCCGCGGCGAGCGGCGGCGGCGAGGAGCCGACGCCCGGTCCCCGGCTGGCGGGCTGGGGCTCACGTGGTCCGTGGACCCGGCCCGCGCACCCGCGCGGGCCTGGTTGGTGGCGTTCCGCCGCCCGGCTGCGCTGATCGCAGGTTGTCGGCACCCGAACGTGTGAGAAGGGTGTCGCTATGACGGCCCTTTCGTCACACCGTCATGCTCGATGCAGTCCCGGACCACGCGGACGGCACACAGCAGCCTCGGGCCTCGACAGCGTGTGACCAGAGCGTCGCTATGACGACACTCTCTTCACACCCAAGCCGGGGTGTGACGCCTCAGCCGCAGAGCGTGGCGCGCAGGACGTCGAGACCGACCGAGCCGATGTCGAGCGCGCGGCGGTGGAAGGCCTTGAGGTCGAAGTCTGCTCCCTGCTGAGCAGCGAGCGTCTCGCGGATCTGCAGCCAGAGCCGCTCGCCGACCTTGTAGCTCGGCGCCTGCCCCGGCCACCCGAGGTAGCGGTCGAGCTCGTAGCGCAGGAACCCCTCCTCCATGTTCGCGTGGTTGACGAGGAACTGCCATGCCTTGTCGTAGCTCCACGCGCCGCCGCCGACCTCGGCGGGCGCCTCGAAGCCGCAGTGCACGCCGATGTCGAGCACGACCCGCGCAGCGCGCAGCGACTGCCCGTCGAGCATGCCCATGTAGTTGCCCGGGTCGTCCATGTAGCCCAGCTCGTCCATGAGCCGCTCGGCGTAGAGCGCCCAGCCCTCACCATGACCCGACGTGAAGCACATGTGCCGACGCCAGGGGTTGAGGAGCTCCTTGCGGTACACCGTCTGCGCGATCTGCAGGTGGTGGCCCGGGACGCCCTCGTGGTAGACCGTCGTCAGCTCCCGCCACGTGCCGAACTCGGTGATGCCCTTGGGCACCGACCACCACATCCGGCCGGGTCGGCTGAAGTCGTCGCTCGGGCCGGTGTAGTAGATCCCGCCGAGCTGGGTCGGGGCGATCATGCACTCGATCCGGCGGACCGGCTCGGGGATGTCGAAGTGGACGTCGGCGAACTCGTCGATGATCCGGTCCGCCTGCTCCTGCATCCAGGCCTGGAGCGCGTCGGTGCCGTGCAGCAGGTAGCGCGGGTCCGCGTCGAGGGCGGCGATCGCCTCCTTGACGGTGGAGCCGGGCCTGATCCGCTGCGCGGTCCGCTCCATCTCGGCGACGATACGGGCCAGCTCCTCCTGGCCCCACGCATACGTCTCCTCGAGATCGATTGTGGCGCCGAGGAACTCGCGCGAGTGCAGCGCATAGCGCTCGATCCCGACGGCGTCCTCCTCGGGCGCCAACGGCAGCAGCTTCTCGCGGAGCACGACAGCGAGGTCACGGTATGCGCCGGCCGCCTTCGCGACACCCTCACGCAGGAGGTCGGTGGTCGGCCCGGCGAGCTCGCCCTGGTCGGTCCTGGCCCGCTCGAGGAGCGCGGCGAAGTAGCCGTCGTCGGCGGTGAGGTCGGCGCACTGGGTGATGCAGGCCTCAACCTGGCGACGGGCCGAGACGTGCCCCTTCGCGGCGGAGTCCTCGAGCGACTCGCACCACTGCTCGAGCGCCTTGGGCACGTTGGTCATGCGGCGCGCGATCGTGGCCCAGTCCTCATCGGTGGCCGTCGGCATGAGGTCGAAGACGTCGCGGAAGAGCTGCATCGGTGAGGAGATGACGTTGAGCGTGCGCTGCTCCTCGCCGGCTGCGTGGAGCTCCTCCTGCAGGCCGAGGCGCTCACGCATCGCGGCTACGGTCACCTCGTCCACGTCGTCGACGGGCTGGACCTCCGCCAGTGCTGCCAGGGTCTCCCGGCGCAGCACCGAGTCGGCCTCGAGGCCTGCCGGGGAGAGGTCGTCGAGCTCGTCCTGGCGGCTCGGGACCCCGAGGTAGGTGGCGTAGACGGGGCTGTTCTGCACGGTCTTCTCGTAGAAGTCCGTCGCGATCGCATCGACCGCGGTGGTCTGACGGGGAGGAGCACTGTTCACCGGAGTGACGGTACATGAGGTGCGTGATCGGTCCGACCCGAGGACGGTGGGCCCAGGCGTCGGAGGGCTGCGCAATACACGGAGGGTTGCGCAATACAGTGGTGCGGTGCACCACTCCCCCCACCTCGTCCTGGCCTCTGCCTCACCCGCCCGTCGCAAGCTCCTCCTGCAGGTCGGCATCGAGGCGACGATCTACGCGAGCGACGTCGACGAGGCGACAATCGAGGCCGAGGCGCGGGAGAAGTACGGTGAGCTCGCGCCCGGCGACATCGCGCTCCTCCTGGCCCGGGCCAAGGCGGAGTGGGTGGCGGACGAGCTGGACGGCGACAACATCGTCATCGGCTGCGACTCCGTGCTCGAGCTCGATGGCAGCATCCACGGCAAGCCCGCCGACGCCGCCGAGGCGATCTCCCGCTGGCGGTCGATGCGCGGCCGGTCCGGGATCCTGCACACCGGCCACTGGGTCATCGACGACCGTGAGGAAGGCTCCGGTGGCACCCTGGGCGCGACCGCGGAGACGGTCGTGCACTTCGCCGACCTGACCGACGACGAGATCGAGGCCTACGTCGCCACCGGCGAGCCGCTCCAGGTCGCCGGCGCCTTCACCATCGACGGCCTGG
>JAAYCP010000005.1 GCA_012729695.1 Actinomycetales bacterium | reverse complement strand
TGAAGGCGTTCCGCGAGGCCGTCGAGGCCAACGACCTGCAGGCGATCGAGGCACTCCTCTCGGAGGACGTGGTCTTCCGCTCACCCGCAGTGTTCACGCCGTATGAGGGCAAGGCGGCCGCGATGCACATCCTCCGCAACGTCATCGAGGTCTTCGAGAACTTCCACTACGTCACGGAGGCTGGCTCGCCGGACTCCCCCGACTCGGTCCTGGTGTTCGAGGCAGAGGTGGACGGCAAGAAGCTCACCGGCTGCGACATCCTCCACGTCGGCCCGGACGGACTGATCGACGACTTCATGGTCATGGTGCGACCGTTGAACGGTCTCATGGCGCTGGCGACGGCAATGCGGGAGCGGCTCACCGCGCCAGGGGCCGGTCACTGAGCCGGCCCCCGCCTCACTGAGCCGGCCACGCGCAGCGTCTCAGGGACAGGTGCCCTCGAACGCGGCGTCCTTCTCCTCGCCCGCCAGGTCGTCCCACATCGACATCTCCGAGCGGTCTCGGGCACGAGGCGCCTGACCGAGAGCTAGCGGTCGCTCGGACGTTCGCTCACATAGACGGTGATCGTGCCCTCGACAACGACGGTCCCCTCGGTGTCGACGGCCTTCACCTGCACCGGGACATCCCCCGGTGTGTGCCAGTCGTCGGGGTCGGAGTCGGCGACGCACAGCAGGTCGGTTTTGCCCTTGGCGACGTAGGCGACCTGCATCCCCTTGGGGATCCAGCGCATACTCGCGGGCACGGTCGCCTCGGCGAGCAGACCCATGGCCGCCTCGAGGCCGTTGCAGACCGCGATGACGTGGAAGGTGCCGATGTGGTTCTCCACGGCACGCCGCTTCGGCAGTGCGACCTCCGCGTGCCCCCGCTCGACCACGCGCACCGAGGGCCGCACAGTGCCGAAGTAGGGCGCCTTGCGGACGAGGATCCGTGAGAACACCCAGCGTCCGCCAGGGAGCTTCGACAGTCGCCCGAACGCCTTCGCCGCCTCGACCATGGTGGCCACGCTACGACCCGGAGTGCGTATGCGCGACGCACCTGGCCCGTGAGGCTCGCCACTCGCACGCGAAGGGTGGACGTCAGAGCCGGCCGGGGTGCGGCGATCGGTCGACCAGGGCGCCGGACGACGGATCCTGCGGCCCTCGCGCGCTACTTCTTGGGCTTGGCCCCGGAGTCGTCGGAGGACAGCGCGGCGATGAAGGCCTCCTGGGGCACCTCGACCCGGCCGACCATCTTCATCCGCTTCTTGCCTTCCTTCTGCTTCTCGAGGAGCTTGCGCTTGCGGCTGATGTCACCGCCGTAGCACTTGGCAAGGACGTCCTTGCGGATCGCGCGGATGTTCTCGCGCGCGATGATGCGCGCGCCGATGGCAGCCTGGATCGGCACCTCGAACTGCTGCCGCGGGATGAGCTCCTTGAGCTTGCCCGCCATCGCGACGCCGTAGGCGTAGGCCTTGTCCTTGTGGACGATTGCGCTGAAGGCGTCGACCGTCTCCCCCTGCAGGAGGATGTCGACCTTGACCAGATCCGCGGCCTGGTCGCCGGCGGGCTCGTAGTCGAGCGACGCATACCCTCTCGTGCGCGACTTGAGCTGGTCGAAGAAGTCGAAGACGATCTCGGCGAGCGGCAGGGTGTAGCGCATCTCGACGCGGTCCTCGGAGAGGTAGTCCATCCCGTTCATCGTGCCGCGCTTGCTCTGGCAGAGCTCCATGATGGCCCCGATGAACTCGCTCGGCGCAAGGATGGTGGCGCGCACGATCGGCTCGCGGACCTCGGCGATCTTGCCGTGCGGGAACTCCGAGGGGTTGGTGACGACGACCTTCTTGCCGTCCTCCATCGTCACCTCATAGACCACGTTGGGCTGCGTGGAGATGAGGTCGAGATCGAACTCCCGCTCGAGCCGCTCGCGGACGATCTCGAGGTGGAGCAGACCGAGGAAGCCGCAGCGGAAGCCGAAGCCGAGCGCGGCCGAGGTCTCCGGCTCGTAGACGAGAGCTGCGTCGTTGAGCTTGAGCTTGTCGAGGGCATCCCGCAGGGCCGGGTAATCGGAGCCGTCGATGGGGTAGAGGCCGGAGAACACCATGGGCTTGGGGTCCCGGTACCCGCCGAGGGACTCGCTCGCCGGCTTGGCGGCGTTGGTGACGGTGTCGCCCACGCGCGACTGGCGCACGTCCTTCACGCCGGTGATGAGGTAGCCGACCTCGCCGACGCCGAGCCCAGCGGCCGGCACGGGCTCGGGCGAGATCACGCCGATCTCCAGGAGCTCGTGGGTGGCCTTGGTCGACATCATGACGATCCGCTCGCGCGGGTTGAGGTTGCCATCGACGACCCGGACATAGGTCACGACCCCGCGGTAGGTGTCGTAGACCGAGTCGAAGATCATCGCCCGCGCCGGGGCGGTGGGGTCCCCGACGGGGTGCGGGATCTGACGGACGATCTCGTCGAGCAGCGGCTCGACACCCTCCCCGGTCTTGCCGGAGACCTTGAGGCAGTCCTCCGGCTCGCAGCCGATGAGTCCGGCCAGCTCCTCGGCGAACTTCTCCGGCTGCGCGGCCGGAAGGTCGATCTTGTTGAGGACGGGGATGATCGTCAGCTCGTTCTCCATCGCGAGATAGAGGTTCGCCAGGGTCTGCGCCTCGATCCCCTGTGCGGCGTCGACGAGGAGCACCGCTCCCTCACAGGCCGCGAGCGAGCGGGACACCTCGTAGGTGAAGTCGACGTGCCCTGGGGTGTCGATCATGTTGAGGATGTAGGACCGCCTCTCCCCCGACTCCTCGACCGAGTCCCACGGCATCCGCACGGCCTGGCTCTTGATCGTGATGCCGCGCTCACGCTCGATGTCCATGCGGTCGAGGTACTGCGCCCGCATGGCACGCTCGTCGACGACGCCGGTGATCTGGAGCATCCGGTCGGCAAGGGTCGACTTGCCGTGATCGATGTGGGCGATGATGCAGAAGTTCCGGATCGCCTCAGGAGGCGTGGCGTGCGGCTTGAGCACGGTGGAAGCGCGAGGTGACACGGTGTGCGGGCAGCCTTCGAGGTCGAGGAGGGAGTACGAGGTCTAGCGGCCTAGTCTCCCACGCCCGCCTCGGACGGGAAAAACCTCGCCAGGCCTGAGACGGCAAGGCGCACCTCGTCCTGGACCGGAAGTGGTCCGGTCGTGCGCACGATCACCCGAGGACCGGGTATGCCGCGCTCACCTTCGAGGCGGACAGCGATCGTCGCGTCGTGGCCGTAGTAGGTGCGCTCCTCGATGATGCCGGCGACGCCCTCGTCCTCCAGCTCACAGATGCGGATCTGCTCCGGGCGCAGGGTGACCGTCCCCCGGGTGGGGTGGCCGTTGACTCCGGTGTCCTCCGAGAGGGCGAGCCGACCGAGCGCCGTCTCGGCCTGGCGGCCGAGCGCCTGCCCGGTGAGCTCGACGACCTGACCGATGAACCGGGCGACGCCCAGGTCGGTGGGCGCCGCATACACGGCCTCCGGGGAGGCGTGCATGGCGACCCGGCCCTCGGCGAGGACGGCCACCGAGTCGGCGAATGAGAGCGCCTCGTCCTGGTCATGGGTGACGAGCAGAGCGGTGGTGCCGGCCTGCCGCAGGACGCGCCGCACCTCGGCACGCACCGACCCACGCAGGCCGGCGTCCAGGGCTGAGAACGGCTCGTCGAGGAGGACCAGGCGGGGCTCGGGTGCGAGGGCGCGGGCCAGGGCGACGCGCTGCTGCTGGCCACCCGAGAGCTCGTGCGGCCAGCGCGACTCCATCCCGGCGAGCCCGACGAGCTCGAGCAGGTCGCTCACGCGCGACTTCGGCTGCTTGCGGGTCAGGCCGAAGGCGACGTTGCCGGCGACGTCGAGGTGCGGGAAGAGAGCGCCCTCCTGCGGGACGAGGGTCACCCCACGCTTCTCGGCGGGCACGTTGACCGTGCGGGAGGCGACGACCCGGCCGTCGATGCTGACCGTGCCGTCGTCGGGCTGGACGAAGCCGGCGATGGTGCGCAGCAGCGTCGTCTTGCCGCAGCCGGACGGGCCGACGACGGCGGTCAGGTGGGAGTGGGCGATGTCGAGGTCGAGGCCACGCAGCACCTCGACGCGTTCGGTGCCCTCACCGAACGCCACATCAAGACCGCGGATCGTCAGATCGCTCATTGGCGCGCCTGCACTCTCATCAGTATCAGGGTAGGGATCACGGCCAGCACGACCAAAGCCAGTCCGTATGGTGCCGCGGCCGCATAGGCAGCGACGCCGGTCTCGGTCCACAAGCTCGTGGCCAGGGTGCGGGCCCCGGTCGGCTGGAGGAGCAACGTGGCCGGCAGCTCCTTCATCGCCGTGAGCATGACGAGCGCCGCCCCGGCGGCGATGCCCGGGCCGGCGAGCGGCAGGGTCACGAGGCGCAGGACCTCGGTGCGCGTCTTGCCGAGCGAGCGGGCGACCTCCTCGATCCGCGGGCTGCTCATCGCGACCGAGGAGCGGACGGAAGCGACCGCCATCGGGAGGAAGAGCACCGCATACGCCAGGACCAGCATGGGGGTGCGCTGGTAGATGGGGTTGGCGTAGCGGATACCGAAGAAGACAAGGGCGAGCGCCACGACGATGCCCGGCAGCGCGTGACCGGCGAAGGTGGCGTGCTCGATCAAGCGGACCGGGCGGGTGCGGTAGCGGGCGGCGAGAATCCCGACCGGGACGGCGAGGACGACGCAGGCGAGCATGCCCAGTCCCGCGAACCAGATGGTGGTCACGGCACTCTCGCTGAGGCGTCCGAGGTCCACACCCCGCGACAGACCGGTGACGGACCAGTAGAGCAGCGAGACGATCGGGAAGGCGAGGGCCAGTCCGAGGACAGCGGTCGCACCGGGTCCGGCGAGCCAGCGCCAGCGTCCGAGCCGGATGACGCTCGGCCTGCGGGAGACTCCTCCGCCGACCCGGACCTGCTCCGAGGCCTTGCGCAACCGTGCCTCGGAGACGGTGATGGTCACCGTGAGGATGACGAGGAGCAGCGACAGGATCGCGGCGGGCGTGCGGTCGAAGCTCGAGCGGTACGACGTGTGGATCACCCGGGTGAAGACGTCGTAGCGCAGCAGCGAGACCGCTCCGAAGTCGCTGAGGGTGTAGAGCGCGACCAGCAGCGCCCCTCCGGCGGCAGCGGGCCGCACCTGGCGGGCGGTGACCGACCAGAAGGCCTGCCAGGCGTTCTTGCCGAGGCCGCGGGCGACCTCCTCCGTGGCCGGGTCGACCCCACGCATCGCGGCGACGACCGGGATGTAGACGTAGGGGTAGCAGCACGCGGTCAGGACGAGGAAGGCGCCGAGGAAGCCGCTGACATCGACCGGGGAGGACACCCACGCGAAGGCGGCGATGTACGAGGGGATCGCCAGCGGTAGCGCAGCGAGCACGCCGATGAGAGTCCGGCCGGGAAGGTCACTGCGGACGACGATGAAGGCGAAGAACAGCCCGAGCAGCACGCAGGCGGTCGTGACCGCGACGGTGAGCCCGAGGCTGCGCCCGATGAGGAGTGCGGTCCGCTCGCGGAAGAGGACGTCGACGATACGGCCGAGTCCTCCCTCGAAGGAGCGGATGACGAGGTATGCGATGGGCAGCAGGGCGACGCCGGCAGCGACAAGCCCCGGGACCAGCAGGAGTCCCGGGGTCTTGCCACTGCGTCGCGCTTTGGGCGCGGCGACGACCTGGTCGAGCATCAGGTCAGACCGACGTCCTCGAGGAGGGCGAGCGTCTCGGCCAGGGAGTCGAGCTGGTTGAGGTCGATGGAGCTGCCCTTGAGCTCGGTGAGCGGGGTCAGACCCTCCTTCAGGGTGACGCCGTCGACGACGGGGTACTCGGAGGTCTCCTGGGTGAAGTACTCCTGGCCCTCGGGCGAGAGGAAGAACTCGATGACCTTCGCGGCGGCCCCGGCGTTGTCGGACGACGCGAGGATGCCGGCACCCGCGACGTTGATGAGGGCGCCCGGGTCGTCGGTGCCGAGGAAGTGGATCTTGGCGTTGAGGTTGTCCGCACCGACCTCGTCGGCCTTCTCGAACCAGTAGTAGTGGTTGATGAGTCCGAGTGCGATCTCACCCTTGTCGACAGCGTCGAGGATGTTGCCGTTGCGCTCGTAGATCTGCGGGTCGTTGTCCTGCAAGCGGGTGAGCCACTCACGGGCGCCGTCCTCACCCTTGGTCACGCGCAGGGCGGTGACGAAGGACTGGAAGGAGGCGTTCGTGGGGGCGATGCCGATCTTGCCCTTGTACTTCGGGTCGAGGATGTCGTCGATGGAGGTCATCTGCTCTACCTCGGGGGCCTGAGCCGGGTCGAAGACGATGACCCGGGCGCGGGCCGAGGTGGCCACCCAGTGACCGTTCGGGTCGGCGTAGCCGTCCAGGACCGATCCGGTGATCGAGTCGTCGAGCTCGGCGAGCAGGCCCTCCTTGGCGAGCGCACCCAGCGCGCCGGCGTCCTGGCTGAAGAAGAGGTCAGCGTCGGTGCGGTCGCCCTCTTCGAGGAGCTGGGCGGCGAGCTCGGCGGAGTCGCCGTAGCGGATCTCCACGGGGGTGCCGGTCGCGGCCTCGATCCTCTCGAGGAGCGGGCCGACGAGGTTCTCGTTGCGGCCCGAGTAGATGACGACGGCCTCGCCGCTCTCGGCCGCGGTCTCGCTCTGGGTCGGGGTGGACGTGTCGTCGGAGCCGGTGGGCTCGTTCGTGGTGTCGCCGTTCCCGCCGCAGGCGGCGAGGAGGAGAGCGGCCGAAGCAGCGACGGCGAGCAGGCGTGGTCTCAAGGTCATACGCGCACACTACTTAGGCGAGCCTTACCTCACAAGTCGGCTCCCTATGATGTTCCTCATGCCGAAACGCCCGTTGCATGTCCTCGCCCGCACCCTCCTGCGGATTGCCGAGGAGGCGACCCGCTCAGGACGGGGGCGCGGCCGCCAGTCTGGGTCGAGGACGACGCCGACCGGAACGGTCCCGACGGGCACGGTTCCGACTCACCATGTGCCTACCAGCACCTTGCCGAAGCGGACGACCAAGGCGCCGAAGAATGGCGGGGCTCAGCGCAACGGCGCCCGGACGGGCGGCGCGCGCGTCGGCGAATCGCCGGTGTATCCGGGTGACTTCAGAGGAGCGCTGGAGATCCACTACGCCCCACACCCGGACGGCGAGCCGGATCCGGGTGAGATCGTCTGGGCCTGGGTGCCCTACGAGGAGGACCACTCCCAGGGGAAAGACCGTCCGGTCCTGCTCATCGGTTGGGACGACACCGCGCGAGGCGGCCCGTGGCTGCTCGGGCTGCAGCTGACGAGCAAGGACCATGACCGGGACTACCACCAGGAGCGCCGGGCCGGACGCTTGTGGGTCGACATCGGCAGCGGGGCCTGGGACCACCAGGGCCGACCGAGCGAGGTCCGGGTCAACCGGATCCTGCGCGTGCACCCTGATGGGATCCGCCGGGAGGGCGCCGTCCTGGCCGAGCCGGTCTTCGAGCGCGTGGCGACCGCGGTGCAGGGGGCCCTGCCGAGCTGAGCCTCGTCACGAACAGCAGAACGGCCGGTCACCCGTGGGGGTGACCGGCCGTTCGTTCAGTGCTGAGGAGATCCCGACCGGCTGTTGGCCGGGCCGGCTCCGTGATCAGAGCTGAGCAGCGCGCTTGGCCATCGCCGACTTCTTGTTGGCGGCCTGGTTCTTGTGGATGACGCCCTTGCTCACGGCCTTGTCGAGCTTCTTGCTGGCGGTCGCGAGGTACTCGCGGGCCTCCTCGACCTGGCCGGCGTCGGCAGCATCGCGGAACTTGCGGATCCAGGTGCGCAGCTCGGACTTCACGGCCTTGTTGCGCTCGGTCGCCGCGCGGTTCGTCTTGATCCGCTTCAGCTGGGACTTGATGTTTGCCACTGGTGATCTTTCGCTTTCGTTTGTCAGGTCTTCGCCTACTCGCCCGCGAGCGCGGACTCAGGCATTGCCGTAGAGGGCGGCAGGAGCAGCCGTGGGACACCGGCGTGGGGCACCGTCGTTGAATGGGCTGCTCGAGGTGGTTCTTGTGTACGCACGCGCACGACCTAGAACGCGCACGCAAGGAGCAAATCTAGCAGCGCCACCACACCTCGATCAAAACGCTCAGCGGCGACGACGCTCCCGGGTGATGGTGAGGATCGCCCGCTCCACCGCATACTCCGGGTCCCGGCCGCCGCCCTTGACCTCGAAGTCGGCGGCCGCGACGGCCTGGATGCTGCGACCGAGCCCCTCACTGTCCCAGCCGCCGAGCACCCGCCAGGCCTTCTCGACCTGCCACGGGGCGAGGCCGACCTGTCGGGCGATGTCGGCGCTGCGACCACGGCCGGCGGCCTCGACCTTGACGAGCTGTCGCAGCTGGGAGGCCAGGACCGCGACGATGGGTACCGGGTCGACACCGACGGCGAAGGCGTGCCGCAGGAGGCGCAGCGCCTCCCCCGTGTTGCCTGCCACGGTGGCGTCAGCGACCCGGAAGCCCGTCGCCTCGACCTTGCCCGCGTGGTACGTCGTGACGAGATCGACGTCGATGACGCCCTCGGTGTCGGAGATGAGCTGCTGGCAGGCCGCGGCGAGCTCGCGCAGGTCCTTCCCGACCGCGTCGACGAGCGCGTGGACCGCGTCGGGGCGCGCCTGTCGACCGGCTGCGGCGAACTCACGCGAGACGAAGTCGGTCTTGTCCCGATCGGTCTTGATGGCGGGTGCGGCGATGACCTCGGCCCTGGCCTTCTTCAGGGCGTCCAGGATGCGCTTGCCACGCTGTCCACCCTTGTGGGTGACAACGAGCGAGACGTCCGGGTCAGGTGCCTTGAGGTAGGCATCGAGATCCTCGACGAGCTCGTCAGGTGCGTCGTCGAGGTCCCGCACGAGGATGAGCTTGTCGCCGCCGAAGAGCGAGGGACTGGCCTGGATCATCAGCTCCCCCGCCTGGTAGGTCGCCGCGGACAGGCGGACGACGTCCACGTCAGCGCTGCCCTCCCTCGCGGCGCGCAGCACGCGGTCGACGGCCCGGTCGATGAGGAGCGTCTCCGGACCGGAGATGAGGACGAGCTGGGGCACGCGACAAGCGTGCCATGCCGCGCCGACATCCGCGCCGACATCCGAGAGAGACGGCACCGTGGGAGCTGTCTACTGAGCTCGATGCCGCAAGCCCGACGCCTTTGGGCCTGTTGTGGCTCCCCCTCGAGGGTCGGGGTGAACTTGCCGCGGGGGCCCTCACTCGAAGGTGAAGGCCTCCTGGTCGTCCGAGACCATCAGGCCCAGTGTGGCGATCCGCGCCTCGACGACCTCGACCGGCTTCTCGAGCTGGTCGGCGATGGTCGCCGCATCCAGCCCGAGGTCGACACCGTCGCGCAGCTCCTCGTCCTCCTGCTCACTCCACGCCTCACCGAGGGTCACGGCGGTCCTGGAGCCGGCGACCTGCGGCGGCGGCGTTGCGACCGGCGCATCGGCTGCCGGCCGGCTGTCGGCGCTTGCTCCGGGAGTCGTCACAGCGGCCTTCGGGAGGGTCGAGTGCCCAGAGAGGGTGCGGGGCGGCGGGTCGTGTACCGGCAGCGGGTCCGGAGCGCTCTCGTCGAGCCGACGAAGCGCACCGACGACGAGCGCCTGGTCCGTCGTGGGGTAGAACGGCGGCAGCGAGCGCTGGAGGTAGCCGGCGTAGCGGGCCGTCATCATCCGGTTGTCGAGGAAGGCCACGATCCCTCGGTCGTCGGCCCGACGGATGAGCCGACCCGCGCCCTGGGCCAGCCGGAGAGCCGCGTGGGGTGCAGCGACCGACATGAAGCCGTTCCCGCCCCGCTCGGCGATCGCCTGGGACCGGGCCGAGGTGATCGGGTCGTCCGGGCGTGGGAACGGAACCCGGTCGATGATGACGAGCTGGCACGACGACCCGGGTACGTCGACCCCCTGCCAGAGCGTGAGCGTCCCGAACAGGCACATCCGAGGGTCCTTGGCGAAAGCCCGGACGAGGGTGGTCATCTGGTCCTCACCCTGGCAGAGGAAGGTGATCCCCCGCTCGTCCCCGTCGAACCGTGCTCGCATGATCTCGGCGGCGTACTTCGCGGCGCGCATCGAGGAGAACAGTCCCAGGGTGCGTCCGCCGGCGGCCCGGACGAGGAGCTCGATCTCGTCGAGGAAGTCGTCCTGCAGACCGTCGCGACCTGGCGGCGGGAGGTGAGCCGCCACATACGCGATCGCCTGCTGGCCGTAGTCGAACGGTGACCCGACATCGAGCCCCCGCCACCTCGGGGAGCCCTCGCCGCGCAGCCCCATCGTCCCGGCGACGGTGTCGAAGCTGCCGCCCAGCTCGAGCGTGGCCGAGGTGATGACGACCGTGCGGTCCTTGAAGATCGTGTCCCTCAGGAGGAGGGCGACGCTCATGGGCGCGACGTGCAACACATCGCCGCGCCACTGGTCGGTGGTCTTCCAGACGACGTCGAGCTCGCGCTCCTCCAGGACACGCTGCGCGGTGTCGAAGACCTCGTCCAGGGCGGCCATCGCCACCTGACGTCCGCCGTCGATCTCCTTGGCGTCATCCGGCTTGATCTCGGAGAGGGCGGCTCGCGCGGCGTCGCGCACCTGGGTGAGGGCGAGGGCGAGCGCATCGGGTATGCCGGTGAACCGGCCCTCGGCAGCCGGTTCGAGTGCGGCGGCGAGCGTCTCGGCCGCGTCGTCGAGCCGCTCTGTGGAGTCCAGGAGCCGGCCTGCCCGCTTGGCGGCCGCGCGGATCGCACCAGGCCACAGCTCGTCGGTGATCGTCGAGGTCACCCGGTCGACGAGTTCATGTCCCTCGTCGATGATGAGGACGTCGTGCTCGGGGAGCATCTGGCGGCCCTCGAAGGCGTCGATGGCCATGAAGGAGTGGTTCGTGACGACGACGTCGACGTCGCGGGCGGCTGCGCGGGCGAGCTCGACGAAGCACTCGGTGACCATCGGGCAACGCTGGCCGAGACACTCCTCGGCGCTCACCGAGTGGGCGCGCCAGACCCGCTCGCTGACTCCGGGGACGAGGTCGTCGCGGTCGCCGGTCTCGGTCCCCTCGGACCACTCCCGCACCCGGCGCGCCTCGGCCTCACGGGCGGAGAGGTTGGAGTCGACGCGCTCGGTCCCGAAGAGCATGTCCTCCTCGTCGGGGAAGCCGCCGGCGAGCTTGTTCTTGCACAGGTAGTTGCGCCGGCCCTTGACGATGGCGAAGGTCGGGCGCCGTCCGAGCAGAGGCGTCAGGGCCGAGGCGAGGCGGGGCAGGTCCCGGTCCACGATCTGCCCCTGGAGGGCGATCGTGGCAGTCGCGACGACGACCGGACGACCGGTCTCCATGGCGTGCGCGATGGCCGGGACGAGGTAGGCCAGCGACTTGCCGGTACCTGTGCCTGCCTGGACGAGGAGGTGCTCACCGGAGTCGATGACGTCGGCGACGGCGTGCGCCATCTGCACCTGGCCCGGCCGCTCGGTGCCCCCCAGATCGGTGACCGCTGCATGGAGCAGTGCGTCGAGGTCGGGCATCCCTCCACCCTAGGGCAGTGGTCGGACTGCGACGTCCGGGTCTCCACAGTGCTGGGACGCCGGTCAGCGGGGAGCGCCGAGACGAAACAGGGCGCGGAATCGGGACGGCCAAACGAAAAGGGATCGTGGCACCCAGGTGGGCGCCACGATCCCCGATCGTGTGTGTGCGTCTAGGTCAGACGCCCTTCGGCCGACCCCGGATGCCGAGGTAGGCGCCGATGAAGACCATCGCCAGGATGATGGAAATGATCCACCGGATCCAGTCGATGCCCGCGGTGTCGTCGACACCAAGGAGACCTGCGATGAAGGTGCCGACCAAGGCGCCGAGAGCACCGAGGATGATCGTCCAGAGCACGCCGATCGGCTGCTCGCCCTTCATGAAGAGACGCGCGAGCGCACCGATGATGGCACCCGCGATGATGATTCCGAGGATTTCGCCCATGTTTGGGGTTCCTTTCGTTTGAGGTCGCGTCTCGCAGTTTATGGATGCAACAAGGTTCGTCACGGGTTGTGCGCACGACACGCCGAACGAGTAGAGGAAGCGGTGTCCTGCTCGACAGGCCTCCCGTCGGTTCACCGCGCACTCCCACACCCCTCACCGACCCACGCAGAGGCGTACCAGAACGTTCCAATTGTCACGTTCTTGTACGCTCACCCACCCCAGCGGGGGCGTACCAGAACGTTCCTATTGTCACGTTCGTGTACGGCGGCGGTCTTGGTGCCGGAGCGCGTCAGGGTGTAGCGACCCACAGACAGAAGGGGTGCCCCTCAGGGTCGAGCATGACGCGGACGTCCTGCTGCGGCTGGTGGTCGGCGGGTG
>JAAYCP010000055.1 GCA_012729695.1 Actinomycetales bacterium | reverse complement strand
CTTGCTGTCCTTGGCTGCGCGCTTGGTCGCCGCCTCAGCCTCCTTGACGGTGGCCTTCTTCGCGACGGGCTCGCGGACGAGCTCGATGACGGCCATGGGGGCGTTGTCGCCCTTGCGCGGCGCGATCTTGGTGATCCGGGTGTAGCCACCCTGACGCTCGGCCATGTCGGGCGCGATCTCGACGAAGAGGCGGTGCACGACACCCTTGTCGCGGATGACGGTCATCACCCGACGGCGGGCGTGCAGGTCACCGCGCTTTGCGAAGGTGATCATGCGCTCGGCCAGCGGACGAACGCGCTTGGCCTTGGCCTCGGTGGTCGTGATCGAGTCGTGCTCGAAGAGCGCGGTCGCCAGGTTGGCCAGCATGAGGCGCTCGTGCGCCGGGCCACCGCCGAGCCGAGGACCCTTGGTAGGGGTAGGCATTGAAGTTGCTCCTTAGTGCAGGGGGTCTCAGTACTGCTCGTCCTCGGCGAAGGACACGCCCTCGGCCTCGGGGTCGACCTCGAAGTCCTCGAAGTCGTCGTCATAGCCGGCCAGGGCCGTGCTCGGGTCGAATCCGGGAGGGCTGTCCTTCAGGCCCAGGCCCATGGCGACGAGCTTGGCCTTGACCTCGTCGATCGACTTCGCGCCGAAGTTGCGGATGTCGAGCAGGTCGGCCTCGCTGCGGGAGACGAGCTCGCCGACCGTGTGGATGCCCTCACGCTTGAGGCAGTTGTACGACCGCACGGTGAGGTCGAGGTCCTCGATCGGCAGGGCCAGGTCGGCAGCCAGCGCGGCGTCGGTCGGCGAGGGGCCCATGTCGATGCCCTCGGCCTCGACGTTGAGCTCGCGGACCAGGCCGAAGAGCTCGACGAGGGTCTTGCCGGCTGATGCCATCGCGTCACGCGGCAGCATGCAGTTCTTGGTCTCGACGTCGAGGATGAGCTTGTCGAAGTCGGTGCGCTGCTCGACACGGGTGGCCTCGACGTTGAACTTCACGTTGAGGACGGGGCTGTAGATGGAGTCGACGGGGATCCGCCCGATCTCCTGGTCGCCGGACTTGTTCTGGGCAGCGGAGACGTAGCCACGACCGCGCTCGACAGTGAGCTCCATCTCGATGGTGCCCTTGTCGTTGAGGGTCGCGATGTGCAGGTCGGGGTTGTGCACCTCGACGCCCGCGGGCGGCGCGATGTCCGCAGCGGTGACGGCGCCGGCGCCCTGCTTGCGCAGGTACATGACGACCGGCTCGTCGTGCTCGGAGGAGACGACCAGACCCTTGAGGTTCAGGATGATCTCGGTGACGTCCTCCTTGACCCCGGGGATCGTGGAGAACTCGTGGAGCACGCCGTCGATGCGGATGCTCGTCACGGCGGCGCCGGGGATGCTCGAGAGGAGCGTGCGGCGCAGGGAGTTGCCGAGGGTGTATCCGAAGCCGGGCTCGAGCGGCTCGAGCACGAACCGCGAGCGGTACTCGGAGATGACCTCTTCACTCAGGGTGGGGCGCTGTGCGATAAGCACTGGATTCTTCCTTCCCGCGACCGACCGCTATATGACGGTCGCGCACGCCGGCCACGCGGGGCCGGCAAGGTGAGGGCAGCTCGGTCCGTGCCCTCACCGCGGTCGGCGGCCCGGTGCCCCTGCCGCTCACGCGAGGTGAGGGCAGGGGCGCACCGGGCGGCGGACCGACGGGTGCTAGATCTTCGAGTAGAACTCGACGATGAGCTGCTCGCTGAGGACCGTGTCGATCTGGGCCCGGGTCGGCAGCTGGTGGATGAGGATCTGGAGGGAGTCCGGGCTGACGTGCATCCACGCCGGGACCGGACGCTCACCGAAGGTCTGGCGTGCGAGCTCGAACGGGAACGTCTTCACGCTCTGCTTGCGGACCGTGATGATGTCGTACTGCTCCACCCGGTAGGACGGAACGTCGACGCGCACACCGTTGACCTCGAAGTGACCGTGCGAGACGAGCTGACGCGCGTGACGACGGGTCCGGGCCAGGCCGGCGCGGTAGATGACGTTGTCCAGGCGGGACTCCAGGATCGTCAGCAGGTTCTCACCGGTCTTGCCGGGGCGGTTGGCCGCCTCCTTGTAGTACCGACGGAACTGCTTCTCCATGACGCCGTATGCGAAGCGCGCCTTCTGCTTCTCCTGCAGCTGGGTGAGGTACTCCTTCTCCTGGATCCGCCGACGGCCGTGCTGGCCGGGCGGGAAGGGACGGAGCTCGTAGTTCTTGTCGCCGCCGACGAGGTCGGTCTTGAGGCGACGCGACTTCTTCGTGATGGGGCCTGTGTAACGGGCCATTGTCTAAGTCTTCCTTCTCGAGTCTTCGAAACCGGGGCGCGTCAGACGCGACGGCGCTTCGGCGGGCGGACACCGTTGTGCGGGGACGGCGTGACGTCGGCGATGGAGCCGACCTCGAGGCCTGCCGCGGTGAGGGAACGGATCGCGGTCTCACGACCGGAGCCGGGGCCCTTGACGAAGACGTCGACCTTGCGCATGCCGTGCTCGATGGCGCGGCGGGCAGCAGCCTCGGCAGCCATCTGGGCGGCGTACGGGGTGGACTTGCGCGAGCCCTTGAAGCCGACCTGGCCGGCGGAGGCCCATGAGATCACCGCACCGGTGGGGTCGGTGATCGAGATGATCGTGTTGTTGAACGTGCTCTTGATGTGGGCCTGGCCCGCAACGACGTTCTTCTTCTCCTTGCGGCGCACCTTCTTGGCGCCGGCCTGACGGCCCTTGGGAGGCATTACTTACCAACCTTCTTCTTGCCGGCGACGGTGCGCTTCGGACCCTTGCGGGTACGGGCGTTGGTCTTGGTGCGCTGTCCACGCACGGGCAGGCCGCGACGGTGCCGCAGACCTTCGTAGCTGCCGATCTCGACCTTGCGACGGATGTCGGCCTGGACCTCACGGCGCAGGTCACCCTCGACCTTGAGGTTCTCCTCGATCCAGTCACGAAGCGCGACGAGCTGCTCGTCGACGAGGTCCTTGACTCGGGTGTTCGGGTCTACGCCGGTCGCCGCGAGAGCCTTGCTGGCGCTCGTGCGGCCCACGCCGTAGATGTAGGTCAGTGCGATCTCGACGCGCTTCTCGCGCGGCAGATCGACTCCAACGAGACGTGCCATCTGGTGATGGTTCCTTTTCATTCACCCCGGAGGTCTGGTACAGCACCGATCCGGCAGGTCTCCTGTCGGACG
>JAAYCP010000273.1 GCA_012729695.1 Actinomycetales bacterium | reverse complement strand
GTGGCCTCGAAGCGTGGACCAGTGGGGTCGCGCAGTCGTACTGGCGACAGATCGACGTCGCTGATGCCTCACTACATGAGGACGAATCGGGGGCCAGCGCGAGGGTCACGCTGCGGACGGAGCAACCACCTGACGACGACGTCACCGATTGCTCGATCTGGGAGCTCGACTATGACTTCCACGTCGCTGATGGGCAGCTACTCATGGATCGGGCCATAGGCGCACGGACCGGAAGCTGCTGAACCGTCCTCGCTTCCACGCTGTCCGCGCCGACGAGCCCGCCGACGCCCGGGGCCGCTCGTCCAGGTGGTCAGCGCATCCTCAGCGGAGGTACTGAGCCAGCTCCAGGTGCAACCGGCGGGAGACGGTCGGGTGGGATCCGAGTACGACGATCCTCGCGGGACGCAGCCGCTCGAGCTCCTTCGCCGCTGCCGCGGAGAGGATGTTCGGGTGGGAGACGAGCAGGGGTCCACCGAGGAACCCAGCCGCGGGTGCCCCCGAGAGGGCATCGGGGAAGTTGCGACCCGTGGCGAGGTAGACCACCGGCACCCCTGACGGGAAGACGGACTCGCTCAACAGTGCGGACGTCTCGTACCGGCTCGCCCCTGCCACGCGGATGACCTCTCCCGAGGCGTAGTCGCTGAGCGTCGCCACGACCTCGTCGGTGACGGTGGGGTGGGAGCCGAGGACGATAATCCGCTCGGGCCGTAGCCGACTCAGCTCGTCGGCGATGACGGGCGGCACTGAGCTGGGTCGGGTGAGGAGGAGTGGCCCGCCCAGGACTGCGGCCGCAGGCCCGCCGGAGAGAGCGTCCGGGAAGTTGAGCCCCGTCGCGACGAACGCGACGCGCGCCCCGGGGGCGAACGCATACGCACTCACCATCGCCGACGTCTCGTACCGGTCCGCGCCACCGAGGCGGACCACCTCGCCGGTGGTGAACGCCCGCAGCTCCTCCGCGACCTCGTCGGAGACCGCTGAGCTGCTTCCGAGGACGACGATCTGCCGGGGCCGCAGGCGGGTGAGCTCTTCGGCGATCTCCGCGGGGAGGCGCGTGGGATGGGTGATGAGGAGCGGCCCGCCCATCGTCGCTGCCGCAGACGCGCCCGAGAGGGCATCGGGGAAGTTGGCGCCGGAGGCGACGTATGCGATGGGCGCCGGACCGCTGAACGCCTTGCCGCTGATCTGGGCCGAGGTCGCGTACCGGTCTTTGCCGCCGTGCCGCTCGGTCCGCGGGTGCGGCGACACCGGGTCGGCGAGTGGCTTCCGGAAGATGTCGAGGATCGCGTAGAAGGCGTCCCCCGGGCAGCTGGTCTGCCCGTTGTCCCGGTGGCCCATGACCGTGGGGAGCGTGACCTTCCGGCCCTCCGGGTACTTGCCGTTCCCCGCGGAGACGAGGTCGGTCACCCCGGTCGGGTCGACGTCGTCGAGGGTGAGCTGCCACTGGATGACGGAGTCGACCGCAGCCAGGGCTTCAGGTGTGGGCAGCTCGGTGGAGAACTCACCGATGACCGAGACGCCGAAGGTCTGCGCGTTGAAGCCCATGGACTGGGCACCCTCCACCCCTCCCTCGAGCGCGCCGTCCCGCCCCTCGTAGACGGTTCCGAAGCGGTCCACGAGGAACTGGTAGCCCATGTCGCACCACCCGTTGCCGGTCGTGTGCCACGCGTAGATGCTGCGGACCAGCGCCGGCGCCTGCGCACGCGTGTAGGTGTTGGCGTTGACCGTGTGGTGGACGACCGCGCCGCGGTATCCCGGGAGGGTGTTCGGCGTGCAGTTCTTCAGGGTGTCGTCGGCACCCCACGCCTCACGTGTGACGACTGTCGGTGCGGCGGAGGCGGACTGGACGGGTCCTCCGCCACCGGTCCCGCCGTCGATGAGCACCACCTCTGCGGCGCTCCCGTCCGGGACGACCACTTCGATCTCGGTGCTCCCGGCCGCGAGCACCGGCTCGGTCACCTTCCGCGCCTGGCCGTACTCCGCGCTGCCCGGGTCGGGGCCGGAGTCCTCGTCAGCCACCGGAACGGTCGTCCACTCGCCCCAGCCGTCGGAGCCGCGCACCCGCACCTCGACCGACTCCACGGTCGAGTCCGCATCGAGCACCACACCGGCGAGGTCGAAGTCCGCGACGACGGTCGGCTCGTCCGGGGTGACGACCTCCTCGACGATGGTCGGCTCGATCGGCTGGTTCCCGGACGCGGTCGAGACCACCGGCGCCGCCATCAGTGCGAGGCTGCCGACCAGGGTGCCCGTCGTGAACCGGGCGATCCGTGTCATCCGACGACGGGTCGCCCGGCGCGTTCCAGGGGAGTGATGGATGGGTGGTCGTGTCATGGCTTCCCCCTCCAGAGTGTGCGTCGACACGCCTTGGCCACGATAGGG
This sequence comes from Actinomycetales bacterium, assembly GCA_012729695.1. GTDB lineage: Bacteria > Actinomycetota > Actinomycetes > Actinomycetales > Dermatophilaceae > F2B08. The sequence goes on along the minus strand of JAAYCP010000273.1, from coordinate 5,375 downwards.
GTAATGGGACGGTTGTGATAGATGGGACGAGGCGAAAATGTCCGATCGGATGCGGGTCGTGGGCGATGGCGGACGCCTCGGACGACGGGTGGCATCCCCGTTCCGACCGGGGCGGCGAGACCCTCTCGCCCGGGACCCCGAGCGCCCTAGAATCGGACGATGATCGAGCAGAAGCGCATCCTCGCGACCTCCGTCCCCGGGCCGAAGTCAGCCGAGCTCGCGGCGCGCAAGAACGCCGCCGTCTCCGCCGGGGTCGGCACCGGCCTGCCGGCCTACATCGTCAAGGGCGAGGGCGGCATCCTCGTCGACGTCGACGGCAACCAGCTCATCGACTTCGGCTCCGGCATCGCGGTGACCACGGTGGGCAACGGCAACCCGCGCGTCGTCGAGGCGGTGCAGCGACAGATCGAGGACTTCACGCATACCTGCTTCATGGTCACGCCGTACGAGGAGTACGTCGCGGTCGCCGAGAAGCTCAACGAGCTCACCCCTGGTTCCTTCGAGAAGCGCAGCGCTCTCTTCAACAGCGGTGCCGAGGCGGTCGAGAACGCGATCAAGGTCGCCCGCCACCACACCGGCCGGCCGGCAGTCGTGGCGTTCGACCACGCCTACCACGGCCGCACCAACCTCACGATGGGCCTGACGGCGAAGAACATGCCCTACAAGCACCGCTTCGGGCCCTTCGCCGGCGAGATCTACCGGGTGCCCATGGCCTACCCCTACCGCTGGCCGACCGGCCCGGAGGTATGCGCGGAGGAGGCCTTCGCCGAGTTCACCTCCCTGCTCCACGCCCAGGTCGGCGAGGAGAACTGTGCCGCGGTGATCATCGAGCCCATCCAGGGTGAGGGCGGCTTCATCGTCCCGGCCCCCGGGTTCCTCCGCCAGGTCGCGGAGTACTGCCGGGACAACGGCATCCTCTTCATCGCCGACGAGGTGCAGACCGGGTTCGCCCGCACCGGGGACTGGTTCGCGTGTGAGCACGAGGGTGTCGAGCCCGACCTCATCACGACGGCGAAGGGCATTGCCGGTGGCATGCCGCTGGCCGCCGTCACCGGCCGCGCCGATGTCATGGACTCCATCCACTCCGGCGGCCTGGGCGGCACCTACGGCGGCAACCCGGTCGCGTGCGCCGCCGGTCTGGCGGCGATCGGGTGGATGGAGGAGACCGACGCCCGCGGCCGCGCCCGCGAGGTCGAGCAGATCTTCCGCCCGCGGCTCGAGACCCTCGCCGACAAGTACGGCGTCATCGGTGACATCCGGGGCCGCGGAGCGATGCTCGCGATCGAGCTCGTGAGCGATCTGGAGGCCAAGACCCCCGACGCCGACCTCACCAAGGCGATCAACGCATACTGCCACGCCCACGGTGTCGTCACGCTCACCTGCGGGACCTTCGGCAACGTCTTCCGCTTCCTGCCCCCGCTCAGCGCTCCGGACCACCTCCTCAACGAGGGGCTCGAGGTCCTCGAGGACGCCTTCGCCGAGACCGTGAGGTGAGAGCGCCGCTCAAGCGGCAGATCCACAACATCGGTCGCCGCAGGGCCTGGGCCATCTGGGTCGTCGCGCTCGCGGCCTATGTCCTCGCGGTCTTCCACCGCACCTCTCTCGGCGTAGCCGGTCTGCTGGCAGCAGAGCGGTTCGACATCTCGGCGGCACAGCTGTCGACCTTCACGGTCCTCCAGCTCTCCGTCTATGTCCTCATGCAGGTCCCGACCGGGGTGGCGCTCGACCGCTTCGGACCCAAGCGGCTCATCCTCCTCGGCCTGGTCCTCATGACCGCGGGGCAGCTCTGGTTCGCCTACGCCGGGTCCTTCGAGGCCGGTGTGCTCGCCCGCGTCCTCCTCGGCGCCGGCGACGCGATGATCTTCATCTCGCTCATGCGCCTCGTGGCCTTGTGGTTCCGCGTCAAGCAGGCTCCCTTCGTCACCCAGCTCACCGGGATGGTGGGGCAGATCGGTGCCCTCGCCGCGGCGGCGCCCCTGTCCCTCGCGCTCGCCGAGTGGGGGTGGACGGACACCTTCGCCTTCGCGGCCTCGCTCGGCTTCGCCATGCTCATCGCCGTGATGCTCGTCGTGAAGAACTCGCCCTACAGTGGCACCTCGATCGAGCGGATCAAGGTGCGTGCCCTGGCGTGGACGATGCGGGACATCTGGCAGAACCCCGGGACGCGGCTCGGGATGTACTCGCACTTCACGTCGATGTTCGGGGCGAACGTCTTCGGACTCCTGTGGGGGTACCCGTTCCTCGTTGCGGGACAAGGACTCTCGTCCACCGCCGCGTCGACCCTCATCATGCTCATGACGGTGACCGCGCTCATCGTCGGGCCGGTCACGGGCCGACTCGTGGCGCGGCACCCCTATCACCGGTCCTGGATGATCCTCGGGATCGTCATCGCGATCATGGTCACGTGGGCGGTGGTCCTGCTGTGGCCCGGTCCGGCACCGATGTGGCTGCTCGTCGTCCTCATCGTCGTCACGGCCTCGGGCGGGCCGGTGTCCATGGTGAGCTTCGATCTGGCCCGCACCTTCCACCACCCGCAGCGTCTCGGCCGCGCGACCGGGGTGGTGAACATGGGTGGGTTCATCGCCTCGTTGGCGGCGATGTGGGCCATCGGGTTCATCCTCGACCATGTCGCGCCCGGCGGCCCGACGACCTACACCCTCGACCACTTCCGCGTGGCGATGTCGGTGATGTTCGTCTTCTGGTTCTTCGGCGGGATCCAGGTCTGGCGCTACCGCCAGAAGTCCAAGCACTTCCTCGAGCAGGCCAGCCCGGGGTCGCTCGACCGACTCCGGCACGGGGAGACGCTGCTTCCCGGGATCTCGCGGGAGGCCGACTGAGCTCCCGGAGCCACGCCGGTGAGGTCGTATGCGCTGGTCGGCAACCGACCGGAATTCACCTCGCGTAGGGGGTTGCGCCAGGCGGCCGACTGAGTGCAGAATCGAGGTCCTCCCTCACGGGAGGCGGTCCTCCCGAGAGGGAGCGACCCAGGTCTCATGGACGAGTCCGTCTCGGCGGATGACGCCAGAGATCATTGGACCGGGCCAACTCATACTTGGCCCGGTCCATCCCGTTATATCGGTGCTCAGGTGAACATCCTGTGACCGACACGCGACGTGGGGGCGAACTTCTGCTGCACGGTGTGTGCCGTGCCGCCCCGCCCCGCCCGCTCAGCCCCGTACGGTTGGTCCATGGAGAGCGACGCCAGCACCTCAACCCGGATCGCCGTCCTCATCGACTGCGACAACGTCTCACCCCGGCATGCGGGAGCGGTCCTCGAGGAGCTGGCCAAGTACGGCACGCCGACCGTCAAGCGGGCCTACGGCGACTGGACGACGAACCAGCTCTCCGGCTGGAAGACCGAGCTGCACCGGCATGCGATCCAGCCGGTGCAGCAGTTCGCCTACACGGTCGGCAAGAACTCGACCGACTCGGCCCTCATCATCGATGCGATGGACCTGCTCTGGCAGGGCAACGTCGAGGCGTTCGCGATCGTCTCGTCGGACTCGGACTTCACCCGCCTCGCCACGCGGCTTCGGGAGTCCGGGAAGAAGGTCTACGGACTCGGTCGGCGCCGGACCCCGGAGTCCCTCCGCCGGGCCGTCGACCAGTTCATCTTCCTCGAGGTGCTCCAGGAGCAGGTCGGTGGCGGGTCGTCCGACGATGGCGCGGGGGGATCGGGTTCGGACGCCCGGTCGTCGGCGGCGGAGACAGGAGCGGATGCCGGCCAGGACGAGTCGACCGGCATCAACCTCGAGAGCGCTCTGACCCGGGCGGTCAACGCGACGAGCGGTGACGACGGCTGGAGCCGGCTCGACTCGGTCGGACACCACCTCAGCCGGGCCCACGCGGACTTCGACCCGCGGGCTTTCGGGTACCAGCGGCTCGGGACGCTCGTGGCCGAGCAGCCCTATCTCGAGACCGAGACGCGGGGGTCGACGATGTATGTCCGCCTGAAGCAGAGCAGGACGGGCGGGTCCGGCGCGAAGCGGGCGGCGACGAAGCGGACCGCGAAGAAGGCTGCGACGACGAAGTCCGAGAAGACCGAGTCGACGAACGGAACCCCGAGAAAGACAGGGACGGCGAGGAAGTCCGGAACGAAGTCGATGCCGGCGAAGTAGGGCAGCGAGCGCGGGCCCAGGACCGCGATGCGCTAACGCGGCGGCATCCGCAGGGCGCCGTCGAGGCGGATGACCTCGCCGTTGAGCATGCCGTTGTCGATGATGTGCCGGGCGAGCGACGCATACTCTCTCGGCTGCCCGAGGCGAGCCGGGTGCGGGACCTGCTCCTCGAGAACCTTGCGGGCCTCTTCCGGCAGGCCGGCGAGCATCGGGGTCTCGAAGGTCCCCGGCGCGATGGTGACGACCCGGATCAGCTTGTCCGCGAGGTCCCGAGCCGCCGTCAGGGTGAGGCCGACGACGCCGGCCTTGCTCGACGCATACGCGGCCTGGCCGATCTGCCCGTCGAAGGCGGCGATCGAGGCGGTGTTGATGATGACTCCCCGGTCCCCGTCGACCGGCTCGTTCTCGAGCATGGCGGCCGCGGCGAGGCGCAGGACATTGAAGGTGCCGACGAGGTTGATGTCGACCACGCTCCGGAAGGCGTCGAGGTCGAGCGGGCCCTTGCGGCCGACGACCCGACCCGGGGTGGCGACTCCGGCGCAGTTGACCGCGATGCGCAGCTCACCGAGTCCGAGGGCGGTGTCGACCGCGGCCTGCACCTGCTCGCCGTCGCGCACGTCGGCGGGGGAGAAGACGACGCGATCACCCAGGCGCGCGGCAGCCTCTTCGCCCGGAGCGCCGGGGAGGTCGACGATGACGACGGCGGCCCCCTCGGCCGTGAGACGCTCGGCGGTCGCGCCCCCAAGTCCTGATGCTCCTCCGGTGACGAGCGCGACGGTGCGGTCGGTGATCTGCATGCGCCCAGGCTAACGGTCAACAGGAGCCGGCTCGACCTGTCCTGGGGCCGGGGACAGTGCGCCCGGACGAGATAGGCGCCGGACGGGTCAGGCGAGTAGGTGCCGGGAGATGACGAGGCGCTGGATCTGGTTGGTGCCCTCGAAGATCTGGGTGACCTTGGCCTCCCGCATGAAGCGTTCAACCGGGAAGTCCTGGGTGTAGCCGGCGCCGCCGAGCACCTGGACGGCATCCGTCGTGACCCGCATGGCCGTATCGGTGCAGACCAGCTTCGCCACCGCCGCCTCCTTGGAGAACGGTCGGCCGGCGTCGCGCAGGCGTGCGGCATGCAGGTACGTCGCGCGCGCCGAGGTCGTCGCCGCCTCGAGGTCCGCGAGCAGGAATGCCAGGCCCTGGTTCGCCGCGATGGGGCGACCGAACTGCTCACGCTCCTGCGCATACTTGGCGGCGACGTCGAGAGCC
>JAAYCP010000272.1 GCA_012729695.1 Actinomycetales bacterium | reverse complement strand
GAGCCCTTCTTCAGGTTGAAGGCCTTCTGGCCCTCGGCCGAGCCCGCCGTCATGAGCCAGTCCTTGGCGCCGGCCTCGTTCGGGGCACCCTTGGGCAGGGTGAAGGAGTCGGCCAGGAAGTCGAAGATGCCGTCCGTTCCCGGGACCGGGAAGTAGATGTAGTCCTCGCCGTCGACCTGGTCGCGGCTGTTGAACTGCGCGACCGCCCAGTCGCCCATGACGTTGTAGGCGGCGGTGCCGTCGATGACCGCGTCGGTCGGGGCGACCCAGTCGTCACCGTCGGAGGCGTTGTTCGCGTAGCCGAGGATCGTCTCGAAGTGCTCGACCGCGGTCTTCACGCCGTCGCTGTCCCAGGCGGTGGAGCCGTCGAAGAGACCGGCGTAGTCGTCCGGGCCGAGGTCGGCGATGAGGATGGTCTCGAACAGGTGGACCTGGGTCCAGGTGCCACCGATCGTGATCGGCGTCTCGACGCCGGAGGCCTTGACCTTCTCCATGTCGGCGATCCAGGCGTCGATGTCGGCCGGGGTCTCGGTGACACCGGCGGCCTCGAGCACCGACGGGTTCGCCCACACCACGTTGGCGCGGTGGATGTTCGAGGGCACCGAGTAGATGTTCCCCTCGACGGTGATCCGGTCAAGGAGGTCCTGCGGGAAGACGCTCGAGCCGCCGAGCGCGTCGATGACGTCGTTCACCGGGAGGATCTGGTCCTTGACGATGTAGTCCATGAGCTCGGCGCCCGCGTGACCCTGGAAGGAGTCCGGCGGGTTGCCGTTCTCGAGGTCGGACGCGAGCTTGGCCTTGGCGTTCGTGCCGGCGCCACCTGCGACCGCGAGGTTGACGAACGTGTCGTTGGGGAACTTCTCGTTGAAGACCTCGACGAGTGCGTCGAGGCCTTCCTTCTCCGAGCCGTCAGCCCACCAGGTGAAGACACCGACCTCTCCGCCGGCGCCGCCCTCAGCAGCAGTGGTCTCCTCTGCTGCGGTGGTCTCGGAGTCGGTCGCCGGGCTGTCAGTGTCCGTTCCGGTGGCGCATGCCGTCAGTCCGAGTGCGGCGATCGCGACGACCGCCACGGACATCTTTGTCCTTCTCATCTGTGTCCCTTCTCAGGTGCGCTGCCCCGGGGGTGTGGGGCAGCGATGGGTGGTGAGCGCACCGTGCGCTCGGCCTTAGCCCCCAGTATCCTCCTCGGGCCTGGTCCCTGCAGTTGCGGGTGACCGCTCTCACCGCACCGGTTCGAGGTCGACCGGGGCGGTGCTGTCCACCCGCTCGGAGTCAGCAGCTGTCCAGAGGTGCTGCACGAGGATCACGGCTGCGATGAGGGTCGCGACACCGAAGGCCATCCGCGCGAACGGCGGCAGGAAGTACTGCGGCAGGACGAGCGCCATCGTGGCCGCCAACGGCCAGGCGGGCCGACCGAGGACCCGGCCCACGCATACCGCTGCGACGGCGAGGAGCACGAGGCCGAGGCCGAACATCGTCAGGGCAGCGGGCTGGTTGCGGATCGGGGCGACGAGCTCCAGCGTCCCGGGGTCGGCGAGCGCCCGGCTGCCGACCGCGTGCAGCCCGAAGGTCTCGGCGCCGTAGTACGGCAGGACGAGGACCGCTCCCGCGAGCCCGGTGAAGCGACCGATCCGCGCGGTGGTGCTGTCGCCCAGGTCCGCGACACGCAGCGCGAGCCGGGCGAAGGAGGCGAGCGCGAGCGCCCCGAGGATGTGCGCGGCGACCCAGGCCGGTGAGGCGAAGGCCTCGGCCATCGCCGCGCCCTGCTCGACGTCGCCGTAGGGGCGCAGGAGGAGATAGCCCGCCATGAGGACCCCGGTCGCGATCGTCGGAGCGATGAGGTGGCGGGTGGTGGTCGGGGTGCTCATGGCGGTTCCTCTCGGATTTAGAGAGCAGTGCTCTCGCTTTTGATGAGCCGAGCGTAGCGCGGTCGGAAGAGCAAAAGCAAGAGCAGTGCTTCCAGTTCTGGCAGGATGGGGCTATGGGCATCAGGGACGAGGCGCGTGAGCGCACGACGGCAGCGATCATGGAAGCGGCTCGCAGGGAGCTCGCCGAGGAGGGCGCGGGCGGGCTGTCGATGCGCGCCATCGCCCGCGAGGTGGGCATGGTGTCGTCGGCGGTGTACCGCTACTTCCCCACGCGTGAGGCGCTCCTCACCGCGATGATCGTGGAGAGCTACGGCCATCTTGCGGAGGCTCTGAACGGGGCCTCGGCCCGTACCCCCGCCCGCCGCTGGACGCGGCTGGCGCACACGCTGCGCGACTGGGCGCGCTCGAGGCCGCACGAGTTCCAGCTCATCTACGGGACCCCCATCCCCGGATACGTCGCACCGCCCGAGACGATCCCGGCAGCGGCCGCCGTTGCGACGCCTTTCCTCCAGATCGGTCTGTATGCGTCGGTCGAGGGCTTTCGCAACCGTCGCCTCACCGCTCAGATGGCGGGGATGACGGACCTCGTGCCGGACCTGGAGCCCTCGGCGGCGGCCGCCATCCTCGCCGAGCTGGCGGCCCTCATCGGGGCCGTGTCACTCGAGCTCGCGGGTCATCTGGTCGGATCGGCGGACCCTGCCGACTACCTGTTCGAGGCGCTGGTCCAGCGGCAGATCGGGACGTTGGGGCTCGGGGGCAGCTGATCGTGGCTCAGGCCGCGGGCTCGCGCTTGATCGACGACATCTTCTTGCCGCGGGCGACCTCGTCGACGAGCAGATCCATCCACCGGATCCTCTGCATGAGCGGGTCCTCGATCTCCTGGACCTTGTAGCCGCAGATCGTTCCCCGGATGAGCTCGGCATTCGGATTCAGCGCGGGCGCCTGGGCGAAGAAGTCCTCCAGGGTGACCTCCTCGTCGATGACGCGCTGCAGCCCCTCCTCGTCATAGCCCGTGAGCCAGGAGAGGACGTCGTGGAGCTCGGCCTTGGTGTGACCCTTGCGCTCGACCTTCGTCACGTAGTGCGGATAGATGCTCGCGAAGCTCATGCGGAAGATCCTGTGTCCTGGCATCCAATCTCCTCCTTCGTCGTTGCTGGTCTGCTATCTATCGCTACTGGTCTGCTGTCGACGTGCGCACGTGCATCGCGCGCTGTCATCAGCGGACTCTGCCGGGGTTCAGGTCGATCATCGTCGGGTCCACGGCCCCTGTCGACACCTAGCGGGCAGCGAGTGCCTCACGCACGCGGTCCGGCTCGGGGTTGGTGACCGGCACGCCGTCGATGAGCACCGTCGGGACCACCTCGTTGCCGTCGTTCACACTCGCGACGAACGCAGCCGCCTCAGGGTCCTGCCAGATGTTGACCCAGGTCGCGCGACGACGCAGAGAGCCGAGCCGGGCGCGCAGGCGCGCACAGAACACACAGCCCGGGCGCCAGTAGATGACGACCCCGTTCTCGGCCAGGGGGCCCCCGGCGACCTCGGCGTGGGTCGTGCTTCGCCCGCCCTGCCACGGGCTGAGCCAGTGGGCCAGGGCCAGCCCGGCCAGCGCATACCCGACCGCGAACACCACGTGACCGCTTGCGACCGCCTGGCCGGCGAGGAGGGCTGTGGCGCCGAGGACGAGGAGCCAGCTCGAGCGCATACGGGCAGTGTATTTCGCGAGCGGATTTCCAGCCCCGGGAGACCGCCGGGTGAGTGATCGCCCCCGCGACCCGCTCGGCGACCCGCGACCAGCACCGCTCACGACCGCGCGATGGGGCACCTGAGAGGATGGGGACATGGCTCCCCTGCGCCAGGACAGCGCGGAATCCGTCCCTCATCTCAGTGACTCCAGCAACCTCGCCGAGCAGCTCGGTGTGGCGCCGGACGTCGGCCTGAGCACGGCTGAGGCCGAGGCCCGGCTGGAGAAGTTCGGACCGAACGAGCTGCGCGCGAGCGAGGCCGTGCCGCTGTGGCGCCGCATCCTGGCGCAGTTCCAGGACCCCCTCGTCCTGCTGCTCCTCGGGGCTATCGCCGTGTCCCTCGTGGCCTGGGTCGTCGAGGGCGCCGGGGGTCTCCCCGTCGACGCCGTCGTCATCGCGGCGATCGTCCTGCTCAACGCCGTGATCGGCTTCATCGAGGAGGAGAAGGCCGCCGACGCGGTGGCTGCGCTCGCGGACATGACGGCCGTGACCTCCTCGGTGCTGCGCGACGGGAAGCCGACGAGCGTGCCCTCGAGCCGTCTCGTGCCTGGCGACATCCTCCTGCTCAGCGAGGGGGACGCGATCGGTGCCGATGCCCGGCTGCTCAGCGCGAGCGGCCTCAAGGTCCAGGAGGCCGCGCTCACCGGCGAGTCCGCCGCGGTCGTGAAGTCCGCGGACACCCTGACCGGAGACCTCGCGCTCGCGGACAGGGTGAACATGGTCTACAAGGGAACCGGCGTCGTCGAGGGCGTCGGTCGGGCCGTCGTCACGAGCACGGGCATGCGGACCGAGATGGGGCGTATCGCGGAGCTGCTCGACCGCACCGAGCAGGAGCCCTCGCCCCTTCAGGTCGAGATCGCGCGGGTCTCCCGCAACCTCGGCGCCGTCGTCATCGTCATCGCCCTCATCGTCATGGGGACCCTCGCGCTCCTCCAGAGCCCGAGCAGCTCCCAGGAGTGGGTGACGATCCTCCTCCTCGGGGTCTCGCTCGCGGTCGCCGCGGTCCCCGAGGGACTGCCGGCCATCCTCTCCCTCGTCCTCGCCATCGGCGTGCGCGACATGGCCCGCCGCAACGCGGTCATGAAGCACCTGCACTCGGTCGAGACCCTCGGTTCCACCTCGGTCATCTGCTCCGACAAGACCGGCACTCTCACCCGCAACGAGATGACGCTGCGCACCATCGTCACGCTCTCTGGGCGGGTTGAGCTGACCGGCACCGGCTATGCCCCCGAGGGGTCGGCGACGGCCCTCTCCCGCACGCCCGCCGGCAGCGCGCATGACCACGACGGGGAGGACGAGTGCGACGTCGACGCCGTCCTCGAGGAGGCCCGGGTCGTCCTCATCGGCGGCTGTGTCGCCAACAACGCCACGGTCTCCCAGGAGGACGGGGAGTGGGTGGTCCACGGCGACCCGACCGAGGCGGCGTTCATCGTCGCCAAGCACAAGCTCGACGGCGCGGCCGAGCGGATCTCCTGCTACGAGCGACGGGCCGAGGTCCCGTTCACCTCGGAGCGCAAGCTCATGTCCGTGGTCGCGGCGAGAGACACCGACGACGAGAAGCGGGTCTTCACCAAGGGCGCACCCGACATCCTCCTGGCGCGATGTGTCGCGGTCCGCTCCGGGACGACGACCGTGCCCCTCGACGACGCCACCCGGGCAGCGATCATGGAGACCGTCGAGGGACTCTCAGGTGAGGGGTACCGGACCCTGGGCGTCGCATACCGACCCGGCGGTGACGACGAGCCGCCGGAGCCGGAGGAGATCGAGCGCGACCTCATCCTCGCCGGCGTTGTCGGCATCATCGACCCACCGCGGGACGAGGCCCGCGACGCCGTCCGCGCGGCGAGCCGGGCCGGGGTGCGCACCATCATGATCACCGGGGACCACCCGGCCACCGCTCAGCGGATCGCAGCCGACCTCGGCATCATCGGGGAGGGCGAGCCCGCCGCGTCCGGGGTGGAGCTGGAGCCCTTGACGGACGACGAGCTCGACGACCTCGTCTCCAGGGTCAGTGTGTATGCGCGGGTCGCCCCCCAGCACAAGCTGCGTATCGTCGACGCTCTCCAGCGGCGGGGGCACATCGTCGCCATGACCGGCGACGGCGTCAACGACGCGCCGGCGCTCAAGAGCGCCGACATCGGAATCGCGATGGGCACCGGGACGGAGGTGACGAAGGAGGCCGCGCGGATGATCCTCGCCGATGACAACTACGCGACGATCGTCGCGTCCGTGCGCCGCGGCCGGATCATCTTCGACAACATCACGAAGTTCCTGCGCTACCTGCTCTCCTCCAACATGGGGGAGATCTTCACGGTGTTCTTCGGCATCGTCCTGGCCGGCGTCATCGGGCTGCGCGACCCGGCGAACCCGGGTGCGCTCATCCTCCCCCTCCTCGCCACCCAGATCCTCTGGATCAACCTCGTCACCGACTCCGGGCCCGCCATCGCCATGGGGCTCGATCCCGAGATCGACGACGTCATGGACCGGCCGCCGCGCGACCCCCGCAAGCGGATCATCGACGGGGCCATGTGGGGCCGCATCATCTCCACCGGGGTGGTCATGGCAGCGGTGACTCTGGCGACCATGGACCTGCTGCTGCCGGGCGGACTCTTCGAGGGCAACGGCCTGTTCGAGGCCAACGAGTCCTTCGTCACCGCGCGCACGGCCGGGTTCACGACCCTCGTCCTCGCCCAGCTCTTCAATGCGCTCAGTGCCCGGTCGGCGGTCCAGAGCGCCTTCCACCGGATGTTCCACAACCCCTGGCTCTGGGGGGCGCTGGCACTCACGGTCGTCCTGCAGGTCGCTGTGGTGCATGTTCCCTTGCTGCAGAAGGCATTCGGCACGGTAGCCCTGACGGGTGAGCAGTGGGTGATCTGCACCGTTCTGGCGTCGGTCGTGCTCTGGGCGACCGAGGCGTTCAAGCTCGTGGAGCGGCGGATGCACCGCCGGGCAGAGGCTTCGGAGCACCCGGGCTGAGCTGTCGGGTCGCTCTGGTCAGCTCGACGAAGCTGCGCCGACCGTCGCCGCGGTGATGGCGGCAGCCATGACCGCAGCACGGACCTCCTCGATGGCCTTCGCCACGGCTGCGCCGATCTCCCCGCCGTCGGACACCTCCTCGATCCGCCGCTTCAGCTCCTTGTTCTCGAGGGAGCCCTTCTCCTCCTTGAGCACGTACTGCGCAAGGTCCATCCCCAGGAGCAGGGAGAGCAGAATCGCCTCGTGAGCGTCGGGGGTCGCACCGGCGATCACCGCGCGGAGCCGCTCGCGAAGCTCCCTCTCAGGGCCGGGGTCCAGGACCGGATAGCGCGCGGAGATCAGCCCCAGAGCACGTTTCGGCTCGATCCTGATGACCCCGGCGTTGGCGAGTGAGTGCGCGACGTTCTCCCCAGGGTTGAGCTTGCCGTCGGTCACCAGGCTCGAGAGCTTCTTCCCGTCCTTCTGCCGGAGGCGTTCCAGAGCCGCGTCCAGCACAGGATGGCCGGCCGAGCCCTGGGTCGTGACGTAGACCCGCGGCTTCTTCCCGTCCCGGATCTCGATGTGGCCACCGAGCAGGAGGTCCGCGAGCACTGCGCCGCTGAGGCCGTACGTGGGCG
>JAAYCP010000271.1 GCA_012729695.1 Actinomycetales bacterium | reverse complement strand
GCTACGCCCAGGCGTACTTCGTCTACGACTCGAAGAAGTCCGGCGGCACGACGATCTCCCACCTGCGCTTCGGGCCGCACCCGATCGCCGCGCCCTACCTCGTCACCGCGGCCCAGTTCGTCGGGGTCCACCACGAGAGGCTGCTCGACACCCTCGACGTCCTCGACGTCGCCGCCCCCGGTGCTGTGGTCCTCCTCAACACAGCCACCCCGGTCGACGAGGTATGGACGAGCCTGAGCCGTTCGGTCCAGGACGCGATCCTCGCCAAGGGCCTACGCCTCTTCGTCATCGACGCCGACAAGGTGGCCCGCGACGCCGGCCTCCCCGGTCGCACCAACACCGTGCTGCAGACCTGCTTCTTCGCGATCTCCGGGGTGCTGCCGCGGGACGAGGCGATCGAGCGGATCAAGTCCGCGATCCGGCACACGTATGCGCGGCGCGGCCAGGAGATCGTCAGCCGCAACGAGGCGGCCGTCGATGCGGCCGTGGCGCACCTCCACGAGGTCCACGTGAGCCCGGAGACCCGCTCGACCCACGAGCCGCCACCCCTCATCCCGGAGCACGCGCCGGAGTTCGTGCGCACCGTCACGGCCACGATGATGGGCGGCCGCGGGGACGCCCTCCCGGTGAGCGCCCTCCCGGTCGACGGCACCTTCCCCAGCGGGACCACCGCATACGAGAAGCGGCGGATCTCCGACCTCGTCGCCGAGTGGGACCCGCAGGCCTGCATCCAGTGCGGCAACTGCGGATTCGTCTGTCCGCACAGCGTGATCCGCGCGAAGTTCTACGACCAGGACGACCTCGACGGTGCTCCCGAGACCTTCGCCAGCGCCCTGCTGAACGCAGTCGGACTGCCGAACACGCGCTACACCCTGCAGATCTACACCGAGGACTGCACCGGCTGCGGGCTCTGTGTCGAGGCGTGCCCGGTGAGCCCGGTTCCCGGCTCCACGCGCAAGGCGATCAATCTCGTCGATGCCGGACCACGGCATACCGACGGGCCGCGGGAGGTGGCCTTCTTCGAGACCATCCCGGTCAACGACCGCTCCCGGGTCGACTTCGGAACCGTGCGCGGCACCCAGTTCCTCGAGCCGCTCTTCGAGTTCTCCGGTGCCTGCTCCGGCTGCGGGGAGACGCCGTACCTCAAGCTGCTCAGCCAGCTCTTCGGCGACCGGGCGACGATCGCGAACGCGACCGGCTGCTCGTCGATCTACGGCGGCAACCTGCCCACGACCCCGTGGACGAAGAACAGCCAGGGCCGCGGTCCGGCGTGGTCGAACTCGCTCTTCGAGGACAACGCCGAGTTCGGCCTCGGGCTCCAGCTCGCGAACGATCTGCACACCCGCCTGGCGCGTACCCGGCTCGACGAGCTCCGCGATCTCATCGGCCCCGAGCTCGTCGACGCGGTGCTCGAGGCGCCCCAGGTGCGCGAGTCCGAGCTCGCCGCCCAGCGCGCCCGGGTCGAGGAGATCCAGCGCCGGCTCGAGACGATCGACGACCCGCGCGTCGCCGACCTGCGCAGCGTCATCGACCACCTCGTGCGACGCAGCATCTGGATCGTCGGCGGTGACGGCTGGGCCTACGACATCGGCTCCGGAGGTCTGGACCACGTCCTCGCCAGCGGCCGGAACGTCAACGTCCTCGTGCTCGACACCGAGGTGTACTCGAACACCGGAGGCCAGTCCTCCAAGGCCACGCCGCTCGGTGCGGTCGCCAAGTTCGCGGCCGCCGGGAAGACGGTGGCGAAGAAGGATCTGGCCCTCCAGGCCATCGCCTACGGCAGCGTCTACGTCGCCCGGGTCGCCATGGGCGCCGACGCGCAGCAGACCCTGCGCGCCTTCCGCGAGGCCGAGGCCTACGAGGGGCCGTCGCTCATCATCGCCTACAGCCACTGCATCGCCCACGGAATCGAGATGAGCGAGGGGCTCAACCAGCAGCAGCGGGCCGTCCGCTCCGGCCACTGGCCGCTCGTGCGCTACGACCCCGTCGTCCGCGACGCCGGCGGCAACCCCTTCCAGCTCGACTCGCCCCGTCCGTCGATCCCGCTGTCGGACTACATCTACCGCGAGTTGCGCTACCGCATGCTGAGGAACGCGAATCCCGAAGAGGCAGAACGGCTTCTGGAGCTCGCGCAGGAGTCCGTCAACCAGCGCTGGGCGGTCTACGAGGAGATGGCCACGCGCAGCGCAGCCCAGTTCACCCCTGATGCACGAAAGAGCCGGTCATGGACCTGACGACCACCTACCTCGGTCTTCCTCTGCGCAGCCCTGTCGTGGCCTCCGCATCGCCGGTCACGGCACGTCTCGACACCCTCAGGGCCGCCGTCGACGCGGGGGTGGGGGCCGTCGTGCTGCCGTCGCTCTTCGAGGAGCAGGTCCGGCAGGAGGAGCTGCGCGACCTCGCGATCACCGAGGCGCACGAGCACGCCTTCAGTGAGGCGACCACCTACCTGCCCGGTGGGCCGGACGTCGACTTCGGCGGCACCACCCCCTACCTGCGGCAGCTGGAGAACGCCGTGCGGGCCCTCCCGGAGGTCCCCGTCATCGCGAGCCTCAACGGCTCGACACCGGGCGGCTGGACCGGGATCGCCCGGTCCATGGAGACCGCCGGCGCCGCCGCGGTCGAGCTCAATGTGTATGCGGTGCCTGGCCGGGCGTCGCTGACCGGCGCCGAGGTGGAGGAGCGGCACCTCGACATCGTGCGCGACGTCGTCGCCTCGGTCTCTGTGCCGGTCGCGGTCAAGCTCAGCCCGTTCTTCTCCTCGACCGCGGCGATGGCCCAGGCGATTGCGTCGGAGGGTGCGGCCGGACTCGTCCTCTTCAACCGCTTCGTCCAGCCCGATGTCGACACCGAGACCCTCACGGTCGAGCCGGCGCCGACGCTGTCGACGACGGAGGAGGGCCGCCTCGCCCGGACCTGGATCGCGCTGCTCCACGGCCGGCTGGGAACCTGCTCGCTCGCGGCCACGACGGGAGTCGAGGACGCCAGCGACGTCGCGGCGTATCTCCTCGCCGGCGCCGACGTCGTCATGACGGCCTCCGCGCTGCTGCGTCACGGCCCGGAGTACGCCGCCGACCTGATCAGCGGCCTCGAGGCGTGGATGGACCGCAAGGGCTTCGCCTCGTTGGCCTCGGTGCGCGGCGCCCTGGCCGTCGGGCCGGAGGCGGATGGCGACCGGGTCGAGAGGGCCGGCTATGTCGCCGCACTCACGAAGGCACGGTCGGTGTACGGGGACCTCGCGCCGCGTCCCTGACCGTCAGGTGGTGAGGTCGGACCAGCGCACCCCGAGGTCGCGGAGCAGCTCGCGCAGCAGCGGGAGGGACAGCCCGACCACGTTGGTGTGGTCACCCTCGATGCCGCGGACGAACGGGGCGCCCAGGCCGTCGATGGTGAAGGCGCCGGCGACCTGGAGCGGCTCGCCGGTGGCGACGTAGGCCTCGATCTCGTCGTCGGTCAGGTCGGCGAAGTGCACGACCGTCTCCGCGGTCGCGCCCAGGG
>JAAYCP010000270.1 GCA_012729695.1 Actinomycetales bacterium | reverse complement strand
GTGCCTCGCGGCCCATGTCGTGGGCGGTGGCCAGCACGTGCCCCAGGGGCGGCCTGCGCAGGACGAGCTCCTGGCCCACCTCGTCGGTGACGATATAGGTGAGGTTGGACTTGCCGCCCGGGACGAGGAACCCGACGAGCTGACCTGTGATCAGCCCGGGGTGCTGCTCATGGAGCCAGCGAGCGAGGGCGCCGAGATCAGCACCGGGCAGCTCGGACTGCAGGGTCGTGGTCTCGGTCATGCCGGTCAGAGGTAGAAGACTGAGATGGTCTCGGCGAAGCAGGCCGGCTTCGACGAGCCCTCGAGCTCGACCGTGACGTTCCACGTCACCTGGGCGCCGTCATTCGGCAGCCGCTTGACCTCGGCAACCTCGATCGAGGCGCGCAGCCGGGAGCCGACCGGGACCGGGTTGAGGAACCGCACCTTGTTGGCGCCGTAGTTGATCCCCATCTTCACGCCCTCGACGCTGTAGACCGACTGGTAGAAGAGCGGCAGCAGGCTGAGCGTGAGGTACCCGTGGGCGATGGTCGTGCCGAACGGACCCTGCGCGGCCTTCTCGGTGTCCACGTGGATCCACTGGTGGTCACCGGTGGCCTCGGCGAAGAGATTGATGCGCTCCTGGGTGATCTCCACCCAGTCGCTGGTGCCGAGGTGCTGGCCGACGAGGGCCTCGAGGTCATCGATTCCGTTGAGAGTGCGCATACCGCTCAACCTATCGGGAGGCACTCAAGGTCGGTCGGGGGTGGTCGGGCGGAGGACCAGGCGTACTGGACCGGCTGGGGGAGTGAGTCCGCGCACTCGACCAAGGCGCCCGAAGGGCTAGGCGAGCTCGATCCGGTGAGCCGCCTCGCAGAGCGTGAGGAAGGCGCCCAGGGCGACGAGCTCGTCCGTGGACCGGGGCGCGAAATCAGTGAGCACGGGTGAGCGGACGATGATGGCTGCCCACTTGCCGCGGGAGAGGGCGACGTTGATCCGGTTGCGGCTGAGCAGGAATCCCATGCCACGGCTGACGTCGGTGTGCGACGAGGCGGCCATCGAGAGGATCGCCACCGGCGCCTCCTGGCCCTGGAACTTGTCCACCGTGCCGACCGCGACCTGGTCCAGCCCGGCGGCCGCCAACGTGTTCTCCAGCACGCGCACCTGGTGGTTGTAGGGCGTGACGACGATGACGTCGCCCTGATCCAGTGGGCGGGGTCCGCCACCCTCGGAGGGGTCGTGCCAGGTCGACCCGAGGAGCCGGCGCACGAGGTCGACGACAGCGGCCGCCTCCTCCGGCGACGCGGTGGAGTTGTCGTGGTGGTCGACGAGGCACTCGTGCAGTCCGGGCGCCAGCCCGTCGAGGTGCCGCGCATCGCCGGCACCCGGCTGGGCGAGAAGCCCGCCGTCATAGGCGAGCACGGACAGTGGTGCGACGAGCGCTGGATGCAGACGCCATGTGCGCTCGAGGAAGTAGCCGAGCTCGGGCGGCAGGGTGCGGCCCTCGGCAGCGTCCTCGGGCAGCAGCCACCCCAGCGCCGAGGCATCGACCGGATCCGGGTGCGTGCCCGTGGAGACCTGGGGCAGCTGCGCGGGGTCGCCGAGCAGGAGGAGCCGCGCCCCGGCGATCGAGGCAGCGAGAGTGTTGGCGAGGGAGTACTGGCCGGCCTCGTCGATGACGACGAGGTCGAGCTCTCCGCGCTGGATCCGCTTGGTGTTCGTCAGGTCCCAGGCCGTGCCACCGATGACGAGGCCGGAGCCGGGACGGCTCACCGCGCGCTCGTCGATGAACCGGCGCAGGTGGTCGGCCTTCTCGAGGTCGGTCCACGGGGGATCATCGGTGCACTTGGTGTCCTTGGCGACGAGATCGCGGGGCACACCTGCCTTGATGACCGCGGACAGGATGTTCTCGATGGCCTGGTGACTCTGCGAGCAGACCCCGACCTTCCACCCGCGCTTCAGGACGAGGTCGGCGATGACGTGACCTCCGACGTAGGTCTTCCCCGTCCCGGGAGGACC
Source organism: Actinomycetales bacterium (assembly GCA_012729695.1). Classification (GTDB taxonomy): domain Bacteria; phylum Actinomycetota; class Actinomycetes; order Actinomycetales; family Dermatophilaceae; genus F2B08. The sequence goes on along the minus strand of JAAYCP010000270.1, from coordinate 2,704 downwards.
TTGCACCGCCACGTACGAGTCATCCATCCCGAGCAGGGCGTCGCGGATGGCGTCGATGTAGCGGTTCGGACCCTCGCCAGGTTGGGGGAGTCGGCCTCCGTCCCTCAGCCGAGGCGGAATCCTGCGCAGCACGTCGATCCCGGCCCGCGCCGGAAGGCTGGGGTGGCCCGAACGGATCTCCTCGGCGATCTCGGCGAGCGCGTCGGTGATCGAGTCGGCGCGGATCTGCTCACCGCCGACGAGCGCGGCAGGCAGGTCGTCGTGCCCTGCCTCACTCGGGCATGACTCCTCGACGATGAGCGTCTGGCGCACCCGCCGCGAGCCGACGACCTCCTCCGAGGCCTCGATCACCGTGGTCCCCGACCCGACGCCGTAGCAGGCATCCGGGGTCAGTGCGATGCCGGTCGGGGTGGGCACCGCATACACGGCCCTGAGCCCCCGTGCGCCCGGCCCGAGGGACTCGCCGCCGAGTGTCTCGCCGGTGAGCCTGAGCAGCCGGCGTGGCTTGCGCTGGCGGCCCTCCTTGGCCCAGCCGCGCAGGACCTCGCCGGAGTCGACGACGAAGACCGGCTCGTCCCGGCTGCCCCGCCACTCGCGCGCCGGGTGCCGGAGCCGATCGAAGTACCGCTGCCAGAACGGCTTGGCCTCACGGGCGTGGAAGAGGATGGCCGAGGCGGCGAGCGCGACGGCGCGGTCGTCGGCAGTGCGTTCAGCCGGCTTGATGCTCGCGATGAGATTCCGGACGGAGGACTCCAGAGCGATGTGCGAGAGCGTCCTCTCGCTCGGTCCCCGGGACGGCTCACTCTCGAGCGGCTCACTGTCGGAGACCGGCGAGTCGTCCCGCAGGCCGCGCAGCCAGCCTGCGAGGAGCATCGTCGAGACGCAGTCGTCCCGGTTGTATGCGGTGATGTCGTCGAGGAGTCTCCCCGCTTCCTCCTCCCGACCGGCATCCCGGGCCGCCATGTACTGGTGGTACACGACGATCGAGTCGGCGGCGTTGGTCACCTCGGCGTCGCGGGCCGCCATGTAGAGAGGCTCGAGCTTCTTCAGCGAGTAGGAGCGGTCCGAGACCCGAACGGCCCCACGGACCACGGCATACAGATCGATGAACAGTCCGTCGCGGAGGAACTGGTCGATCTCGTCCTCACACACGCCGTGCCGAGCGGCGAGCCGGGTGAGGGCCGCCGTCTCGTAGGGGGCGTAGTGGTAGATGTGCAGGTCGGGCCAGCGCTTGCGCCGCTCAGTGACGTAAGAGACGAAGTCGATGAGCGCCTGGCGCTCCTCGGCCCGGTCGTGGGCCCAGAAGGCACGGAACCGTGTGCCGGCCGCCGGGTCCTCCGCCGTGGGGGAGTACTGGTCGACCTCGATGAGTCCGAAGAGGTACTCCAGCCCCCACGTCGTGTCGCCGGGCTCGATCCAGAGAGGGTCGCCCTCGAAGTCGAAGAAGATGTCTCCGGGGCTGGGGGCGGGCATGCGGGCGAGCACGTCCTGGTCGATGACCTCATAGGTCAACGCGCCCTTCTCACGGCCCTCGACCTGGAGCCTTGCCTGAGCGCGCAGCTTGTCCAGGCGGGCGGGGTTGATGTCGTCCATCTCGCCCTCGAATGCGGCGAGCTCGGTCATCGTCGTGATCCCGGCGTCGAGGAGGTGCCTGCGGGTCGGACGGCGCATCCCGGCGACGAGGAGCAGGTCATCGTGCCGCTCGACCTCGACGTCGCAGACGTCGCACCGGCCGCACGCCATGAAGCGGTCGTCTCCCCACGCCACCGGCCCCGCGGCGGCAAGGTGCTCGCGCACGACCTCCTCGAGCCGGTGTCGCCGGGCGCGGTAGACCGGGATGATCTCGTCGAGGCGGAAGTCCTCGCTCACGCCGCTGCCGAGAACGAGCCGGGCCACCGGAGCGAGCGGCACGCCGGCCTGCTGCAGGATGTCGGCGTATCCCGCGACCTGGAGCAGGGCCGGCACGGATGCGGACCGGGCGAGCTTGGTGTCGCTGACGATCCAGCCGGTCGAGTCGCCCACCGGCACGCGCTCGAGGAAGTCGATGTGCCCGACGAAGCTCCCGTCGAAGACAGTCGCCTGGGAGACGACCTCGACCGTGGGGTCGGCCAGGGTCCGCAGGGTGCGCTCATGCGCGGCGCGCAGCTCCGACTCGGTGTGCCTCGGTCGGGCGAACGTCACGACCGCGCCCGGTGCGGGGTGGGCCGCGACGAGCCGCCGCAGCTCGCCCTGCTCGTGCTCGTCACCGAGCTGGGCGACCCGCTCGAGCATCAGGTCAGGTGCGGCCTCCTCGGCGGCAAGTCGTCCGAGCCGCTCATCGAGGCCGCGCAGGAGGGCGAACTCGCACTCGGCAGCCAGCCGCAGGTCGCTCGGGCTGAGCACGACGCGCAGACCACTCCCGACGCAAGGTGCGACACGAGACCCGCATGCGACGCCGGCCCACGCAACGTTGTCGAGCGCAAAGCCTTCTCGCACAGGGTCACTGAGGGCAACGCTGTCGTCGCGCGAGACACGGTCTTCAAGGAGGAACACGTCACCGACTCTAGGTGAGGGGTCCGACAGGCCTGCCCCACGCATACCGCCTGTGCTGAGCCAACCCGGAGCGGGCCGAGCCGTGACCGGGTTGTCCAGGACGCGACCGGCCTGCGCCCCGCAGACCGTGCAACTACGCGGTCAGCGGCCCAGAACCCGGTCACCCGATCAG
>JAAYCP010000269.1 GCA_012729695.1 Actinomycetales bacterium | reverse complement strand
CGGGGCCGGGGTCGGTTCGGTGCTCACTGCTCACCGCCGAGGATCATCGCGGCGACCTGGCGCGCGCCGAGGTAGTCACCCTGCACGCCGGCAAAGTGTGATTGCAGTTCCTCGACGAGCTGCCCGAGCTCATCGAGGCGGTAGACCGTGAATCGCATGTCACCGTTCCATGCGACCGCCAGAGCGCCGCGGCCGGCGAGGATGCTCGCACCATCGCCCAGAACGTCGCTCAGCGTGCGGGCGGCCGGTGTCGGTGTGGTTGTCGTGTTCATCGTGTGTTCCTTCCAGTTGTCGTTGCTCGAGATAGAGGCGGGAGCGGACCCGCTGACGCGGGGCAGAGTGGTGGCGAACCCTCCCAATGCCGTGACGCCTGTTCGCACCCGGGCACGACTGGTAGCCCGGCGGCATCGTGTCCACCGGGCGACCTGCCGTCTAACCCCGCGCGAGTCGTGTACGGGCCGCATGTAGGCCGCCGCGGTGCTCATGGCTGGTGCCGCATCGGGAGCGCGTAGGCCGCGAGGGCGGTCAAGGCGAAGAGGATGAGTGCGATAGCCACGGCTCACACCGCCTCGACGAGCGTCGCCGCCTCGGGGCACTCGTCGGCGTGCGCCCTGGCGAGGGTGCCCGCGTCGGTGTAGGTGCCGGCTGTCTGTGTCCACCCGCAGACCTCGCAGGACGCGCGCCACTGGCGCGGCTGAGGTGCGGTGTCGGTGTCGTTGCGTAGGATGGTGCCCACGGGAACCCCTCTCAGGTTCGGTTTCCGTCTGGCCCTCGGATGTTTGCGCATCGCGGGGGCCGCCTCTATTGGGGCCGAGTCACACGCTTACAACATGCGAAACGACCGCTACCTGCGTTTGTGCAGGTCAGCGGCCGTTTTATGCTGCGCCCCCGGCAGGACTCGAACCTGCGACCTAGGGATTAGAAGGCCCTTGCTCTATCCAGCTGAGCTACGGAGGCATGACGCGACGCTCAGTGTAGGTCAGCCAACACAGCCTCACCTTGGTGGCAACACGGAGCGAACTGAGTTATGTCTCAGGTATGCGAGTAGTTGCCGCCATCCGACGTCAGCCGGTGCTCGTGCTGACGCTGCTCGTGTTCGCCACTGTGCTCGGACTGCTGTGGTCCGGCGAGGACGTCATCGCCTCGTGGGTGGCCACTGTCTACGTCGGGCTCGTCATCCTGCACACCGCCGTGGACATGGTCCGCGACATCCTGCGAGGGCACTACGGGCTGGACATCCTCGCGGTCGTCGCGATGGTCTCGACCCTGGCGGTGGGAGAGTACGTCGCCTCGCTCATCATCGTCCTCATGCTCACCGGCGGCGAGGCGCTGGAGTCGTACGCGGCGGCCCGGGCGCGTGCCGAGCTCACCACGCTCCTGGAGCGGGCTCCGCTGGTGGCCCACCGCATACCTGATCTGCAGGATGCGGACCCCGGTGAGCCGCTGGTCATTGACGTGCCCGTCGACGAGGTCGAGCCGGGGGACGTGCTTCTCGTACGACCGTCGGAGGTGGTGCCGGTCAACGGCGTGCTCCTCGACGAGGAGGCCGTCTTCGACGAGTCGTCGCTCACCGGGGAGAGCCTGCCTGCGCAGCACGTGCGGGGTGAGCAGATCCTCAGCGGGGCGGTGAACGGGACCCAGGCGGTCCGGCTGCGGGCGACGTCCAGGGCGGCGGACTCGCAGTACCAGCACATCCTGCGGCTCGTTGAGCAGGCCGAGGAGTCGAAGGCGCGGACGGTTCGGTTGGCGGACCGCTTCGCCGTGCCGTTCACGGCGGTGTCGCTCACGATCGGTGCGGTGGCCTGGTGGCTGTCCGGGGACCCGGTCCGCTTCGCTGAGGTCATGGTCCTCGCGACGCCCTGCCCGCTCCTCATCGCCGCGCCCGTGGCCTTCCTCGGCGGCACGAGCCGGGCCGCGCGCGTCGGCATCATCGTCAAGGGTGGCGCGACTCTCGAGGGGCTCGCGAGAGCCAGGTCGGTCGCCTTCGACAAGACCGGGACCCTGAGCCGGGGACGGCCGGAGGTGGTCCGGATCGACGCCGTGCCCGGGGTGGACGAGAACGAGCTCCTGCGGCTGGCCGCCTCGGCAGAGCAGTACTCCTCGCACGTCCTCGCCGACGGCGTCATGCGCGCTGCGGAGGAGCGAGGCCTCGAGCTCTCCCCTGGGCGCGAGGGCGAGGAGGAGGCCACCGACGGGGTCGTCGCCGAGGTGGATGGGCACACCGTCGTCGTCGGCAAGCTCGGCTTCGTCCGGGAGCGTGATCCCAACGCCTACCTGAGCCGGCTCGAGCCCGGTGAGACCTCCGTCGCGGTCGCGGTGGACGACCGCTTCATCGGCAACCTCGTCCTCAGCGATCCCTTGCGTGACAACGCTGCTGACACCGTGCGGGTCCTGCGTGAGCTGGGTATCGAGGACATCGCCATGCTCACGGGCGACAACCGGATCACCGCCGACTACCTCGCGACGGACGCGGGCATCGAGACGGTCCACGCCGAGGTCCTGCCCCAGGACAAGGTCGCTCTCGTCCAGGCGATGCCGAACCGTCCGGTCGTCATGGTCGGCGACGGAGTGAACGATGCGCCCGTCCTCGCCACGGCCGACGTCGGCATCGCCATGGGCGCCCGCGGCTCCACGGCCGCGAGCGAGGCGGCCGACGTCGTCATCACCCGCGACGACATCGGCAAGGTCGTCCAGGCGATCGACATCGGCCGACGCACCTATTCCGTGGCGCTCTCAGCGATCTGGATCGGGGTGGTGCTGAGCGTGGGCCTCATGGTCGTTGCCGCCTTCGGCCACATCCCGGCGGTCGCCGGAGCGCTCACCCAGGAGGTCGTGGACCTGACCGCGATCCTGTATGCGCTGCTCGCCCTGCGACCGGGCACCGGACACCCTGAGGTGCTCGAGCGCGCGACTGCCGTCCGCAGGACGGTTCTGGCCGGGTAGCCGACCCGCACCCGCCGGGCGGTATCGCTCGAGGGGAGTGGCGCATACGCTCTGTGCATGGGGAGCGGACGGCCAAGCCCCGGGGATCTCGAGAGACGGATCCGCGGTCGGTGGCGTGCCGCTCTGATCACGGTCCTCTCGCTCGTAGCCGGGGTCTCGGTGGTCGTCGAGGTTCTCGTGCTCGTGCGCGCCTGGCAGGCCGCGGGAGAAGAGATTGCCTATAGCCCGCCGGACCCGCAGGGGATGAGCCGGCTCGTCGTCATGGCCGATGTGCTGCCCTGGGTGTCGCTCCAGCTGACCACTGTCACGGCGGGTTTCGGGGCCGTCGCTGCCGGGATCGGACTGGGGTTGCTCGCGTCCGGCCACGCCTCGAGAGTCGCGCGGGCAGTGCTCCTCGTCGCTGTCGCTGTGGGGCTCGCGACGGCGGTCTCCCGCTTCGTCATCCATGCCAACTGGCTCATCGCCACCCTGGATGGGACCGAGACGGCGCTCGGCCCGCCGGACACGTTCGCTGGTCTCACGCGGCTGCTGGTCGCGGGCGTCGACGGGCTGCTGTGGGTGGCCGCCCTCATCGTGGGTCTGGTCTGGCGACCCGCCCGGGGCGATGAGTCTCAGGCTGATGCGGACGATGAGGTTTCGCTCACCGCGCCCGCGGCCGGGACACCCGGTTCCGTGGAGGCGGGACAGGGGGGTCTCGCAGCGGCGGCAGGACGTGAGGAACTCACCGGCAGCGGCACTTCCGTACCGCCACCGCAGCAGGTTCACCTCTCAGGGGCGGGGGAGGACCGGGGCGAGACGCCCGCCCTACCCGACCCCGCGACCGGCCCGCGGCTGAATCCGGACGGCTCCTCCGACAGCGGCTACGACGAGTTCCGGTTCCGCCGGTGATCGAGGTTCCGGATTCAGCCCTGCCGCTAGGTAGTGTTTGAGGCGTGAATCCTGGACTCGATGACTCTGCCGCGCTGCGCGGGGCCGTCGGCGTCTTGCGGGACACTCTCGATGCGACCGAGCTGCCGCTCGACCTCCCGGAAACGGCGGACGCGCAGGCGGAGCGACACGCACTGCTCCGGCAGCTCGACGACTACATCCTGCCGCGCCTGGACTCGCTCGATGCGCCGCTGCTCGCGGTCGTCGGCGGCTCGACCGGCGCCGGCAAGTCGACCCTCGTCAACTCCATCGTCGGCGGTGAGGTGAGCGCCTCAGGTGTGCTCCGGCCGACGACGACGGTCCCGGTCCTGATCCATCACCCCAGCGATGCCCACTGGTTCAGCAACCAGCGCGTCCTGCCCGAGCTGAGCCGCGTCACCGGGAGCGCCCACGACCGCGACCAGCCGGGCACCGTGCGCCTCGTGAAGTCCTCTGCACTGCAGCCCGGTCTCGCCCTGCTCGACGCCCCCGACATCGACTCGGTCGTCAAGGCCAACCGCGCCCTCTCCGGACAGCTGCTCCAGGCCGCCGACATGTGGCTCTTCGTCACGACCGCCGCCCGCTACGCCGATGCCGTGCCGTGGGACCTGCTCCGCGCCGCGTCCGAGCGGGGGACCGCCGTCGCCATCGTCCTCGACCGGGTCCCGCCCGAGGACATCGACGAGATCAAGCCGCACCTGGTGGAGATGCTCCGCGAGCAGGGCATGGGTACCTCACCGGTGTTCACCATCCCCGAGACGACGCTCACCGAGGACAAGCTCCTGCCGCCGGAGGCCCTCGGCCGGCTCGGCCAGTGGCTCACGGCGCTCGCCACCGACCAGCGCGCACGGAACATCATCGTCTCGCACACCCTCCAGGGGGCGCTCGCATCGCTCCAGGCACGCACCGAGTCCGTCATCGAGGCAACCCGTCTGCAGCACGAGGCGACCCGGGCTCTGGCCCTGGTCGTCGACAAGGCCTACGACCGGGCGCGCGACGAGGTCGAGGCCGGCATGACCGACGGCTCGCTCCTGCGCGGTGAGGTCCTCGCGCGGTGGCAGGAGTTCGTCGGGACCGGCGAGTTCTTCCGGCAGGTGGAGAGCAAGATCTCCCGGTGGCGCGACAAGATCACCGCGGCGCTCAAGGGGGCGCCGATGCCGGCCGAGCAGGTCGACGAGGCCCTGCAGACCGGCGTGGCCGACCTCATCCGTTCCCGCGCCGACAGCGCGGCCGCCGAGATCGCCCGCACGTGGCGAGGCATGCCTGGGGGCGACTCGGTGCTGGCTGCGGCCCCGACCCTCGCCGCCTCGGACGACACCGTCCCGCCACGAGTCGAGAGGCTCGTGCGCGACTGGCAGGGCGACATGCTCGAGCTCATCCGGGGTGAGGGCAAGGACCGGCGGCTCAACGCCCGGATCGCCGCCTTCGGGATCAACGGGATCGCACTGTTCCTCATGCTCGTCGCCTTTGCCCACACCGGTGGACTCGTCGGCGCGGAGGTCGGGATCGCGACGGGAGCGTCCGTCCTCGCGCAGCGCGTCCTCGAGGCGATCTTCGGGGACCAGGCCGTGCGCGAGATGGCCAAGAAGGCACGAGAGATCCTGCTCGTGCGGGTCGACGCCCTCTTCGACGACGAGCGCGCGCGCTACCACGCGGGTCTGGGCCCGATGCTCGTGGGCAGCGGCGCAGCCCGGCGGCTCGAGGCTGCCGCTGCCGAGGTCGGCCGGGCAGTGGCGGCGGCCCGACCCGACGGGTTCCAGCCTCCGGCGGCGGAGGAGGCGAGCGCGTCGTGAGTGCACTTCGCCGTGGGAAGGCACGGGTGCAGGGGGTGAGCGCCGACGAGCTGATGTCGCGGTCTCGCGCGCTGGCCGAGGCCCTCGATGCCGGGGGTGCGGAGCTCGATCCCCGTGCTGTTGCCGAGGCCAGGCAGGTCACCGCGAAGGTCGACGAACGCCTCGGGATCACCGGAGGCCACACGGTCGTCGCTCTCGCCGGGGCGACGGGCAGCGGGAAGTCCTCGCTCTTCAACGCCCTCGTGGGGGCGGAGGTGGCGGCCCCCGGCGTGCGGAGGCCGACGACGAGCACCCCGACTGCTGCGATCTGGGGGAGTGAGCCGGCGGGAGACCTGCTGACCTGGCTCGGGGTCGGTGCCCGGCACTTCGTGACCGAGGGCGATGACGCGGTGGCCGGGACTCTCGACGGACTCGTCCTGCTCGACCTGCCCGACTTCGACTCCAGGGAGGCGTCGCACCGGGCCGAGGCCGAGCGGGTCCTCGCGCTCGCGGACGTCTTCGTCTGGGTCACAGACCCGCAGAAGTATGCGGATGCCCGCCTTCACGACGACTACGTCCAGCGGCTGCGGGCCCACGAGGCGGTCATGATCGCCGTCCTCAACCACGCCGACCGACTGAGCGAGGCAGACCGCAAGCAGTGCCTCGCGGACCTGTCGCGGCTGCTCAAGGCCGACGGAGTGGCGAAGGCGCAGGTGCTGGCCACCTCCGCCCGCACCGGCTTGGGAGTCGACGAGCTGCGCCAGCGCCTTGCGAACGTCGTCGCCGGTGCGGCGGCAGCCCGCACCAGGCTCGCGGGCGACGTGCGCACCGTGGCTGCCGAGGTGCGCAAGAGCGTGGCGGATGAGGAGTACGACCTGCCGAGCCGGGCCACCCCGGTACTCGTCGACGCCCTCGCCCGGGCGGCCGGTGTCTCGACCGTGGTCACAGCTGTGGACCGGGACTACCGGGCGTCCGCCGTGGAGGCCGCGGGCTGGCCGTTCACCCGCTGGGTGCAGTCGTTCAGGCCCAAGCCGCTCCGGAGGCTGAGGCTCGAGCCGCGCATCGGACCCAGGACCGAGATCACCATCAGCGAAGGGGATGTCCGCGCCGTCCTGGGCCGGTCGTCCCTGCCGCCGCCCACGCCCACTGCCCGCGCTGCGGTGGACCTGGCGACGCGTCAGGTAGGCGAGGCGGCTGCGGCGGGCCTGCCGATGCGTTGGGCGAACGTCGTCACCGACGCAGCCACCCCGCCCGGCGACACGATCGCGGACAAGCTCGATCAAGCGGTCGTGAATACCTCACTGCGGGCGCGCAGTCCGTTGTGGTGGGGCGTTGCGTCGTTCTTCCAGGCGGTCTTCGCCCTCGTCGCCGTTGTCGGCGTGGTGTGGCTCCTCGGACTGTTCCTCCTCGGCTTCTTGCAGCTGGACCAGGTGATCGCCACGCCGACGTGGGGTCCGCTGCCGATCCCGCTGCTCATGCTCGTCGGGGGTTTGCTCGCCGGGATCATCCTGGCCGGGCTCTCCCGGTTCCTCGCCTCGATCGGTGGCCCGCGGCGCGCGCGGATGATGGAGCGCCGGCTGCGTGACTCCATCGAGGTGACGGCCACCGAGACCGTCATGGACCCGATCCGACGCGTGCTCGAGCGGCACCGGCGGGTCAGGGAGCTGCTCGACGAGGCGGCCCGCTAGCCCCTGTCCGCTAGCCACTCGAGACCGTCCGGTAGCTACTCAAGAGGTGAGAACCCGATGAAGAAGATTCCGCGCTCGGATCGTCGCGCGCAGTACATCGCGACGAACACCAAGGTCGACCTGGCGGGCCTTATCGAGTTCGCCCGCGGCAAGCACCATCTCGTCCTCGCGACGACCCGCCGCAGCGGTCGCCCGCAGCTGAGTCCCGTCACCGGCGTGCTCACCGAGGCCGGCGAGATCCTCATCTCGACCTATCCGCAGCGCGCCAAGGCCAGGAACCTGCGGCGGAACCCGGAGGCATCGGTCCTCATCATGGGTAACTTCGACGGCGCCTGGGTGCAGGTCGACGGGATCGCCGAGGTCATCGAGATGCCGAAGGCCGCCGACGGTTTCGTGGAGTACTTCCGGGCGATCAGCGGGGATCACCCGGACTGGGACGAGTACCGCCAGGCGATGAGCGACCAGGGCAAGGCGCTCGTGCGGATCCGACCGACCTCCTGGGGCCCGATCGCGACCGGTGGCTTCCCGCCGGAGCTCTTCGAGGACGCCTGAGCTCTCGAGGTTCTCTGAGCCGCGAGCAGACCTGACTCGGGGATCCACATCCACCTGTCGGGTCGGGCAGGTCGTCCACACCGGCTTCGGTGCCTCTGTCGGATGCCGGCGCCTTCTCCTTGACTGCTTCCAGGCGCTCGGAGAGACCGGGTGCAGAAGGGGAAGCAGATGAACGAGAACATCATCACCGTGACCGGCAACCTGTGTGCCGAGCCGGAGGCCCGACAGACGCGGAACGGCTCGGATATGGTGACCTTCCGGGTGGCCTCCACCCACCGCTACTACAGCAACCGCAGCGGAGAGTGGGAGGAGGGCGTGACGAACTATTACGACGTCGTCGCCTACCGTCAGCTCGCGCAGAACGCCGGCAAGTCCCTGCACAAGGGGGACGCGGTCATCATCCAGGGCCAGTTCAAGCAGCGGCGCTTCGAGCGCCAGGACGGCACGACCGGCATGGGGTGCGAGATCGAGGCGCGGGTCATCGGTCCTGACCTCGCCTACGGCGTCTCGCAGTTCATGCGGCGACCTCGTGCGGCGAGCCCGAGTGGTGGGCAGGGCAGTCAGGGGTATGGCGGTCAGGGG
>JAAYCP010000054.1 GCA_012729695.1 Actinomycetales bacterium | reverse complement strand
TTGGGGTTGGCGACGATGCCCTTCGGGATGGTGTCGAGGTCGTCGGCGTTGACCTCGCTGACGACGAGCGGCACCTCCGGGTCCTTGCGCCAGGCGCTCGAGTTGTCGATGACCGTGGCGCCGGCGGCCGCGACCTTCGGGGCCCACTCCTTCGACGTCGAACCACCGTTGGAGAACAGCGCGATGTCCAGGCCACTGAAGTCGGCCGTCGCAGTGTCCTCCACCGTGACCTCGCCGTCCTTCCAGGGCAGGGTCGTGCCCGCGGACCGCGCGGACGCGAAGAAGCGCACCTCGCTGACCGGGAACTCACGCTGGTCGAGCAGGTCGCGCATGACTGCCCCGACCTGGCCGGTGGCACCGAAGACTCCAACACGCATGTCTCGAGTGTATGCGCCGCTCACCGGATCCCTCTGGAACCGTCATCCGCCGAGACAGGGCGAGGGCTTGTCACCTCGCGCCAGAGCCTCGTGTGGAGGATGACTGTCGCCATAGCAGCACCAATCCTCCATACGAGAATGGGGACTCATTGCGGCATCGTCCACCTGCCCTCGTGTGGAGGATGACTGTCGCCATAGCAGCACCAATCCTCCACACGAGCGCGAGGACTCAGCGCGGCGCGGGCGGCCTAGAAGCCCAGGCGCTCGAGCTGCTTGGCGTCGCGCTGCCAGTCCTTGGCGACCTTGACGTGGAGGTCGAGGTAGACGCGCTGGCCGAGCAGCTCCTCGATGCCCTTGCGGGCGGTCGTCCCGACCTCACGCAGTCGCGACCCGCCCCGGCCGATGATGATCGCCTTCTGGGAGGGTCGCTCGACGAAGACGTTGACGCGGACGTCGAGCATGGGCTTGTCGTCCGGCCGGTCCTCGCGCGGGACGACCTCCTCGACGACGACGGCGAGGCTGTGGGGCAGCTCGTCGCGCACCCCTTCGAGGGCGGCCTCCCGGACCAGCTCGGCGATCATCACGATGTCGGGCTCGTCGGTGATGGTGTCCGGCGGATAGAGAGGTCCGGGCGCCGGCGGCAGGTAGGACGTGAGCAGGTCGCCGACCTCCTCCACCTGGTCGCCGCGCAGTGCCGAGCACGGGATGATCGCGTCCCAGTCCCCAAGCTGGTCGATCGCGATGAGGTGCTCGGCCAGGCGCTGCTTGTCGACGAGGTCGCTCTTCGTCGCGATCGCGACGACCGGCGTCTTCTTCGCGAGCTTGAGCTCCGAGAGCTCCCGGGCGATGAACTGGTCACCCGGCCCGACCCGCTGGTTGCTCGGCAGCACGAAGCCGACGACGTCCACGGTGAGCAGCGTCTCCCGGACGAGGTCGTTGAGCCGCTGGCCGAGCAGTGTCCTCGGCTTGTGGAGGCCCGGGGTGTCCACGAGGATCAGCTGGCTGTGATCGGTCGTGCGGATTCCGCGGATCGTGTGCCGGGTCGTCTGCGGCTTGCTCGAGGTGATCGCGACCTTCGACCCGACGAGGGCGTTGGTCAGCGTGGACTTGCCGGCGTTGGGGCGCCCGACGATGCACGCGAATCCAGCGACGTACGAAGGCGACTCAGCCACGGTCCACCTCCTGCTGGTCGGCACTCGAGTCACCGGCACCCGGAACGGCATCAGCCTCACCCCGGGATTCCGCGGCGACACCCGCCGCAGACTCGCCTCCACTCAGGAAGGGCGCCGGTGCCACGCCGTCACCCGAACGACCCCGGGTCGCCAGGAAGGTGAGCAGCAGCTGGCGCTGCAGCTCGAACATCTCCTTCTCCTCCTCGGGCTCGCCGTGGTCGTAGCCGAGAAGGTGCAGGATGCCGTGCGTCGTGAGCAGGAGGATCTCCTCCTCGAGGGCATGACCCGCAGCGGTCGCCTGCCGGGCGGCGACGCTCGGGCAGAGCACGACGTCACCGAGCATGCCGGGCTCGGGGTCCTCCCCGTCGCGACCCGGCGTGAGCTCGTCCATGGGGAAGCTCATGACGTCGGTCGGCCCGGGCAGGTCCATCCACTGCACGTGGAGGGTCTCCATCGCCGGCTCGTCGATGAGCCGGATGCACAGCTCTGACTGTGGATGCACGTGCATCTCGGTCAGGACGTAGCGCGCCAGGTCGACGAGCTCGAGCTCATCGATGCGCGCCTCGGTCTCGTTGAGGACCTCGATGCTCATGCGGGGTCCACCCCCTCGCGCCGACGGTCGTGGTGCCGGCCCGGGCGCCGGTCGCTGGGCCGCCGGTCCGACTTGTGCTGTCGCGCGTCCCACTGGCCGTACGCATCGACGATGGCCCCGACGAGCTTGTGCCGCACGACATCGGCCGCGGTGAGCTCGGCGAAGTGGACGTCCTCGAGCCCCTCGAGGATCTCGCGCACGACCCGCAGACCACTGAGGACCCCACCGGGCAGGTCGATCTGGGTCACGTCGCCGGTGACGACCATCTTCGACCCGAACCCGAGTCGGGTGAGGAACATCTTCATCTGCTCGGGCGAGGTGTTCTGCGCCTCGTCGAGGATGATGAACGCGTCGTTGAGCGTGCGACCGCGCATGTAGGCGAGTGGTGCGACCTCGATCGTCCCCGCCGCCATGAGTCGCGGGATCGACTCGGGGTCGATCATGTCGTGCAGCGCGTCGTAGAGCGGGCGGAGGTAGGGATCGATCTTGTCGGTGAGGGTGCCTGGGAGGAAGCCGAGCCGCTCCCCTGCCTCGACCGCCGGCCGGGTCAGCAGGATTCGGTTAACCTCCTTGGCCTGGAGGGCCGCCACCGCCTTGGCCATGGCGAGATAGGTCTTGCCCGTTCCGGCAGGGCCGATGCCGAAGACGATGGTGTTGGTGTCGATCGCGTCGACGTACTGCTTCTGCCCCAGCGTCTTCGGCCGGATGGTGCGGCCGCGGCTGGAGACAATGTTCTGGGTGAGCACCTCCGCCGGTCGCTCCCGGGTCCGGTCCCTGAGCATCGAGATCGACCGCTCCACGGCGTCACGGTTCAGCGACTGACCGGCGGCGAGGATCTCGAGCATCTCGTCGAGGAGTCGCTCGACGACCTGGACCTCCTCCGAGGGGCCGGTGAGGTACACCTCATTGCCGCGCACCTGCACGACGAGGCGCGGGAAGGCGCGCTCGATCGTCCGGAGCATCTCGTCGGCCGGCCCGAGCAGGCCGACCATCTCGACGTCGTCGGGGATGACGACGGTGTGGGTGGGGAACGGCCGACCCCCGGCCGGCGAAGTGGCTTCAGTCATCGTGCTCGCAGTCTAGGTGCTGTCGCATCCCGCGGCCGGGCTCCGAGGAGCGCATCAACCCGGAGGCCACCCCATGTTCCGTCCACCGAGGAGGTGCAGGTGGGTGTGGAAGACGACCTGCCCGCCGTCCCGGCCGGTGTTGAAGACGAGCCGGTATCCCTGGTCGAGACCCTCCTGCTGCGCGACCTTGTCCGCGAGCGTGATGAGCGCATCCGTCCCGCCCTGCGCCGCCGTCTCCGCGGCGTTGGCCGCGTGCCGCCGGGGGATGACGAGCACGTGGACCGGAGCCTGGGGGTTCAGGTCGCGGAAGGCGATCGCGTGGTCGTTCGTCGCGACGACCTCGGCAGGGATCTCCCCGGAGACGATCCTGCAGAACAGGCAGTGCGGATCCGGAGTGGTGGTCTCGTTCTCGCTGCTCATGGGCACCAAGTCAACACGATGCGTTCAGCTCGAGCGAACCCCAGGTGAGTGTCCGGTTGGACACACGACTGAGGACACGTCAACCTGCCGCCCGGTCTGCGCGTCCCCTATTCGTGACAATGGCTGCCATGACTACCGAGCACCCGGTGAGTGCCGCGGATGCCGGGGTGAGCGAGCTCTACGCCACCCACTGGCACGCTCTGGTGCGCCTCGCATACCTCATGGTCCATGACGTCACCCTGGCCGAGGACCTGGTCCAGGACGCCCTCATCGGCGTCCATCAGCGGTGGGGTCGGCTGCGTGACTCCCATGCCGCTCTGGCATATGTGCGGCGCTCCGTGGTGAACGGCGCGCGCTCCGCGTTGCGGCACCAGGTGGTCGTCGACCGCTACGCCCAGCGCACCGGCGCCGAGGAGTCGGTGGTGAGTGCCGAGCACAGCGCCATGGAGCACGCCGAGCACGACGCGATGCTCCAGGCCCTCTCGCAGCTCTCCGACAAGCAACGTGAGGTGCTCATCCTGCGCTACTACAGCGACCTGTCCGAGGCAGACATCGCGGACACCCTCGAGATCAGCCGCGGGGCGGTCAAGACCCATGCCCACCGTGGCCTCGCCCGGCTGCGCACGATCCTCGAGGACACGTCCGCCACTACCTACAGGAGCGGTGAGTGACATGCGACCCGACGATCTGACCTCGGCCCGCCGCGCGCACGACGACCTCGAGTTGCGGCTGCGCGACGCGCTGCACCACCGCGCCCAGGACGCAAGCCCGCAGTACCGGCTGGACTCCGTCCTCGAGCGCGCCAACTCCGCACCTCGGCGCGGCGTCGGGGCAGCGGCACCCTGGGCCATCGGCCTGGTCGCCGCAGCTGTGGTCCTCGCGCTCGCCCTCGTCCTGCCTGGACTCATCGGCGGTCCCGAGGACCCGGAAGTGCCCGCTGGGACACCGACGCCCACGGAGACCGTCCCGAGCGAGGCTCCGACCACCGCTCCATCGGACACCGCCGAGCCCACGACGAGCACACCGACGACCTCCCCGACCGGCACCGACGAGGCCACTCTGGCCGCCCTCCCCGTGTACCACCCGGCCCACATCGGGTCCGCCATCGACCGGATCCGGCTCTACCGCGAGTGGGTCAACATCGAGGGCGTCTACCGGGACGCCCCGGTCGAGGACAAGCTCTCCGCAGCGGTGTCCGCTGCGCTGGCCGGTTACGCGCCCGGCACGGACGGCTACCTCAACTACTGGTACGGCGTCGAGCTCGAGTCGGCATCCGTCTCGGGCGGGAAGATCACGCTCCGGCTCTCCGGCCCGGGGTCCTCGGACGTGAGCGACGAAGAAGCCAGGATCAGCGTCCAGCAGCTCGTGTGGACCGCGCAGGCGGCGGTCGGGCAGGGCACGCTCCCGGTCCGCTTCGAGATCGCGGACGGGTCGACCCGCCTGTTCGGCAGGCTACCCATCGACCGCGACTACAACCGGCCCGCATCGAGCGACCTGTACCACGAGGACCTCGCGCCCATCTGGATCACGAGCCCCACCCGCGGCCAGGTGATCAGCGGGAACGACGTCGTGATCACGGGTGAGGCGACCGTCTTCGAGGCGACCTACCTCTGGGAGCTCATCGACGGGGACACCGGCTCGGTTCTGCGCTCCGGCCATGGACAGGCGAGCGAGGGCGCACCGGCTCGCGGGACCTACGAGATCCGGCTCGGCCGGCTCGAGCCCGGCGAGTACATCATCCGCGTGTTCGAGCTGAGCATGGCGGACGGCACGACGGTCAACGCAGAGCAGCTGATCGGGTTCACGGTCCGCTGACACTGTCCCCTGGCGACGGCATCGCGACGTGCTCCGCCTCCTCGGCCGTGGCCCTAGCGCCAGCGCTCGCGGGCGCTGAGCACCGCGAGCGCAGCCGGACCCGCGGATGAGCTGCGCAGGACGGTGTGACCGATCCGGACGGTCCTGGCGCCCGCCTCGGTGAAAGCGGTCAGCTCCTCGGGAGCGATGCCGCCCTCCGGCCCGACGATGAGGAGAACCTCGCCCTCCGGCGGCAGCTCGGCAGTCGCCAGCGGCTCGGTCGCCTCCTCGTGCAGGACGTATGCGACGGTCGCCTGCTCGATGCGCCGCACCAGACCGGACCGGTCCACGAGCGGCTCCACCTCGGGGAAGCGGGCGCGGCGCGACTGCTTCGCGGCGGCCCGGACGAGGTCGACCCACTTGCCGTGGGACCGGCGTCCGCGGTCACCGCGCCACTGGACGATGCTGCGCTGGGCCTGCCAGGGCACGATCCCGTCGACGCCGAGCTCGGTCGCGGCCTCGATGGCCTGGTCGTCCCGATCCCCCTTGGCGAGTGCTTGGACGAGGACGAACCGTGGTGCGGGAGGGAGCTCCTCGATGACGTCGACGACAGTCACCTCGAGGCCGTCGTGGCCCGCCGCGAGGACCTCGGCGATGGCCCGGAGCCCCACCCCGTCGACGAGATCGACCTCCTCTCCCGGGCCGATCCTGCGGACGACTGCCGCGTGACGGCCTTCCGGCCCGTCGAGCGCGAGTCGGCTGCCCGAGCGCGCGCTTCGCAGCGCATCCGGAGAGGTGACGAAGACGGGCCGGGTCATGGCAGTGATGTTCCCACGCCGCAGAGGCGGTCGAAGGACGATCCGACTCAGCGGCTCTTGAAGGCGTCCTTCAGCTTGCCGAAGAGGCCGTGGTCGGCGGGCGCGACCTTGCCTGTGGGCCGCTCCTCACCACGTGCCGCGGCCAGTTCCCGCAGCAGCCGCTCCTGCTCGGCGTCCAGCCGGGTCGGGGTGCGCACGTCGATGTGGACGATGATGTCGCCCCGCCCGCTGCCGCGCAGGTGGGTCACACCAAGGCCCTTGAGGGTGATCGTCTCGCCGGGCTGGGTGCCCGGAGCCAGGACGATGTCCTGCACGCCGTCGAAGGTCTCCAGGACCAGGGTCGCGCCGAGTGCCGCCGCAGTCATCGGCACCTCGATCCGCGTGTGCAGGTCGTCGCCGCGGCGGGTGAACGTCTCGTGCGGGCGCACTCGCACCTCGACGTAGAGGTCGCCGTTCGGTCCGCCGCCCGGGCCGATCTCGGCCTGCCCCTGGAGCTGGATCCGGGTGCCGGTGTCGACACCGGCAGGGACCCGGATCTTCAGGGGGCGACGCTGCCGCACCCGTCCGTCGCCGCTGCAGTCGTGGCACGGGTGGGTGATGATGTCGCCGAACCCCTGGCACGCCATACACGGTCGGGTGGTCATCACCTGGCCCAAGAAGCTGCGCTGGACGTGCTGGGTCTCGCCGCGCCCGCCGCAGATGTCGCAGACGCGCCGACCCGTCCCGGGCTGGGCACCCTCACCGTGACAGGTCGGGCAGAGGACGGCGGTGTCGATGAGCAGTTCGGTCTCGCCACCGAAGACCGCCGTCTCGAGATCGATCTCCTGGCGGACCAGTCCGTCCTGGCCACGCTGCCGACGCGGGCGTGGACCACGACCGGCGCCGCCGGAGCCCTGACCGAAGAAGGCGTCCATGATGTCGCTGAACGAGAAGTTCTGGCCGAACCCGCTGGTGCCTCCCGCGTACGGGTCCGCCCCCATGTCGTACGAGCGACGTTTCTCCGGGTCCGAGAGGACGTCATAGGCCTGGGAGACCTTCTTGAACTGCTCCTCGGCCTCCGGGCCGGGGTTGACGTCCGGGTGCAGCCGGCGGGCGCTGCGGCGGTAGGCGCGCTTGATCTCCTCGGGCGACGCGTCCCGTGAGACGCCCAGGTCGGCGTAGTAGTCGTTCAACGAAAGTCCTGCGATCAGTGGTCGGAGTGGGTGGCTGGTGGTCGGTATGCGTCAATCGCCGGCATCGGGGAGCATCACTCGGCGAGGATCCGGCTGACGTACGTGGCGACAGCCCGGACCGCCGCCATGGTGCTGGGGTAGTCCATCCGCGTCGGGCCCACGACGCCGAGGCCGGCCACGCGGTCGGCCCCAGGACCGTATCCGGTGGAAACCACCGACGTCGACTGCAGCTCCGCGAACGGGTTCTCGTGGCCGATACGCACGGCCAGGCGACTTCCGCCCTCGACGTTGCCGTCGCCGGCGGTCCCAATGAGCTTGAGCAGGATGACGTGCTGCTCCAGCGCCTCGAGGACGTCATGGAGCTGCGCTGTGAAGTCCAGACCGGAGCGGGCGAGGTTCGCCGTGCCGGCCATGACCACCCGCTCCTCGCGCTCGGGGACGAGCGCTTCGTCGAGCGCCGCGGTGATCGATCGCACGACGTCACGCTGACTCGCCTCGAAGGCCGAGGGCAGCGCCTCGAGCGCAGCGGACGCCTCGACCAGGGTCTTGCCGACCGTTGCCTCGTTGATCCGGGTGCGCACCAGGGAGATGAGGTCGAGACCGGCCTCGTCGATCTCGGTCCCGACATCGACGACGCGCTGCTCGACCCGCCCGGTGTTGAGGATGAGGACGACCATGACGCGCGGACCCCCGAGGGGGACGAGCTCGAGGTGGCGCACCGTCGACTTGGAGATCGACGGGTACTGCATGACAGCCACCTGGCGGGTGAGCGTGGCGAGCAGTCGGACCGTGCGGTCCACGACGTCATCGAGGTCGACCGCTCCGTCGAGGAACTGGGCGATGGCGAGCCGCTCGGCCGGGCTCATCGGCTTGATCGTCGAGAGCCGGTCGACGAAGAGCCGGTACCCGGCGTCGGTCGGGACGCGTCCTGCCGACGTGTGCGGCGCGACGATGAGGCCGGCCTCCTCGAGAGCCGCCATGTCATTCCGGACAGTCGCGGCGGAGACGCCGAGGTGGTGCCGCTCGAGGAGTGCCTTGCTGCCGACCGGCTCGGAGGTCTGGACGTAGTCCTGGACGATCGCGCGCAGCACCTGAAGGCGTCTGTCGTCGCTCATCCTCACTCCTCTCGGTCAGGCACGGACTTGTCGGTGCGCCGTGGTGTTCGGCATCTGTTCCGGTGAGTCTGTGGGCGCCAGTGGGTCGTGTCCGTGCGTGTTGTGTCGGCGCATGTCCGGACCCGGCGTGGCGTCCTGGCACTCACCCTCTCCGAGTGCCAATCTTACTGGGTGAATCGATATGGCTCCGACGTCCTGAGCGGGGACTGGCGTCGTGGACGCCGTCCCACGTCGACACCCCATGCCGTCTCCATCGGCGATGTCGTCGAGGAGGTCGAGACCGGCTGGTGCGGTGCCGTGACCCGCACGGAGAAGAGCGGCGGGGTCCACGTCGTCGTCCTCGAGGACCGGCACGGTCGCACCAGGACCTTCCCTCTCGGTCCCGGGTTCCTCATCGACGGTGCCCCCGTCATCCTCACCCCACCCGCGGCGCCCGCCCGGCCCGCGGCACCAGCCAGGACCGCCAGCGGGTCGGTGGCCGTGCCCGGTCTGCGTGCCCGCGTCGCTCGCGGCTCGCGCATCCTCGTCGAGGGCAAGCACGACGCCGAGCTCGTCGAGAAGGTGTGGGGCGACGACCTGCGGATCGAGGGTGTCGTCGTCGAGATGCTCGACGGCGTCGATGATCTCGCGGCCGCCATCGCCGACTTCGGGCCGGAGCCCGGCCGTCGGCTGGGCATCCTCGTCGACCATCTCGTCCCCGGGACCAAGGAGTGGCGAGTCGTCGAGGAGGCGAGGTCCCTGCGGCCGTACAACGCGCATACCCTCATCCTCGGCCACCCCTACGTCGATGTCTGGCAGTCGGTCCGGCCCGAGCGCCTCGGCCTGTCGGCCTGGCCCGAGATCCCGCGAGGGACGCCATGGAAGGCCGGGATCTGCCGGCACCTGGGGTGGCCACACGAGACCGTTGCCGACATTGGCATCGCGTGGCAACGCATCCTGTCCACGGTCCGGACCTATGCTGATCTGGAGCCCACTCTGCTCGCCAGCATCGAGGAGCTCATCGACTTCGTGACGGCGCCCCACACCGGCGCCGCGAGTTGAGAGGACGCACCATGAGCACCACACCCGAGCAGCCGAGCACCGACCCCGTCGAGCCGGAGCACACTCCCGAGGTCCCCGACCTCGAGCTGGACGCTCCCCCTGCCGACGCTCCTCCTGCCGACGCGCCCGCGCCCCCACCGGCTCCCGAGGCCTCCGCGTGGTCGGCGGGTGGGACCCCGGCCCCTAGCGCAGGCGACGCGCCCGCACCTCCCCCGCCCACCGCATACGGGGAGCCGGCCTCGGGCGCGTACGGTCAGGCGCCCCCTCCGCCGGCGGGAGCCTACGGACAGGCACCTCCCCCGCCGCCCGGTGCCTACGGGCAGGCTCCGCCTCCCGCTCCGGGAGCGTACGGCCAGGCCTATGGCCAGGTGACGTCCCCGCCGCTGACCCAGAGTGAGGAGCGGGGCTGGGCGCTCGCCGCCCACCTCGGTGTGCTCGTGGCCGGCTTCCTGGCGCCGCTGATCATCTGGCTCGTGTTCAAGGACCGAGGGCGCTTCCTGGAGCACCACGCCAAGGAGTCGCTCAACTTCCAGATCACGGTGACGATCGCACTCATCGTCGCCATGATCACCGCGCTTCTCGTGGTCGGCATCTTCCTGGCCCTGGTCCTCGTGCCGTGGATGATCGTCATGCCGATCATCGCGGCGGTGAAGGCGAACAGCGGTGAGTGGTATCGCTACCCGCTCACGCTGCGCCTGGTGAAGTGAGCGACCTGCTCATCACCGGCTGACGACCACTCGCGAAGGTCGGGAACCGAAGGTTTCAGGCTGCACTTCGACGCGGCGGCACGCGCGAACACCGCCCGCGCGGGGTCGGGGATGCGGCGAGCCGGGGTCGCCTCTTCGACGGATCGCCAGCCTGCGTTGACCAGCGGGCGGTCGTATGCGGTGGCGGCCTCAGGATCGCCCCTGACCGACCCCTGGGGGCGCCCCTGAACTCCGGCCGAATGGGTAGATCCGCGGTCGTGCGAGGCGTTCACTTGAGAGTGAGCCCAGACCGAACCCACACCGAGGAGCACAGCATGAGCCAGTACACCCAGCCCCCCACGAGCTACCAGAGCGCATCCGTCGGACTCGACACCGAGCAGCGCAACCTGGGGACCATCGCCCACGTCACCCCGCTCGTGCTCATGCTCGTCAGCGGCGGCCTCGCGGGCTTCATCGGTTCCCTCGTCGTGTACCTCTACGCCAAGGACCGCGGCCCCGCCGCCCGTGCCTACGCAGCCGGCGCGCTCAATGTCCAG
>JAAYCP010000268.1 GCA_012729695.1 Actinomycetales bacterium | reverse complement strand
TGTCCGCAGTGTTCGACGGGGCCGACCTCAGCGAGCGCTACCGCCTGCGGGTGCTCGCCGTACTCCGGACCCGACCTGCGACGGACCGGGCGAGCCACCAGTCGGCACTGGCGATGTTCCAGGTTCCCTTCTACGGCGCACCCACCGATGTCGTCATGGTCGAGGCGAGCACCAGCAGCCGACAGAGGAGTGGGCTGTACCTGCATGCCCGGAGCAGCCACTCTGGCCGCGCGTTCCTGGGCAACCTGCACGCTGTTTCGCCCGAAGTTGCCTGTGTCCAGATCGCGGCTCGGTACGGGTTCGAGGCTGGCGTCTGCGCCATGGACAGCGCACTGCATCTCTCACGCTGCACGCGCGAAGGGCTCGAGGCCGCGCTGGAGCAGCTGCCCGTGAGCCGTCGCCGAACCGCTCGCCTGGCGATCGCGGCAGCGCAACCCTTGGCGGAGTCGGTGGGCGAGAGCCGCTTGCGGATCATCCTGCAGGACGCGGGCTTCGCGGTCCGTTCTCAGGTCCAGATCGTCGACGGGGACGATCGGTTCGTCGGGCGCGTCGACTTCCTCGTCGACGACGTGGTGGTCGTCGAGTTCGACGGGCTGACCAAGTACGCCGACCTCGACGGCCGTAGGGTCCTCGCGGACGAGAAGGCCAGGGAGAGCCGGCTCTCGCGGCTCGGCTTCGAGGTCGAGCGGGTGGTCTGGAGGGATCTCGACCGACCGGAGCTGATCGTGCAGCGCGTCACCGAGGCGAGATTGACCGCGCTGAACCGACGCGCCGCGATGGCTCGATGAGGCGCTTCCCTGCAGTCGTCGGATCAACCAGGATCGTGGCTCAGCGGTGGGCCTTCCGTTCGACCCCTGCTCACCCGATGGACCTTTACTCCTGCGATTGACACGTGGTCCGAAAGTCGTCGGCAATTGCGGGCAAATCATGGGGCAGAGGTCAAACCGCGGAGTAAAGGTCGAACCGCGGAGGAAAGGTCGAACCACGGGGCAGGGGTCGAAAGTCGGAGTGGGGGTCAGTGTTCGGCGGACGCATGGTCGGAGGGGTCAGTGTTCGGGGACGCGTCAGTCAGCGGGGGACGCGGCATCCGCGGGCGGCCCCATGTCGGCGCACGCGCGCTCCCAGTCGCGGGCGAGGACGACGAGGTCGGCGCGGTAGCGACTCATCGGCGCGCCCCGGCCACTGCTTCCGGGAAGGATGCCCTCCTCCGCCCAGAGCCTCCGGGCCTCCTCACGCAGGTGCTCGGGCAGCTCGCCGGAGGCGTTGGTCACCCGCCACCACGCGACGTTGCCGCCCCAGACGCGCATGATCGTGCCCACCTGGCGCGGCCCGGTCCCGACGAGCCGGGCGATGTCGCCGTATGCGACGAGCCGGCCCCGCGGGACCTGCTCCACTGCGCGCAGCA
The DNA here is from genome assembly GCA_012729695.1 of Actinomycetales bacterium. Taxonomy (GTDB): domain Bacteria; phylum Actinomycetota; class Actinomycetes; order Actinomycetales; family Dermatophilaceae; genus F2B08. The sequence goes on along the minus strand of JAAYCP010000268.1, from coordinate 8,465 downwards.
CCCGCTCGACGAGGAGCTCATCCACGGACGCTCGCGTCGCCTCTCTCCCGCGGCCGAGGAATGGCGGTCACGAGGTCGATGTCGAGCGTCGTCGCTGACGCGAGGACGGTGAGGGTGCGCGAGCGCGTGCGGCCGGTGGCGTGGTCGACGGCCGTGAGGACATAGCGCCCGGCCGGCGGCAGCCCCATCTCGTAGTGCCCGTTCTCATCGGCCGTCGTCGTGCCGGCGTACTCCCCGGAGTGCTTGATGAGCGCGATCATGACCCCGCCGATCGGTTTACCGTCGTCGGTCACGTTGCCCGAGAGCAGCAGGCGGCGGTCCAGCACGATGTCGGCCGGCTTGTCGGCCGAGAGCTCGACGAGCTGCGAGTGCGGGGCCCAGCCCTCCGCCGACACGACGAGCAGGTAGCGCCCCTCCTTCGGCAGCGCGAGCGCGAAGCGACCGTCGTTGTCGGTGCGGCTCCAGTCGATGGGCTCGCCGTCGGGCTCGAGCACCGTGGCCACGGCCTGGCGCATCGGCTGGCCGCGCGGGCCGGTGACCCGTCCGCGGACCAGGACCTCGGGAAGCTCGGTCGCCTTGACGCGGATCCGCTCCCGCGGCGGCAGCTCCCCGATCTCCTCCTCGCGCAACGGCAGCCGTTGGATGAAGGCGGCGATGGCGGCCCCGAGGAGGGAGGCGAAGGCGCCTGACCAGAAGATGACCTGGTATGCGGTGAAGCCCGGGACTGTCTGCCCACCGGCCACTGGGACGGCGTAGATCGTGAAGACGGCCGCGACCATCGCCGAGGCGCTGGAGGTGCCGATGGACCGGAGCAGGGTGTTGAGGCCGTTGGCCGAGGCGGTCTCGGTGATGGGGACCGAGGCCATGATGAGCGTCGGCATCGCCGCGAACGCCAGCGTGGTCCCGAGCGCAGCCAGCCCCGACGTGAGCACGACCTCGAGCAGCGAGGCGTGGAAGAGCACCCGGGCGACGAAGCCGACCGCCATGAGGAGCGCGCCGACGATGAGCATCTCGCGCGCCCCGTACCGGCGGATGAGCCGCCCGGCGACCGGCGACATGACCACCATGAGGATGCCCGTGGGGAGGGTCGCCAGTCCGGCCTCCATGACCGAGAGGCCGAAGCCGTAGCCGGTCTCCACCGGCATCTGGATCTGCTGGATGGTGGTGAGGAAGTTCGCGAACATCGCGAAGCCGACGAGGATGGACGCCGCATTCGTCAGCAGGACGGTGCGCCTCGTGGAGGTGCGGATGTCGACGAGCGGCTGGCCGGCCTGCAGCTCCCACGGGATCCAGGCCGCGAGCACGAGCGCTGCGATGACGAGCAGGGTCAGGGTCCGCGGCGCGCCCCAGCCCCATGAGCCGGCCTTGCTCACCGCGAGCAGGAAGCAGGTGAGGGCCACGGAGAGCATGACCGCGCCCACGTAGTCGAACTGTCCCCGGGTCTTGACCGTCGACTCGGGCACGACGAGGTGCACGGCGATGAGCATGATGACGGCGAAGCCGCCCGAGACGATGAAGATCGCGTGCCAGTCGAGGTTCTCGTAGATCAGGCCGGCCAGCGGCATCCCGACTGCTCCACCGATGCCCAACGTCGCCGACATCAGGGCCACACCCGAGCCCACCCGGTCTGCCGGGAGGTGGTCGCGCATGATGCTGATCCCGACCGGCACCAGGCAGGCCCCGATGCCCGCGAAGCCGCGGCCGATGATCACGACCGTGAGGTTGGTCGAGAGCACCGCGATGACCGACCCGAGGATCACCGACCACATGCAGACGATGAGCATGAGCCGCTTGCCGAACATGTCGGCGAGCCGGGAGATGACGGGGGTGCCCACCGCCGCGGCGAGCAGGGTGATGGTGACCAGCCACGTCGCGTTGTCGGCCGTGGTGTCGAGGATCGCCGGGAAGTCGGGGAGCAGCGGTAGCACGAGCGTCTGCTGGAGGGAGACCAGCGTCCCGCACAGACCGAGGACAGCGATGATGAGGCCGGTGGGCCGCGACCGCCGGGTATCGGCGGTCGCGGCGTCACTCATGCGCCAACTCTACGGGTCGGTCGAGGGAGGTCGCGGAAACGTTTCACCTTCCGGCCGGTCACTCCTCCGGCAGTCGCCACCCGTGCACGTGCTGCAGAGCCCACGTGTGCACGGCGATCGCCGCCGCAGCACCGGCGTTGATCGAGCGGGTCGACCCGAACTGCGTGATGTGCACGCAGAGCTCGGCGGACTCGCGGGCCTCCGGCGTCAGGCCGGGCCCTTCTCCCCCGAAGAGGAATACCGCGTTCCGGGGCAGGGTGGTGTGCTCGATCGGGACCGAGCCGGCCACGTTGTCCACGGCGACGATGTGCAGGTCGTGGTCCCGCGCATACGCCCTGAGCGAAGCGATGTCCGGGTGGTGGTGCTCGTGCAGGTAGCGGTCGGTGACCATCGCGCCGCGACGGTTCCACCGGCGCCGGCCGACGATGTGGAAGGCCGCGACGTTGAAGGCGTTCGCCGTACGGATCACCGAGCCGATGTTGAAGTCGTGCTCCCAGTTCTCGACCGCGACGTGCAGCGGGTGCCGGTGGCGGTCGAGGTCGGCGACGATCGCCTCGTGCCGCCAGTAGCGGTAGCGGTCCTCGACGTTGCGGCGGTCGCCCTCGCGGAGCAGCTCCGGGTCGTAGTGGTCGCCCTCGGGCGGGGGGCCCTCCCACGGCCCGACCCCGACTGACTCGCGTGGATCGGACATGGCAGCTCCTGCGGGCGGGACGGCGTGGTGGGCGGGTGGCAAGACGGGCGGCCCGGCTCAATCTATGCGGGAAATGCTGGGCGGCGGTGCGCGGAGGCGAGTCGGCCGCATACCCTCGAACCCATGTTGCCTGCACTCGGTCCCGACTGGATGGACCCGCAGTACCTGCTCGACCAGTTCGGGCAGCAGTTCTTCTGGGTCAGCGTGGCCATCATCTTCATCGAGTGCGGGCTGCTCTTCCCGATCCTGCCGGGTGACTCGCTGCTGTTCTCGATCGGACTGTTCATCGCCCGCGGCGACATCGAGATCGACATCGCGACGGCCTGCGTCATCCTCAGCACCGCGGCCTTCGCGGGGAACGTCACCGGCTACGAGATCGGCCGCGCCATCGGCCGTCCCCTCTATGACCGGGACGGTCGCTTCATCAAGAAGAAGTACTTCGACCAGACCCACGACTTCTTCGAGCGGCACGGCTCCAAGGCCCTGGTCATCGGTCGCTTCGTGCCGATCGTGCGGACCTTCGTCACGGTCGTCGCCGGGGTCTCGCGCATGAGCCGACGCCGGTTCATCATCTGGAGCGGGGTGGGTGCCATCCTGTGGGCCACCGGGCTCACCCTGGTCGGGCATGCGCTCGGCGAGATCGACTTCATCCACCGCAATCTCGAGGCAGCGGTCCTCCTCATCGTCGCGGTCTCGGTCCTGCCGATGGTCTTCGAGTTCATCCGCCACAGGCTCGGCAAGCGCGATCTCGCGACCGAGGCCGTGGAGACGCTCGCCGAGGAGACCGAAGAGGTCATCGAGGACCGGCGGGACCGAACCTAGGGCAGGCCATGTCGGAGCACTCGGTGAACGCGAACAGCACGATTCCGGACGGCGCCGAACGCGAGTGGGTGCTCCACGTGGACATGGACCAGTTCCTCGCCGCCGTCGAGATCCTGCGCCGGCCCGAGCTCGCCGGGCTGCCGGTCATCGTCGGAGGGCGTGGTGACCCGACCGAGCGCGCGGTGGTCTCGACAGCGTCGTACGAGGCGCGCGAGTACGGCGTGCGCTCCGGCATGGCCCTGCGCATCGCGGCCCGCAAGTGCCCTGACGCGGTCTTCCTGCCGGTCGACCACCCCGTCTACGAGGAGGCCTCGGCCGCGGTCATGGACACCCTGCGGTCCTTCCCGGGCGCGGTGGTCGAGGTCCTCGGCTGGGACGAGGCGTTCGTCGGCATCCGCACTGACGACCCCGAGCGGACGGCCCGGGAGATCCAGGCCGCTGTCCTCGAGCGCACCCGGTTGCACTGCTCGATCGGCATCGGCGACACGAAGGTGCGCGCCAAGAACGCGACCGACTTCGGCAAGCCCCGCGGCACCTTCAGACTCACCCGCGAGAACTGGATGGAGGTCATGGGCGAGCGCCCTGTCACTGCTCTCTGGGGGATCGGCTCCCGCACCTCGGCGCGCCTGGGCGACCACGGCATACGGACTGTGCGTGAGCTGGCGGCGGCCGACGACGCCATGCTCGGGGCGGAGTTCGGCCCCACCATCGGCCCGCACATCGGCAGGCTAGGGCGCGGCGAGGGCAGTTCCGTCGTCGACGACACCCCGTGGGTCGCGCGGGCCCACGGCCGCGAGACGACCTATCAGGAGAACCTCACCGAGCGCGCCGAGATCCATGACGGGATCCGGGTCCTGGCTGCCCAGGTGGTCGAGGACCTCCGGGCCGAGGGGCGGGCCTGCGTGCGCGTGCACCTCAAGGTCCGGTTCGCGCCGTTCTTCACGGTCAACCGCAGTCGCAAGCTCGCCGAGCCGACCTTCGACGCCGAGACGATCGCGCAGACCGCGATCATGCTGTTCGACAAGCTCGAGGACGACCGTCCGGTCCGCCTCCTCGGTGTGCGGGGCGAGATGGAGCCGCCGGAGGGTGGCTACGCGCCGCCGCGCACGGTGGGGCGTCGCGGAAGCCCGTGAAAGAGCTCAGGCCCGCGGCGGGTCGATCTGGTCGCTCTGCGGAGCCGGGTCCACCCGCGGCGGCTCGACGGCCGGGGCGTCGGTGCCGGTGTAGGAGCCGGGCGGCGGGATGTCCTGGCGCTGGCCGAAGTCGACACGGACGGGGTCGCGCTGCGAGTCCGGGATGTCGAAGTACGGCTCCTTGGTCACCCCGGCCATGCCTGCGACGAAGTTCGTCGGCACCGACTCGACCTTGGTGTTGAGCTCACGGACGTTCGCGTTGTAGTAGCGCCGGGCGGAGGCGATTCGGTCCTCGGTGCCGGTGAGCTCCTGCTGCAGGGCGAGGAAGTTCTGGTTCGCCTTCAGGTCCGGGTATGCCTCGGCCACCGCGAGCAGTCGGCCGAGAGCCTGCGTGAGCTCACCCTCGCTCTTGGCCATCTGGTCGGGTGCCTGCCCGGGGGTCATCGCCGCGGCGCGGGCCCGCATGACGTCCTCGAGCGTGCCGCGCTCGTGGGCCGCATAGCCCTTGACCGTCTCGACGAGGTTGCCGATGAGGTCGTGGCGGCGCTTGAGCTCGGTGTCGATCTGGGCCCAGGCCTCGTGGACGAGGTTGCGCAGCTTGATCAGGCCGTTGTACATCGAGACGAAGACCAGAGCCAGGGCCACGATGATGACGACGATGACAATCAGAGCGGTGATCATGAAAGCAGCCTAGTGGGGATCACACCGCAGGGATCGTCATCGGAAGCGACGATTGCATCAGGCGAGGCCGAGGTCCTCGAGCGAGAACACGTAGCGGTAGGCGAACCCCGCCTCGGCGAAACGCTCGGCCGCCCCTGTCGCGCGGTCCGCGATGGTGGCGACCCCGACCACGGTGGCGCCGGCCTCCTGGGCCGCCGTCGCGGCCTCGAGCGGGGAGGCGCCGGTGGTCGAGGTGTCCTCGACGACGAGCACGCGCCGGCCCGCGATGGACGGCCCCTCGATGCGCTGCTGCAGGCCGTGGGCCTTGCCCGCCTTGCGCACGACGTATGCGTCGAGCCGCTCTCCCTCAGCGGCGGCTGCGTGGAGCATGGCCGTCGCGACGGGGTCTGCGCCCAGGGTCAGCCCGCCGACTGCCTCGAAGTCCCAGTCGGACGTGAGGTCACGCATGACCCGGCCGACCAGCGGTGCTGCCTCGCCGTCGAGAGTGATCCGCCGCAGGTCGACGTAGTAGTCGGCCTCCTTGCCTGAGGACAGGGTCACCCGGCCGTGGACGATGGCCTTCTCCTTGACGATCTCGAGGAGACGGGCCCGGTCGGCGGCGATGTCGTGTGTGCTCACGTCGCCACTGTAGGTCAGCGGTGTCGGCGGCTGGCGGCGACGTTCAGGGTCGCGTGCCAGGGTCCGGGATATCGAATGGAAGACTCAACGACGCCGGCGGGCTGCCACGACCGGACCCCGCACGAGCGAGCGCGGGATGAGGCCGAGCAGGCCGACGACCGCCTGGTATCTCACACTCGGCACCGACACCGCCTTCCCTGCGCGCGAGTCGGCGATGGCCGTGCGGACCACGTCCGGCGCATTGAGCCACGCGATCTCGGGCAGGTTGGAGACGTCCATCTCGCCCCGCTCGTGGAACTCGGTGTGCGTGAACCCGGGGCACAGCGCGGTCGCGGTGACCCCGGTTCCGGCGAGCTCGGTCGCCAGTCCCTCGGTGAAGACGGTGACGTACGCCTTCGCCGCGGAGTAGGTGCCACCCGCGATGAACGACGCCACCGAAGAGACGTTGATGATCTCCCCGCTGCCACGCCCCTTCATCGTCGTCGCGGCCGCGTGCGAGAGGACGAGGACCGCCCGGCACATGAGGTCGAAGGCAGCCTCCTCCCTCTCCAAGGGGTTCTCTGTGAAGGACTTCTTCAGCCCGAGCCCGGCATTGTTGACGAGGACGTCGATGGGCGCCTCGGTGGAGCGCACCCGCTCGGCGACCCGCTCCAGCGCCGCCCGGTCCACGAGGTCCGCGACGAGCACCTCGGCCGTCACCCCGAACCGGCTCCCACACTCCTCGGCGAGCTCGTGGAGGCGACTCCCGGTGCGCGCGACGAGGACGAGGTCGAACCCCTCCTCGGCGTACTGGCGGGCGAACTCGAGGCCGAGCCCGGCGCTCGCGCCGGTGATGAGTGCGGTGGGCATACAGCAAGCGTAGGCAGGCGTGTTCGCCGCTGCCGAGCGGGCGCCCTTCGCCACCGGTGACCCTGGTTTGTTTGCGCAACCTGCGCATACCCCCTAGGGTATTATCATGCACTTCACCCAGTACTACCTCGACTGTCTCTCGCAGGCCTCCTACCTCATCGGGGACGAGACCACAGGGCAGGCGGTGATCGTCGACCCGCGGCGTGACGTGTCGGAGTACCTCGACGATGCGCACTCCCTCGGTCTGCAGATCGTCGGCGTGCTCAACACGCACTTCCACGCCGACTTCATCTCGGGCCACCTCGAGCTCGCCGAGCAGACGGGTGCCTGGATCGGCTACGGCAGCGAGGCGAGGACGGACTTCCCGGTCCGCCACTTCGCCGACGGCGAGCGCCTCTCCCTGGGCGAGGTCACGCTCGAGGTCATGCACACCCCGGGTCACACTCCTGAGTCGATCTCCGTCCTCGTCTACGAGCACGCCGACGACGAGATCGCGTATGCGGTGCTCACCGGCGACGCGCTCTTCATCGGCGACGTGGGTCGCCCGGACCTGCTCGCCTCGATCGGCTTCACCGCCGAGGAGCTGGGCTCGATGCTCTACGACACGGTCCAGCGCAAGCTCATGAGCCTGCCCGACGAGGTGCGGGTCTTCCCCGCCCACGGCGCGGGCTCGGCCTGTGGGAAGAATCTCTCCACCGAGCGCCAGTCGACGATCGGTGAGCAGCGGCGGGACAACTACGCCTGCCGGCCGATGAGCGAGGAGGCCTTCCTCGCCCTCGTGACGGAGGGTCAGCCCAGCGCGCCCGAGTACTTCGTCTTCAACGCCACCCTCAACCGCCAGGAGCGTCCGGCGCTGGACCTGGACGCACAGATCCCGGCGCTCACGACCGAGCAGGTCAGGGAGACCCTCGCCGAGGGTGCCGTGGTCCACGATGCCCGGAGCAACGGCGACTTCGCCGCCGCGCACCTCGCCGGCTCGATCAACGTCCCGGCCGACGGCCGGATGGCCGAGACGGTCGGGATGGTCTTCAGCCCGCAGGACCGGGTCGTCGTGATCGCCGACGACGGCGGCGCCCAGGAGGTCGCCACCCGCTTCGCGCGGATCGGCTTCGACCACGTCGTCGGCTACGTCGGCGACGTGGAAGAGCTCTTCCTGTCCGACCCCGCCGCAGTCTCCCCCGCGAGCCGGCTCACCGTCGCCGCGGCCGACGAGGCCCTCGACTCCGTCGAGGGCATCCAGCTCGTCGACCTGCGCAACGCCGGCGAGCTGGCCGGCGGCATGATCGACGGGGCGGTGCACATCCCGCTCGCCGAGCTGCGCCGCCGGATGGGCGAGCTCGACCCGACCCGGCCCGTCCTCACCTACTGCGCCGGCGGCTGGCGCTCCAGCGTCGGCGCGAGCCTGCTGCGGGCGAACGGCTTCGAGGACGTCTCCGACCTCCTCGGCGGCTACGACGCCTGGCGGGTGGCGCACGGTCTCGGTGCGGCCGGCTGCGCGGCGACGACGCCTCAGCAGGCCGCTCCCGCAACGGTCTGAGTCGGTGAGATCGACATGACCGAGATCAAGGTGACCCGGGGGATGGCCGCCTCAGCCGACACCACGAGCACCGGCGCGACCGGCCGCCTCGCCCACTTCCC
>JAAYCP010000267.1 GCA_012729695.1 Actinomycetales bacterium | reverse complement strand
GTGCATCCTCAGCTGTACGTATCGAGCAGCCGCAGGCCGTCGTCGATCCACTCGATCGTGGCCCGTTCCCGCGCGATCATGCCGTCGTAGGCGTAGGACCGGAAAGCCAGGATCCGGTCGTGCTCCTCCGGCGGCACGTGCTCGAACCGCGCCGCCAGAACGGGGTGGGTCCGGGCCTGCAACAGCTCCCGCGTCGCCTCCAGCACCGCGAGCCGTTCGGCGTGGAACTCCTTCTGCCGCACGAGATACTGGCGTGCACGGTCCGGGTCCGCCTGGTCGAGGTATGCGGCGCGCAGGTAGGCGGGATCGCGCGAGTAGTGCGGGGTCGCGGGCGCGTTCATCCACTCCCTGAAGGCCTGGCGCCCGGCCTCGGTCACCGCATACCGGGTCTTGGTCTTTGTCCCCCACGGAACGTCCTCGCCGACGAGGAGTCCCTCCTTCTCGAGCTTGCGCAGCTCGGGGTAGATCTGACTGTCCGGCGCGTGCCAGACGTGACCCACAGAGGCACCGAACCGCTTGGAGACCTCGTACCCGGTCATCGGCTGGGCGGTGAGGAGAGCGATGAGCGCATAGCGCAATGACATGGACTCTCCTCTCGCCTCTCGGGCCCTCTCCTGGTCGCGGGAGCCGGCAGATCGCTACGCCGAGCCTAGCGATGTCCTATGGACATAGTTATTGCCAGGCCCGGCAGATCCGTGCACTCCTAAACCGGCTCGTTCTCCGGACGGAAGCCCTGCTTGGCCGCCTGGATGAGCTCGTAGACGTGGTGGCGCAGCTCGGCGAACCGGGGGGTGGACCGGGTCTCGAGCTGGCTGCGCTCGTCAGGTAGATCGATGTCGACGTCCTCGAGGATGACGGTCGGCCGGTGGGACAGGACGAGGACCCGTTCGCCGAGGTAGACGGCCTCGTCGATGTCGTGGGTGACGAAGAGGACGGTCACCTTGAAGCGGTGCCAGAGGTCGCGCACGAGGTCCTCGAGGTCGGCCCGGGTCTGGGCGTCGACGGCTGCGAAGGGCTCGTCCATGAGCAGCACCGAGGGTTCGTATGCGACGGCCCGGGCGATCGCGACACGTTGCTGCATGCCGCCGGAGAGCTGCCACGGATGGGCGTCGGCGCTGTCGGTGAGGCCGACCGCCTCGAGCGCGGTGGCGACCTTCTCGGCGCGCTCGGCCTTCTTCAGACCCTTCTCCTTCAGAGGCAGCTCGACGTTCTGGCGCACGGTGAGCCACGGGAAGAGGCTGCGGCCGTACTCCTGGAACACGACCGCCATCCCGGGAGGCGGCCCGGTGACCTTCTGACCGTCGAGGATGACCTCGCCCCCGGTCACGGACAGCAGACCGGAGATGCAGCGCAGCAGCGTCGTCTTGCCCGCCCCGGACGGTCCGACGATGCAGACGAGCTCGCCCGACCTGATCGTGAAGGTGAGGTTGCGCACCGCCTCGACGTCCTGGCCGTGCCCGGTGTAGGTCTTCCGCAGCCCGCGCACGTCGAGGGCGGGCGTGGCATCGTCGCTGCCTCGTCGGGGTGTCCCGGCGCCGGCCATATCGGCCGGAGGCGAGAAGGTGGTGGGAGGTGGCGTTGCTCCAGAGGACGTGCCTGCAGAAGGTGTGCCTGCCGAGGGCGTATCTGCAGAGGACATATGCACTCCTTGTGGGGAGTCGACGGACTGTGGCCGTGTTGGCTCAGGCTGTGTTGGCTCGGACTGGGTTGGCCCAGGCTGGGTTGGCTCAGACACCGGCGTCACGTGCCTCGCTCGGAGCGGCGCAGTCCGCGGTACCACGCGAGGGCTCTCCACTCGGCCAACCGGAAGATGAGGGACAAAAGGAACCCGATGACGCCGAGGAGGATGATGCCGGTCCACATCTCCGGGATGGCGAAGGCGCGCTGCGCCTGGACGATGGCGGCCCCGAGGCCGTTGTCGGCCGCGAAGAGCTCGGAGATGACCATCATGATCACCCCGATCGAGAGGGCCTGGCGGGCACCGGTCGCCACCTGCGGAGAGGAGCCGCGCAGGACGACCTGGTAGAGGTACGTCGGCCGCCTGAACCGGTAGGAGCGGGCCGTGTCGACGAGCACCTCGTCGAGGCCACGCACCCCCTCGACGGTGTTGAGCAGGATCGGCCACAGGCAGCCCAGGGCGATCGCGATGATCTTGGAGGTCCAGCCTGAGTAGCCGACGAAGAGCGCGATGACGGGGATGATCACGGGTGGCGGGATGGCCCGGAGGAACTCCAGGGCCGGCTCGAGGAAGGCGCGCACAGGACGGCTCAGGCCGATGACCGTCCCGAGACCCACTCCGACCAGGAGAGCCAACGCATACCCGAGCGCGAGCCGGGCAAGGCTCGGGACGATGTCCTCCATGACCCGGTCCGAGGTCCAGGTGTCCGGGAACGCCTGCAGGATCTTCTGCAGGGACGGCCAGAACGGACTGGTGTTGTCCGCCGACACCACCCACCAGAGGGCGAGGAGGATCACGGGGAGAGCGATCGTCATGAGGAGCTGACGGCCGATCGAGGTGAGTCTCATCGCGCCACATCCCGTCGCACCGAGGGGTGCCAGTTGAGGATGCGGCGCTCGAGGGCCCGCGCGAACAGGTTGATCGCGATACCGATGATGCCGACCGCCACGACGAGGGCGTACGTCAGACTCACCGCACCGGAGCTCTGGGCGACGCCGAGATTGCGCCCGAGACCCGGCACGCCGATGACGAGCTCGGCAGTGACCTGGAGGATGAGCGCGACCGCAGCAGCGAGCCGGAAGCCGGTCATGACGTACGGCAGGGCCGTCGGCCAGACGACCTGGCGGAGCTGTGTCCACCTCGAGAACCGGTACGAGCGCGCGGTGTCGCGGACGACGGGATCGACGTCGGCGACCCCGTAGAGGACCTGGACGAGCACCTGCCAGAAGGCGGCGTAGACGATGAGGATGAGCGCCGACTGGAGCTTGGTGCCGTAGAGAAGGACGACGAGTGGGATGAGGGCGACCGAGGGGATCGGTCGCAGGAACTCGATGGTCGAGGAGGTGACGTCCCGCAGGAAGGGGACGCTGCCGATGATGACCCCGACCGCGATACCGAGGACCATCGCGATGGTGAGGCCGATCGCCCAGCCGCGCAGGGTGTCCGAGACCGCAGTCCAGAAGGCGCCCTCGCCGAGCTGCTCGATGAGGGTCGTGAGGATCTCGCTGGACGGGGGGAAGAAGCGTCGGTTCAGCACCCCGATGCGCGGCAGGACCTCGAGCAGGGCACCGATCGTGAAGAGCCCGAGGATCCCGAGAGCCGCAGTGCTCCCGGAGAGGCGGCGGCGCCGCCTCTCCGGGGCAGTTGCGACCGTCGTCACGGAAGCAGGACGTCCAGATCCGGAACGGCGGAGATCAGGCCGTCACCCACGGCGAGCTCGGCCAGCAGCTGGACCGTGTCGCGGTTGATCTCACCGGGCCAGCGCGGCAGGACGGCTGCCTCAGCCACGGCGGGGTCGATGTTGGTGTAGGTGCCGAGGATCTCGCGCGCCGCGACCGGGTTCTCGTCGGCGTACTGGAGCGACTTGTTGATCGCGCGGGTGAAGCGCTCGACGATGTCCGGGTTCTCGTCGGCGTAGGCCTGGGAGGTGAAGTACATCGCCACCTCCATGTTGTCCACGACGCCGGCGAGGTTGGAGCCGAGGTTGCGGTCGCCGGCGTTGAGCGACAGCGTGCGGAACGGCTCGACGAGCTGACCGGCGTCGACGTCACGGTTGGCCACTGCCTGCACGATGTCCGGGAAGGGGAGCTCGACATACGTGATGGTCGACGGGTCACCACCGGCCTCGCGGACCAGCTGGTTGATCGTCGTGGTCTGGATGTTGTTGAGCGTGTTGACGCCGATCCGCTTGCCCTCCAGGTCGGTGAGGTCCTGGATGTCGCTGTCACCCGGGACAACGACCGCACCGAAGTCCTCCATCGGGTCGTCGGTGGACTGCGCGCCGTTGGCGATCGCCTTGAGGCCGAGGTTGTTGTCCTGGGCCAGCAGCAGCGAGATGGTGTTGCTGAAGCCGAACTGGAACTGACCGCTCACCACACCCGGGATGATCGCGGCACCACCCTGGGCGAGCTCGAGGGTGAGGTTGATGCCCTCCTCCTCGAAGAAGCCCTCCTGGACACCGAGGTAGATCGGGGCCACGTCGAGGATGGGAATGACGCCGACGGTGAGGTCGACGGTCTCTGCAGGGGCCTCCGCGTCATCAGTGGCCTCGTCGGACGTCGTCGCGTCGGTCGTGGGGGATGCCGTGTCAGTGGTCTCGCCGTCCCCGCCGCAGGCGGTCAGGGTGAGGGCGAGCGTGGCCACCGCAGCAAGGCCGGCTCGACGTGAGAATCGGAAGGGACTCATGGACATTCGCGCCTCCTGGGCATGGCGTCAGGCGGAAAGCAACCGCGTCGGAAGTGACAACGGCCGGTGTGGTTCACGGTAGCGCGATATCTCAGGGGATAGTGATGCCGGTCACGCTGGTTCATCAAACTGTGACCGCGCGTGTGGAGCGGGTATCCGCGGCCCCGTCGAGCGGGCGGCCACGCCCTGCGCACAGGTCCTCGAACTCGGCCCGGGCAGCCGGACCGAGCTCGGCGCGGAGGCGTTCGTAGGTCTCGACGGACCGGGGCAGGGCGAAGTCATCCCCCATGTACTCCTTGGGCAGGCCGGGGTCGGCCCGCAGGAGGGCGAGCCAGTCCGCCACGAGCATCGTCATCGCCGCCAGGGGACTGCCCGGCTCGAGGACGGTCGCGGGGTTCTCCCACCTGCTGCTGAACTCCTCGTGCTCGGCCCGGATCCCCTCAATGTCCCACGCCGCCCGCACCGCCTGCTCGATCGGGAACGCGGTGAACTCGCGTGCGTGGAAGGCCAGCAGCGACCCCTCGGGCAGCTGGGCCCGCACTGGTCGCATGGGCGCCGAGAGGTCAACGGCGCCAGGCGCGAGCCAGAACCCGTCCCGGACCGGGGCGAAGCCGGCCCAGGTGAGGATCGAGCGCACCCGGTGCCGAAGCGCCCGCTGCCGCTCCGGCACCGAGAACGAGCAGAGGGTCCACCCGACCTTGTCGACGAGGATGATCCGCGGACGGCGCACGCGGTCGACGGCCTGCCCCAGCAGGTCCACGCCGGCGTCCGTGAGGGAGAAGCTGATCTCGCGACCACGGCGGTGCCGGAGCAGCACCCCGGTATGGACGAGTCGGTTGAGCGCGCCCCGGACCGCGGGCGCCGTGACCCCGGTGGGCTCGAGCGCGGCGAGGAAGGCTCCGGCCCGGACGTGGCGCTCCGGCCGGTCGACGAGGTTCTCGCCCAGCAGGGCGAGCAACAGCTGTCGCGGCGGACGGTGGACGGCGGACACTTCTGCTCCCCGACCACTCACGCCTGGGGTCGGACGGCCTCGCCCCGCTTGGCCCGTTGAATCTGCTCGTAGACGTGCGTGCGCAGCTCGGTGAAGCGCGGCAGGGCACGCGTCGTGATCTGGTCCCGTTCGGGAGCCAGGTCGATGGCGATGTCGTCCTGGACCCAGGTCGGTGAGGTGGAGAGGACGATGACCCGCTCACCGAGGTACACGGACTCGTCGATGTCGTGGGTGACGAAGAGGATCGACATGCCGCGCTCGATGTGCAGCGCCCGGACGAGGTCCTCGAGGTCGGCCCGGGTCTGGGCGTCGACGGCAGCGAAGGGCTCGTCCATGATGAGGACCTCGGGGTGGTACGCGACGGCGCGGGCGATGGCGACGCGCTGCTGCATCCCTCCCGACAGCTGCCAGGGGTAGCTGCGCCCCGCGTGCTCCAGTCCCACCGCCTCGAGCGCGTCGTCGACGAGCCGGCTGCGCTGCGCTGCATCCATCTTCTGGTGCCGCAGCGGCAGCTCGACATTGCCGCGGACGGTCAGCCAGGGGTACAGGCTCCGGCCGTACTCCTGGAAGACCAGAGCCATGCTCTCCGGCGGACCGGTGACCGGCCGGTCGGCGAGGCGGATCGTCCCCGCGGTCGGCTTGAGCAGACCCGCGATGCACTTCAGCAGAGTGGTCTTCCCGCAGCCGGAGGGGCCGACGATGCAGACGAGCTCGCCCTGGCGCATGTCGAAGCTGATGTCGCCGATGGCCTCGACCGGTCCGGAGGCCGTCTCGTAGACCTTCTTGAGCTGGTGGACCTCGAGCAGGGTGTCAGGCACGTTCGGTCTCCTTGATTCCGTGGTACCAGCGCAGCACGCGACGTTCGACGAAGGTGAAGACCGCGGCGAGGAAGACGCCCACGAGTCCGAGCAGCACGATGCCGCTCCACATCTCCGCGATGAGGTAGTTGCGCTGGAAGTAGACGATCCGGTACCCGAGCCCCGACGAGGTGTTGAACATCTCCGAGATGACCATCATGATCAGCGCGATCGAGAGGGTCTGCCGGACACCGGTCATGATGCGGGGCGCGGCCGAGGGCAGAACCAGGTAGCGCAGCCGCTCGGCTCGGGTGAGGCGGAAGGACTGGGCGGTCTCGGTCATGACCGAGTCGGTGGACCTGACGCCGTCGATCGTGTTGAGCAGCACCGGCCAGAACGCGCCGGCGACGATCACCGCGAGCTTCATGGAGGTGGTGATGCCCATGAGCAGGGTGAAGACGGGGATCAGGACCGGGGGTGGGATCGCCCGGAAGAACTCCAGGACCGGCTCGAGCAGCTCTCGCAACCAGGGCGTGAGGCCGATGACCGTGCCGGCGGCGATGCCGATCGTGATGGCGAGGACGATGGCCACCCCGAGCCTGGCCAGGCTGGGGATGACGTCGTTGGTCAGCGAAGGGCCGAGCCAGGTGTTGACGAAGGCCTCGGCGATGGCGATCGGGCTGGGGAAGAAGATCTGCGGCGAGACCCCGGCCCAGATGAGCCAGGCGACGATGAGCACCACGGGCACCGCCACGGCGTAGAGGACCGCGATGACGGTCCGGGTGCCCCTGCTCCGTCCCCTCGGACCCGACTTCATCGTGTCTGCCGGCGTGCTCACAGCGCCACCTCCCCACGGACGGACTGGTGCCAGCCGAGGACCCTGCGCTCGACGGCTCTGAAGACGAGGTTGATGACCAGGCCCAGCAGTCCGGTCACGACGACCACCGCATACAGAGTCGGGCTGTCACCGGCATTGCGGGCGAGGTTGATGACATTGCCCAGCCCCGGCACCCCGATCGTCATCTCGGCGGTCACCGCGAGGATGAGCGCGACCGCCGCGGCGAGCCGGACGCCGGTCATGAAGTAGGGCAAGGCGGTCGGCAGGATCAGGTACCGCAGGCGGTGGGAGCGTGGAAGCCGGAAGCTCTTCGCCGTGTCGCGTGCGACCGCGTCGACGTCACCGACGCCGTAGAGCACCTGGATGAACAGCTGCCAGAAGCTCGCGTACACGATGATGACCAGGGCGGCCGGGGTGCGGATGCCGAAGATGAGGATGACGAGCGGGATGAGGGCCACCGACGGGATCGGGCGGAGGAACTCCACGCTCGTATGCGTCGCGCGCCGCAGGAACGGAACGAGCCCGACGATCGTGCCGAGGGCTGTGGCGAGGACGACCGCGATGGCCAGGCCGAGCGCCCAGTAGGTGAGGGTACGGCGCACGTTGCGCCAGAACTCGAGGTCGAGAACGAGCTCCCCGAGTCGCGCGAGCGTCGTTGTCGCCGAAGGCAGGAAGCGCTCGTCGATGATCCCCATCATCGGGATCAGCTGCCACGTGGCAAGGAAGCCCAGGACGCCGAGAAGACCCAGGATCGCCTTGCGGGCGGCGCGCCTGCGTCGGGCGGTCGTCACGGGAGTGCTCACAGGAGTACTCACACAAGGGCCTTCCTGAGCGGGTCGGGGTCAGTGGGAAAGGGTGTCGGGAGAGGTGGTTGGGAAAGGTGTCGCGGGGACGGTGCCGTGGGCGAGGCGCCGTGCTCGGCGCCTCGCCCACGGGGTCTAGCGGTGGCGGGCTCTGCCAGTCGGGTCAGAAGGCCACGATGAGGGTGCTGAAGTCCGGGGCCTCGTCCAGGACGCCGTAGCCGACGGCGATCTCGACGAGCTCCTCGAGGTCACCAGTGTCCAGGTCCCAGGTGAACTGCGGCAGGGTGATCCCCGCTGCGGCCTCCGGTGGGATGTTCATGTTGGTCGCGATCGCGGCACGGACCGCCTCCTCGTTCTCGGAGGCCCAGGACAGCGCCTCCTCCATCGCCGCGGCGTAGCTCTCGACGAGATCACGGTTCTCGTCGATCGTCTTCTGGAGGGTGATGTTCGTCAGCAGGGACAGACCGGGGATGGTCTCCTGGTAGGGGTGCATGACGATGTGGCCGGCACCACCGTCCACGATGGACATGAACGGGTCGGGCACCCAGGCGGCATCGATGTTCTCCGCCTCGAGCTGCGCAGGAGCGTCCGGGAAGGCCACTTCGACGAACTGGATCGTGCTCGGGTCGCCACCGGCGTCCTCGACCGCCTTCATGATCGTGACGTCGCCGGCTGCGCCGAGGCTGTTGACGGAGACCCGCTTGCCGGCCAGGTCGGCCGGGCCCTCGATGCCGGAGGAGTCGAGTGCGACGACGGCATTGACGTCCTTGCCCGACTCGTTGGCGCTCGCGTAGTTGCCGATGATGACCGCGCCGAGGTTCTGCAGGTTGGCCCGGAAGGGACCGAACGGCTGACCGATGGCGAAGTCGATGTCACCCGAGAGCAGAGCAGGGATGGCCTGGGCGCCACCCTGTGCGGGAACGACCTCGATCTCCAGGCCGTGGTCGGCGAAGATGCCTTCCTCCATCGCGGCCCACAGCGCGCCGGTCTCGGCGATGGGGAGAGCGGCGACCCGGACCTGGATCGGCTCACCGTCGGCCGTGGCGTCATCGGTGGCCTCGGGGGCCTCGGTGGTGGTCGTGTCGGAGGTGACGGGGTCTGGTGCTGGGTCGGCCGAATCGGTGCAGCCGACGAGTGTGAGGGCGGAGACAGCCATGAGGCTGATGGCGGCGAGACTTCTCTTCATAGGGCGTCCTTCACTCGCTGTGCACTGGGGGTGCCCACCGTTCACGAGCCCGCGAGCAACACCCCGGTGTGTTGACCATCACATCGTGTTGGACAGGGACCCGAATTGTCAACAATTACGTTACGAGCGTCAGGAATCGATTGAATAACGGTCCTCGATCGCTCGATCGCTCGTGCTGGCCGAACGGCCAAACCCGCGGGGCTCCCCTGCAGTCGCTGGATACCGCCCTGAAAGGATGTGCGCGTGGCCCAGTCCGAAGCCCGTGCCTCCACCCTGCGGCGGGTCACTCCCGCGCGCCAGGTCATGACGCTGTTCGGCGACTACTGGTGGAACATCGCGGAGCCGATCCCGACGGGAGCACTCCTTGCAGCCCTCGGCGATCTCGGGGTCAAGGAGCCGGCCGCCCGGGCGACGCTGGCCCAGCTCACCCGGGTAGGCGTGCTCTCGGCGTCCCGTGCCGGACGTCGCACCACCCAGCAGCTCACGGAGCGGGGTGCCGAGGAGATCGCGGAGGAGGCCGAGTGGCTCGAGACGTTCGGACGGATCGAGCCGGCCTGGGACGGACTCTGGAGCGTGGTCGCGTTCTCGGTCCCCGAAGCCAAACGCTCTCTGCGTCACAGTGCCAGGTCACGCCTGAAGTGGCTCGGGTTCGCCTCGCTCTACGACGGCGTCTGGATCTCTCCCGCGGACGCGGCACAGGAGGCCATGGAACAGCTCGAAGCGCTCGAGATCGATGACGTCACGATCATGCGCGCCCGACTACACACGACGAATCCCCTAGGGCCGCAATCGGCGTGGGATCTCGCAGCCACCGCCCAGCACTACGCGGAGTTCCTGAGTGTCCTGCGATCGGTCGATCCGAGCGCCCGTGGCGCAGCAGCCTTGGCGGACCGTTCCCGGATCATGCTCATGTGGCAGCGCTTCCGGTCGCTCGACGTCGGACTGCCTCTGGAGCTCCTCCCTTCGGGATGGCCGAGGTGCACCGCGCGCCGGGAGTTCGTCCAGTGCTTCAACGCCCTCGGCCCGGAAGGGGAGGAACGGATGCGCGAGCACGTCACCGCCATCGATCCGGACCTCGGCTCACTGGTGGGTCAGCGGCGGCTACCGGCCGACTGACCGGTCCCCGCCCCAGCCTCCGGCCTCCTGCCCCTTCTCCCAGCCGTTCTCTCCCTGCCTCCCTTCTCCTGCATCCTTCTCCCTGCCTCCCTTCTCCCTGCCTCCCTTCTCCCTGCCTCCTTCTGCGGTCCAGTGCCGTACCAGAACGTTCCTATTGTCACGTTCTGGTACGCCCGATCCACGGTCGTCGACCGGGTCGGCCGCGAGTGACATTCAAAGATTCCTTGACGTTCGTAACGAAGACTTCTAC
>JAAYCP010000053.1 GCA_012729695.1 Actinomycetales bacterium | reverse complement strand
TCCCGCCTCGACGAGCAGTTTCATGTGGTGTGAAGCCCTGAGAGAAACCCCACCGAGATGCTCAGTCGAGAAGCTCCGCGAGCAGCGCTTCAACGCGTGCCTTGATCTCGTCGCGGATGGGTCTCACCGCATCGATACCCTGCCCTGCCGGATCCTCGAGTTTCCAATCCTCGTACCGCTTGCCGGGGAAGAACGGGCATGCGTCACCGCAGCCCATAGTGATTACGGCATCAGACGCCTGCACCGCTTCGGTCGTGAGGATCTTCGGCTGCTCAGCGGTGATGTCGATGCCGACCTCGCGCATCGCTTCAACTGCGACCGAGTTAATCATTTCCGCGGGCATCGAACCCGCAGAGCGTACCTCGACGCGGTCGCCGGCGAGTTCGCGCAGCCAACCGGCCGCCATTTGCGAGCGCCCGGCGTTGTGCACGCAGACGAAGAGTACGGTGGGCTTCTGTTCGGTGGTCATGTTGCGTCTTCTCTTCCAGTTCCGTCAGTGTGAGGTGAGGGTGTCGAGCAGTGTGCGCACGCGGGCTGCGATGTCGTCGCGAATCGCCTCAAGCTCTTCAGCGGAGGCGAGGGCGGGATCGCCGACGGCCCAGTCTTCGTAGCGGACCCCGGGAATGACCGGGCACACGTCGCCGCACCCCATGGTGACCACCACATCAGCCGCGCGTACAGCGTCATCGGTGAGCGGTTTTGGGAATCGCTCCTGCGCCTGGTCGCCCTCGATTTCTGTGAGGAGCGACTTGATACGTGGGTGCACGTCGGTTGCTGGGGTGGATCCTGCAGACCGTGCGAGGACCTTTCCACCCGAGAGCTGGTTGACGAGTGCTGCCGCGAGATGTGATCTGCCCGCGTTCTGCACGCATACGAAGAGCACCTGCGGGATCCCGTTTTCGTGGTCGCGGGTGAGATCTGTGAGCCGCTGTCTCGCGAAGCGCTCGGTCAGTGGAATGAGGTGTCGCGTCACCTTCGCCGAGCGTGCGAGGCTCGCGTACGACTCGCGGACGACGGTCACAACCAGGTCGCGACTAATCACGGCGTGTTCCGCGGCGAGCTCGTCCGCGAGGTGGGTGACACGTTCGTCGAGGTTCTCTACCGGTTCGGCTGGCGTGTGGGAACACTCGTGCTCCTCAGGCGCCTCGGCGGCGAGCACTGCCGCGGGCGCGAACGACTCTAACAATGCTCTGACCGCCGCCTCTTGGGTGGGCTGTAGCCGGTAGTACACCCAGGTGCTGCGGCGCTCGGAGGTGAGGAGGCCGGTGTCTTTGAGTACTTTCAGGTGGTGTGAGATGGTCGGTTGCGACACGTCGCCGAGTTCGGCGAGGTCGCAGACGCAGGCCTCACCGCGCGGATCGGAGACGATCGCTGACAGCATACGCAAGCGCAGCGGGTCGGAGAGTGCCTTGAGCCGACTCGCCACGACGGTTGCGGCATCGATCCCGATCGGGTGTGACCCATCGGGTTCACAGGTGCGATCGGTGGGAGCGGGGATGGTGTTGCTCATGATGTCCTCACGGGTGTCTCGATCGCTACCGGGGCGTAGGGGTCGGTGTGAAACCAAGCTCGGGCAGCCCACAGCGACACATACACGAGACCCACCAGTACCGGCACCTCGATGAGTGGGCCGACGACACCGGCAAGGGCCTGCCCACTCGTGGCGCCGAAGGTGCCGATCGCAACCGCGATCGCGAGTTCAAAGTTGTTGCCCGCCGCGGTGAAAGCGAGCGAGGTGGATCGGGCATACCCCATGCCGAGCGCTTCGCCGAGCAGGAGACCCGCGAACCACATCACGCCGAAGTAGACGAAGAGCGGCAGTGCAATGCGTGCCACGTCGAGGGGGTTCGCGATGATCGCATCACCCTGGAGTGCGAAGAGCAGCACGATCGTGAAGAGGAGCCCGTACAGCCCCCACGGGCCGATAACAGGGAGAAAGGATACCTCGTACCAGTCCCGTCCTCGCCGCCGCTCCACGATCCACCTGGAGGCGAACCCGGCGATCAGGGGGACCCCAAGGAAGACGAGCACGTTCAGCGCGATCTGCCAGACCGAGACCTCAAGGCCTTGCGTGTCGAGGCCGAGCCAGCCGGGCAGCACGGTCAGGTAGAACCAGCCGAGCAGCGCGAATGCGACCACCTGGAAGACGGAGTTGATGGCGACCAGCACCGCGGTCGCTTCCCGGTCGCCGCAGGCCAGATCGTTCCAGATCACGACCATCGCGATGCAGCGCGCGAGCCCGACGATGATGAGGCCGGTGCGGTACTCCGGCAGGTCGGGGAGGAAGAGCCACGCGAGCGTAAACATGACCGCGGGGCCAGCGATCCAATTCAGCAAAAGCGAAGAGATGAGGAGCCGTTTGTCGCCGGTGACTGCCGCGACTTTGTCGTACCGAACCTTCGCGAGCACGGGGTACATCATGACGAGCAGCCCGATGCCGATCGGCACCGAGATACCGCCCACCTCGAGTCGGGCGAGGAAGTCGGAGAGAGCGGGAACGAAGCGCCCCAGTAGGAGGCCCACGACCATGGCGAGGCCGATCCACAGCGGCAACCACTTATCGAGCGTCGACATGCGTTTCGGAGTTGCCCGGGGTGGTGCAGTTAATGAGCCGCTTCCTTGATTCGACATTCTTCTATATTGGTGAGTATCGATGGCTGAAGCAACTTCTGGCGAAGGGGTTCATGCCTTGATCTTCCGTCGTTCACTTGCCGTTCACGAGGCGAGCGTACGACCGCCGTAGATCAGGCTTGCTGCGCGGGTGACGCCGCTACGCGGCAGTCGGGGCCGAGAATCTTGATGTCCATGTGTGTGACCTTTCGAGAGTGGATCTGCCAGCCAGTCGGCGCGATGGCCTTGGGGGCGGCTATCCAGCGATCGGGATGAGGTTGAAGATGAAAGCAGATGAGGAACGAGTAGCCCCATGAGCAGTAAAGTGATGCGAAGCTTGGGTGCGAAGGGATGTGGGCTCACTATTGATCTGACCGACAGTTTGGTTTCCACTCCCACCTCAACGAGCGGGAGGCCCGAGAGCGACTGTGCGCTTGTCGAGGAGGGCTTTATCTCAATTCATGGTCGAGGAGTTGGTGACAATTGCACCAGCTGCGATGAGTGAGATGCGCACCTGCTTACGGTCTACACCGAGAGTGCGGGCGATCGCGCGCATCGAGATGCCACCGCCGTGCAGCTTCACTGCTTCAGCGGCCTCGTCGATCGTAAGCCCATGCTGACGGCGCACGACTTCCTGCCGGGTGAGGTGCTTCGAGACGGTTGCACGGTGCACACCATACTTCTGAGCGAGATAGCCGACGCTGAGACCAGCGAGGTAATCATCGACGAGCCGGTCTGCTTCAGAGGGGGTGAGAAAGGTTTGAGGTTTCCCAATCCTCCTGACACAGGGCCCTCGAGCGTCCCGGATCGGGGTGTTATCGACCCGCTGAGACACCCGGTATACCCCTCGTTTCCAGCGTGATATCAACGTTTCTAGTGCGGGTCCGGGGTTTGAAAACTGTCTACGCAGGGACCCCACGAGACAGCCCGGACCGGACAGGTCCGGGCTGTCGTGCTTTTGGCGGTAGCGACCCAGGGTTGTGCCGAGCGCGTCGGATGCCCCGCCGTCGGCACATCCCCGCTCCCCGACTCACCGCCGGTGTGCCACCCGCACCCCATATCCCGCGGACGACACACCCCTGAAGCCGCGCCCCAACGGCGAACAGCACCGCCGTCACCAGCACCACCCACCAGCACCACCGGCACCAGCACCACCGTCATCGGGCACGATTGGCCGCCCTCTGAGGCGCCGGGTACGGTCATAGCCGTGATGTCCCAACGCATGAAGACGGCGGTCATCGCACTCATCGCCCTGCTGCTCGTCTTCTCTCTCGTGCTCCCGGCGTTCGCCCATGCCCAGCTCCTCAGCTCGAGCCCGGCGAACGGTGCCACCCTGCCGACGGCCGAGGAGGTGGTCCTCACCTTCAACGAGTCGATCAGCCCGGACTTCGTGCAGCTGGCGGGGACCGGACCCGACGGGGACATCATCGAGGGGGATGCCGTCGTGGACGGGCCGGTCCTCACCCAGGCCATCCGCGCCACCGCGAACGGTGAGTACACCCTCACCTACCGGGTGGTCTCCGCCGACGGACACCCCGTCTCGGGAGAGGTGACCTTCACCCTCACCGACACCGAGAACGACGACGCACCAGACCAGGACACCGGGGCGATCGACACCGATGCCACCCCGACGGCGACCGCGAGCCCATCCGCGACCGCTTCCGCCTCTGCCGCACCGACCCCCGATCCCGTCGCCAACCCGGCACCCGAGGGGCAGGACGACGGCGACGATGCCGGCTTCGGGCTGATGCTGCCCCTGACGCTCGGCATCGTCCTCGTGGTGGTCGTCGGAGGTGCCCTGGCCTGGACTGCCCGGAACCGACGTCACGAGCACTGAGTCCCCCAGTGCGCAACGACCCGATCGGCATCTTCGACTCAGGCTTCGGCGGGCTGACCGTCGCTCGGGCGGTCCTGGACCAGCTCCCCCACGAGTCGGTCGCCTATCTCGGGGACACGGAGCGGGCTCCCTACGGCCCGCGCCCGATCGCCCAGACCCGGGAGTTCGCGCTCGAGTGTCTCGACCGGCTCGTCGACCACGGGGTCAAGCTCCTCGTCATCGCCTGCAACACTGCGAGCGCAGCCGTGCTCCACGACGCGCGCGAGCGTTACGACATCCCCGTGGTCGAGGTGATCCGCCCCGCGGTCCGACGTGCTGCAGCGGCGACCCGCAACGGGCGAGTCGGCGTGATCTCGACCCGGGGCACCCACCAGTCCGGCGCATACCTCGACGCCTTCGCCGCGGCACCCCACCTCACGGTCCTGAGCCGGCCGTGCCCGAGGTTCGTCGAGTTCGTCGAGGCCGGCATCACCGGCGGGCCGGAGCTGCTCGCGGTCGCCCACGAGTACCTCGACCCGCTGCGCGAGGCCGACGTGGACACCCTCGTCCTCGGCTGCACCCACTACCCGCTCCTCACCGGCGTCATCTCGTATGTGATGGGCGAGTCGGTCTCTCTCGTCTCGTCGTCGGAGGAGACGGCGAAGGACGTCTTCCGGGTGCTCGCCGACCACGACCTGCTCCGCGGCGACGACCCCGGCCTGCCCGCGCAGCACCACTTCACGACGACCGGTGACCCGGACGAGTTCGTCCACCTGGCCCGTCGCTTCCTCGGGCCGGAGGTGATCAGCGTCACGGGACCGCGTGACTTCCGCCCTGTCCGTGATGAGGTTGGGGGATGACTGCGACGCTCACCGTGACCGTCGTAGGGTGCTCCGGGTCCTACCCCGGCCCGCACTCGCCTGCGTCGTGCTACCTGCTCGAGTCCACCGTCAACGGTGAGACGACCCGGGTCGTCCTCGACCTCGGCAGCGGGTCACTCGGTCATCTTCAGCGCTACGTCGACCCGTTCGACATCGACGCCATCCTCGTCACGCACCTGCATCCCGACCACTTCATGGACCTCACCGGGCTCTATGTGCTGCGCAAGTACCACCCGGAGCGCAGCCCCGGCCCGACCCGCCTGCCGGTCTATGCGCCCAAGGGCATGTTCAAGCGGCTGCAGCTGGCGTACTACGGCACCGCCGAGATGAAGCAGGGTGAGCAGTTCGACCACCGTCGCGTCATAGACGGCGAGGTCATCGAGATCGGCTCGCTGCGGGTCACCCCACGCCAGGTCGAGCACCCGATCGAGGCCTACGGCTACCGCTTCGAGTCGCCGGCAGGCACGGTGGCCTTCACCGGTGACACGGACACGTGTCCTGCGCTCACGCCGCTGCTGGAGAACGCCGACATCGCCCTCGCCGACGGCGCCTTCGTCACCGGACGCGACGAGATCCGCGGCATCCACCTCACGCCGCGCCGAGCCGCCGAGGCCGCCATCGCTGCGGGAGGCGTCAAGCGGCTGATCCTCACCCACATCCCGCCGTGGAACGACCCGCAGGCGTGTCTGCGCGAGGCGGCCGAGCTGTGGCCGGACGTCGAGGTCAGCCACGCTGGAGCCAGATACAGTCTCTCGTCGTAGCCCCAATGCCCCGCGGGCGCATGACGACAGGAGAGCACCACCCATGACCCAGTCCCGGCACGACGGACGCGCACCCGAGCAGCTCCGCGAGGTGCGCATGACGCGGAACTGGCTCGACCACGCCGAGGGCAGTGTGCTCATCGAGTTCGGGCGGACCCGTGTGCTGTGCGCCGCGAGCTTCACCGAGGGTGTGCCCCGGTGGATGAAGGGCAACGGAACCGGCTGGATCACCGCCGAGTACGAGATGCTCCCCCGTGCCACCAACACCCGCAGCGACCGGGAGTCGCGCCGCGGCAAGATCGGCGGCCGCACCCATGAGATCTCGCGCCTCATCGGCCGCTCGCTCCGCGCGGCGATCGACCTCGACGCGCTCGGCGAGAACACGATCGTCCTCGACTGCGACGTCCTCCAGGCCGACGGTGGCACCCGCACCGCCGCGATCACGGGAGCGTATGTGGCACTCGTCGACGCGATCAACGACGCCAAGGCGCGTGGCCTGCTCAGCAAGGATGCCCAGCCGCTCAAGGGATCGATCGCCGCTGTGTCCGTGGGGATCATCGACGGCCGGGCGGTCTGCGACCTGGACTACCCCGAGGACTCGACCGCCGAGACGGACATGAACGTCGTCATGACCGGGGACGGACTGTTCGTCGAGGTGCAGGGCACGGCCGAGGGCTCCGCCTTCGACCGGTCTCTCCTCAACGAGCTCCTCGACCTGGCCACGCACGGGTGTGCCGAGCTCACCCGCCTGCAGAAGGAAGCACTGGCGGCCCCTGCGCGCGAGCGGGTGCTGTGATGCGCCGCGTCGTGCTGGCCACGGCGAACGAGCACAAGGTCCACGAGCTCCGTCAGATCCTTCGCGACCTGGTCGAGGAGCTCGACCTGGAGATCGTCTCCACCGCTGACTTCGAGGACCTGCCCGACGTCGCGGAGACCGAGGTGACCTTCGTCGGCAACGCCACCCTCAAGGCCCGCGCGATCGCCGAGGCCACTGGCCTTCCTGCGCTCGCCGACGACTCCGGGCTCACCGTCGACGTCCTCGGCGGATCACCCGGGATCTTCTCGGCCCGCTGGTCCGGCTCCCGGGCCGGCGCCGACGCTTCCCGGCCTGCGAAAGACCGGGCCAACCTCGAGCTGTTGCTCGAGCAGCTGGCCGACGTCCCCGACGAGCACCGTGGCGGGGCGTTCGCCTGCGCGGCCGTGATCGCCCTGCCCGACGGGCGCACCGCATACAGTGTCGGCGAGGTGCGCGGTCGGATTGCGCGAGCCCCCAAGGGGACCAACGGATTCGGCTACGACCCCATCTTCGTCCCTGACGACCAGCCGGGCGGCGAGCAGCGTCACCTCGCGGAGTACACCGACGCCGAGAAGAACGCCATCAGCCACCGCGGTCGGGCGTTCCGCGCTCTGATCCCGGCGATCCGGGAGCTGCTGGCGTCCTGAGACGTGGCACCTGTCGTTCGGTGTGAGGAAAGTGCCGTGTGGGCAACCCTTTCGTCACACGGAGCTGGGCCGACATAGCATTGACCCGCGCGCGAGTGGCGGAATTGGCAGACGCGCCAGATTTAGGTTCTGGTGCCTTCGGGTGTGCGGGTTCAAGTCCCGCCTCGCGCAC
>JAAYCP010000266.1 GCA_012729695.1 Actinomycetales bacterium | reverse complement strand
TTTCGCCGAATCTCGCCTCAACTCGACCAATCTGACAGTCCTGGAACGGATCTCGTTGGCTGTTGCTAGAGATGGTACCTGATGCGCATGGACCACCTCGACCAGTCTCAGACCGACTTTGTGCTGACTTTTCGGTACATCCCGGTACGTGACCGACGTGGCGGATGGCGCGCGCCTTGAGTCAGTTCATGTCTGAGGTCTCGACTGGAGGGCCGGACGAGCGTGTCTTTAGCGGTGGTATGACGTAGGTCGCTCCCCTCGCGAAATGGGTCCTCAGACGACGGTCCTTGCGACGAGGTCGCTGCCGCCTGTTCGTGCAACGGCTTCTCAAACAGGCCAACCAGAAGCGCTCACCTCCGGGAGACACCCCACCGGGAACTCGACGTCACGGACACTTCAAGCTCACCGATTCGGGGGCGCCCGCTCCCCAGCGGGTTCGTAGATGATCGGTGCAAGCCTCAAAACAGGGCCACCTTGCCTCCCCCGTGGCCGATCGGCCTTGGGGTACTGTCATAGCGTCTGGACCGATGGTCGCTGCGGATTGCTGCGACTGTCTCGCATCTGTTGGGGGGGTTCGCTCGAAGTCAGTGGTTCTTCGTAGATCAATGTGGTCCGGCAGACGTGGTAACACACCGGTTCAGCACCCCGGAGGCCTTCCATTGGAGCATGCAGAATGTCGATGATCCGACGCACAATGCAGTTGGTCGTGGGACTGCCTGTGGTGGCACTCTTAGCGCTCACTACGGCGTGCAGCGAAGATCAACTCGCACCTTCAGTAGGCACACGGGATGCCCACCCCACTGCGGCAGCCCCCGTAGAGGCACCGAGGCAGACTCGTGAAGGCTACCTCGCCGAACTGGCCACCTCTTTGCGCATCGAGGACCCTCCCGTTGTCGAGGTGGTGCGTGAACTCGAACCCGAGGAAGTCAGTGAAGTGGTCCAAGAATGCCTAGATGCGGCTGGCTTTCCAACCGGCGCCGATGGCGCGATCTCACATCCTGAGGACCAGCAGGAGACCTTCTACCTCGCGTATTACACCTGCCATGCCCAGTTTCCGGTCAAAGAGATCTATCTCCAGCCTCTTACAGACGAGCAACGGCTCTTCATCCGTTCACACTGGATCGACTCAGTCATCCCGTGCCTGGCTGAACTCGGTTACGAGTTGCCTCAGCCGCCCAGTGCGCAGGCATACCTCGACAGTCTGGGCACCGCCGAAGAGTACACGATCTCTGGAGAACTCGTGGAGTTCGGCATTCCCTACTCCGCTATCGAAACAGCCCTCAGAGAATGCCCCGAAAATCCGCCATCCGCGGCGGTTTACGCCAACTAGCCGACTCAGGCAGGTTGCGTGAGACGGAACCCGCTGATGTGGGGAACCGACATGAGAAGGAGAGTTCATATGAAGAGGTCAGCACGGTGGCGAGCGAGCATAGCGTGTGCGGGGGTGCTGGCAATCGGTGGGATCGCATACGCGACTCCAGCGATGGCCGCCTCGCTCAACTTCTCCAAGACCTGTGGGTCGACTCAGCAGCCGACGGTCACGACGCAGCGCGGAACCAACATCCTGGGTGCAAGTACTCTCCACACCTGGAGCAAATCGGGTCAGCCCACTCGGAACTACTCGGGCACTGCCGTGAACTTCGCGTCAAGCTATGGTGGCTACTCGTCCGGGAACCTCTACGCGAGTACCGCTGCCAACTCGATCTCTGTCGTCAGTCACGGCTGCATGCCCAAGGTCACGTAGCCTCCTAGCCGGAAGAGACGCGCGCCCGGACTGCCCGAGTCGCCGATCCAGCTCTTATCAGTGTCTGTTGATGGAGCGTGTCGCGTCGACGTGGGCGCCGGGACGTCATTAGCTGAAGGCAGGTAACAGGGTTCTGAGGCCGGTGGAGCGTGCGACGCCCGCAGCGGAGTAGCGTCATCTGGTCCATTCGACCGAGAACACTCAATTTGTGGAACATGCTTCGGCTTCGCGTGAGGGTGCGAGCACAGGGCATCATGCACGAAGCGAGAGGAGCCGATCGGTGAGCTGGGTGCCGGCGCGCCGCACTCGCGATCGAAACAAACCCTACGACTCAGGTCGAGTCAGGGCCGATGGTAGAGACCGCGGTGTCGCTACGGCGCTAGACGGCGCCTAGAGGTTGAGGTTGGTGAGTATGACGAAGCGAGTGCGACTGCTGCGTGTGCTGGCAGCGGTTGTCGTTGTGGTGGCGGCCGCGGCGGTTGGCTGGTGGGCTGCGATGGTGACGGTCGCTGAGCCTGCGGAGGACTCAGAGGTTGCTGCACCGGTGACGGCCGAGGTTATGCAGGGGTCGGTAGGGCAGTCGCTCGCGATTGGGGTCGCGGCTGTCCAGCCGTTTGGGCAGGTCGCAAGTAATGGTCTGTCTGGGGTGGTGACTGCCGTGGGGGATGGTGAGGTAGATCTGGGTGGGGCGCTGTACCGGGTCGGCGAGGTCGATGTGCGTGCGGTGGCCGGTTCGGTGCCTTTCTGGCGTGCCCTATCGCAGGGGAGTCGTGGGGAGGATGTCGAGCAGCTTCAGCGCGCGCTCGTCGATCTGGGCTATCTGATCGGCGGCGCAGATGGCCGGTTTGGCGCCGAAACGACACGGGCGGTCAGAGCGTGGCAGCGTGATCTTGGTCGGCCGTCGAGTGGAGTGGTCGCCCTGGGTGAGATCGTCGCTGTTCCCAATCTTCCTGACAGCGTCCGTCTGGGTGAGGCGCTCAGGCTCGGGTCGGTGCTCGGTGGTGGCGAGCCGGCGGTGTTTGCGCGTACCGGCGATGTGAGGTTCCAGGTCGAGGGGACCCCTGAGCAGGTCGGGCGATTGGCGGCGGGCACTGAGGTCCAGATCGCGTTCGAGGATCTGCTCTGGACCGCATTTGTCAGCAGCGTGATGCTGACAGAAGAAGGTGGCGAGGTCGTGATGCTCTCCGGCCCCAACGGAAGCTCGGTGTGTGGAGATGACTGCAATCGCTTGCCAAGCTCTGAGAAGACCGTGCTGCGTGGGCAGGTGCATGTGGTGCCTGAGATCAGCGGGCTTTCGGTGCCAGTTGCTGCGATATCGACGGATGCCTCTGGGCGGACGTTTGTCGTGCGTGAAGGTGGACAGCAGCAGGAGATCGTCGTTCTGGCCAGTGGGAACGGAATCGCAATCGTAGAAGGCATGGCCGAGGGCGACCGGGTTGTCGTCGCCCCTGGCGGTGCACAGAGCGCTCGCAGCGAACTGGGCGAGCCCGAGCAGTCCGGCCAGCCATGATGCCGGACTCGGTGAGCAGCACCGCACGGCCGAGCGCACCAATCGCCGAGGGTACGACCACTCTTGCCGCACAGGGAGCGTTTGGCCGACTGGCACTGGCGGTTCAGGGACTCGGGTTTCGCTACTCCAAGACTGGTGAGGAGCTCTTCAGCGGGCTGACCCACTCCTTCGCCCATTCCGCGACCACAGCGCTGACTGGCGCATCGGGATCTGGCAAGTCGACGCTTCTGTATGTGCTAGGGCTCATGCTCCGCCCAAGTGCGGGAGTGGTTCTAGTCGGCGCACGGGCGGCTTCCACACTGCCGGATGTCGAGCGCTCCTCGCTGCGGGCCAGCAGGTTCGGGTTCGTGTTCCAGGACTCTGTCCTGGACCCAACCCGCAGTGTCCTGGAGGCCGTAATGGAACCCGCCCTCTACTCAGGCATAGGGCGAGAGGTCGCGCACGCCCGGGCACTTAGGTTAGCGGACCAGTTTGGACTCAGCGAGCGCATCCACCACCGTCCGGGAGAGATCTCCGGCGGACAGGCCCAGCGTGTGGCGATCGCCAGGGCGTTGCTAGGCGACCCGGCGATCATCCTCGCGGACGAACCGACCGGGAATCTGGACCGCGGCAACGCCGCAGCGGTGCTCGACGCACTCATCGAGGCATCCCGGGCGGGACGTACCGTGATCATCGCCACGCACGACCCCTACGTGCGCAAACGATGCGACGACGAGCTGCGCCTGTGAACGCCCACACCACTGCGATGCCCGCGGCACCGAGCCCCCGGCTCGGACCGCTGTTCCGCGAGGCCATCGTCTCGGCCTGGAAAGCTCGCATACCCAGCGGTCTCGTCGTATTCATCGTCGCCGCTGTGTGCGCCACCACCCTGGTCACCGTCGGGCGAACCGCAGCCGCTGAGGCGCAGGTCGCCGAGCGGATGGAGTCCGCGGGAGCACGCGAGTTGAGGGTAACGGACGCGAGCCAAGAACTGCTGACACCCACCGTGCTGCACCAAGCCTCGGGACTGTCAGTGGTCGAGCGGGCGATCGGGTTCGGCGTCACCCTCGACGTGACCAACGCCGCCGTCGGTCGCGGCGGCCTCACCCGGCCAGCTGCTACGGTCACTCACGGCCTGACCGGAGCCATCGCCATCGAGTCAGGGCGCGCGCCAAGGCCTGGTGAGGCGCTCGTGACCACCCGCGCGATGAGCGACCTCGGCCTGCAGCACCCTGCCGGCGCCGTCACCGACACAGACTCGCGCACCTACCCGATCGTCGGCTCCTACACCCCACGCGATCCGTTCACGCAACTCAATAGCGTCATTATCCACGACCCGGCGGGCCCCACCCGAGCCATGACAGTAATTAGCACCTCAGCGGCCCAATCGACTACCACCCAAGACCTCATCCTGAGACTGATCGACCCGCCCGACCCGGACAGCCTCCAGATCCGCTCGCCAGTGACTCTCGCCCAGGTTCAGCAGGAAGTCGTCGGAGACCTCTCCCGCTACGGACAAGGCCTGCTCCTCACCGTTCTTGGCACCGGAGGAGTCCTAGTCACTGCGGTCGTCCTCGCCGACACCCTGGTCCGGCGCACCGACCTCGGCCGCCGACGCGCCCTCGGAGCGCCACGCTGGATGCTCATCGTCCTCGTCCTCGCCCGCACCGCCTCCGCAGCACTCATCGGCGCAGCACTCGGCACCAGCATCACCCTCGCCGCACTGCTGCACCGCGGCTACAACCTTCCGACCACCTTCGCTATCGGCGCCGCCGCCCTCGCTGTCCTCGCCGCTACCATCAGTGCCCTACTGCCCGCCTTCCTGGCAGCCTGGAAGGACCCCGTCCGCGTCCTGCGCACCCCCTAGCCGGTTGACCGCACAGCCGCCTGGCTGTCGGCGGGCAAGAACACCGTTGCTGCCCAGTGGGCGCAAAGCCAATCCGGCGTCGCGCTATATGCGGCG
>JAAYCP010000265.1 GCA_012729695.1 Actinomycetales bacterium | reverse complement strand
CGGGCGGCGCTTTGCAACCCGGTCACTCGCGCACAACCCGGGCAGCCCGGCACAACCGGGGCAACCCTCGTGCCGATGACCGGGTACCGCAGCCGTGACCCGGTTATGCCACGATGACCGGCTACCGCAGCCATGACCCGGCAATTTCTCGGGCGGCGCTTTGCAACCCGGTCACTCGGGCACAACCGGGGCAGCCGGGCACAACTGGGTCACAGCCCCGGCACGGCACGTACGGCCGCGCCGCACCGACCGCCAGATCGGGAGCGCCTCGAGGCCCGCGCCACGGCTCACCGAGGCGTCGGTGCCTCACGCCCGAGAGCGTCCTGGGCCGGACTCGGCACCGCCACCGCCGGACGCGAGGCGCGCTGCTCGTGCAGGGCCAGGGTGACGACCGTGGTGAGGACGATCCCCATGCCGACCCACTGCGTCGCCGCGGGGCGGGCACCGAACGAGAGGACGCCGATGACGGCAGCGGTGAGCGGGAACGCCAGCTCGGCCAGCGTGGCCCGCGAGGCCGGAGTGCGGCCGAGGGCGAGGTAGTAGAGCACCAGCGCAAGCAGACCCGGGACCAGGGCCAGCAGGAGGAGGGACGGGGCGGCCGCCCACTGCATACTCAGGGGTGTGCCGGTAATCGCCACGATGGCCGTCAGCGTGATCAACCCGACCGTGAAGCGCAGCGCCGTGAGGTCGCGGAACCGCAGCTCCGCGGAGGCGAGGCGCCCGAGGACTGTGCCGGCCGCCCAGAGCGAGGCGGCCCCGAGCGCGAGGAGGGCAGCCTGCGCTGACGAGACGGTCACGCCCCACGGGTCCGCGAAGGTGAGCAGCCAGGCGCCCACCACGGCGGGCACCACGAAGAAGAGGAACTTGGCGCGCAGTCGCTCTCCCAGGATGAGGGCAGCCAGGAGCACCGCGATGAGCGGCTGGAGCTTCTGCAGCACCTGAGGGGTGATCGGGTCGCCCAGCGCGAAGGCCCTCGTGAACAGCACCGTCGCGAGGGCCGATGATCCGGCACCGATCACAACCACGGCGATCTGGGTGCGCACCGAGGCAACCACGAGCCGCCGGAAGGCGGGGACCACCCAGGGCGAGACCAGGACGACGAGGACGAGGTGCTCCCAGAAGACGATCGTCAGGGACGGGTAGTCCTTCGCCAGCGGTGAGCGCCACAACGCGGACAGGCCCCACAGCGACGCCGCGAGCGCGACGAGCCAGGTGCGGTCGGTCCCACGACGTGCCATTCCTTGCTGCCTCCTCGGTCAGGGCGTCGGCCGGGGAGGGTGGCGCCGACGCACTCCGGCCGATCCTGCCATGCGAGCCTCAGCGCTCCCACCCATGGTCCGCGCCGCGAGAGCGGTCGTGGCGATGCAGGCGAGCAGAGGTGCGCGGGGCGATGCCAGATCTGGCCGTCGAGGTGCCAAGGGAAGGGAGATCGTTCGGCACATCCTGCCAACGCCCCGTCGTCCGGCGCGCTCCTAGTCTCAACAGGCATGAGAGTCCTGCTCGCACTCGGCGGCAACGCCATGACCGCCCCCGACGGCAGCGCCACGCCCGCCGCCCAGATCGAGGCGATCGGGACCGCGATGGAGAGCGTCGCCGATCTCGTCGCCCGCGGCCACGAGGTGGTGCTGACGCACGGCAACGGCCCCCAGGTCGGCAACCTCCTCGTCAAGAACGAGCTCGCAGCACGCGTGGTGCCTCCAGTTCCTCTCGACTGGTGTGGCGCACAGACCCAGGGCACCATCGGCTTCATCTCCCTCAACGCCCTCGACGCGGCCTTCTCCCGCCGCGGGATCGACAAGAGGGTGACTGCCATCGTCACCCGCACGCTCATCGACGCGGACGACGAGGGCTTCACGAAGCCCACGAAGCCGATCGGGCGCTACCTCGACGCCGAGGCTGCCCAGCAGATGATCGCCTATGGGCAGACGTGGGAGGACCGCGGCGAGCGTGGCTGGCGCCGGGTCGTGGCGTCCCCTGATCCGCAGGAGATCCTCGAGGTGCCGACGATCCGCACCCTCATCGAGTCCGGCCACGTCGTCATCGCCGCCGGTGGTGGCGGCATCCCCGTCGTGCGCGGCGAGGACGGCACGCTGCGCGGGGTCGAGGCGGTCATCGACAAGGACCGCTCAGCCGCGCTGCTCGCCGAGGCGCTCGGCGTCGACGCGCTCGTCATCGCTACCGACGTCGACAACGCCATCCTCGACTACGGCACCGACAGCGCCAGGCCCATCGGTCGCGTGAGCATCGTCGAGATGGAGAGCTATGCGGCGGCCGGTCAGTTCGCCTCCGGCTCGATGGGGCCCAAGGTCGAGGCCGCGCTGCGCTTCGCCCGCTCAGGGGGTCGCAGCATCATCACCTCCCTGCACCGCATCGTCGAGGCCATCGAGGACGACTTCGGCACGGTCATCGTCGCCGACTGAGTCCCCGAGGGGCGAGCACCTGAGCGAGCTCCGCGGGCTCAGGGCTCCACCTTGCGATCGCCTCACTCTTGAACCGAGCTGACGCCCCGCTCAGTAGCCCGCCGCAAGCCCGTCGCAGCG
>JAAYCP010000052.1 GCA_012729695.1 Actinomycetales bacterium | reverse complement strand
CTGGAGGCGTGACCGGCTCCGTGCTCCTGGGCGCTCTCGTGGGTCTGGCCCTCGGCGCCCTCCTCACCCTGACGGTGATGTGGGTGCTCAGGACCCGCCGCGACGCCGGTGAGGTCAGCGCCGCCGGTGGGGACGCATACCCGATCGGCCGGCAGGATCCGGTGCCCCTCCCGCCCGGGGCCAGCGACGTCCTGGCGGTCCTCGCCTCGATCACCGTCGTCGTCGACAGCTCCGACGTCGTCGTCTCGGCGTCGCCGTCGGCCGCTGCCTACGGACTGGTGCGACGCAACGGGTCGGTCCATGAGGACCTCCGCAGCCTCGTCGCGCGGGTCCGCCGCGAGGGGGAGATCATCGAGGACACCCTGCACATCCAGCGGGGCTGGTCCGGGGTCGACCGGGAGTCGTCCGTCATGAGTGCGCGGGTGGCGCCGCTGGGCAGTGACCACGTGCTCGTCCTCATCCATGATAAGACCCATGAGCTGCGCCTCGAGAAGGTGCGGCGGGACTTCGTCGCCAACATCAGCCACGAGCTCAAGACCCCTGTCGGCGGGTTGTCGCTGCTCGCCGAGGCGGTGCTCGACGCGAAGGACGACCCGGAGGCGGTCGAGCGCTTCGCGTCGCGGATGCAGGTCGAGGCCAAGCGGCTCGGCCGACTGGTCAATGACATCGTCGACCTCACCCGGCTGCAGGTCGCGGAGGCGCTGCAGGAGCCGGTGCCCGTCGACGTCGCCGAGGCCGTCCGCGAGGCGGTCGACGCGTCCGCTGTGCTCGCCGAGGCCAACGACATCCACATCGACACCGTCGTCCAGCCCGGCCTGTGGACCTTCGGGGACGAGGACCTGCTCGTCACCGCGGTGCAGAACCTCGTGACGAACGCCGTCAACTACTCCGAGCCCGGCACGCGGGTCGCGGTGCGGGCCCAGCGGCGCGACGACAGAGTCGAGATCGCGGTCGCCGACCGCGGCATCGGCATTCCGCCGGAGGCGCAGGACCGGATCTTCGAGCGGTTCTACCGCGTGGACCCGGCGCGGTCGAGGGCCACCGGGGGGACCGGTCTCGGCCTGGCCATCGTCAAGCACGTGTGCGCCATCCACGGCGGTGACGTCACGGTCTGGAGCCAGGAGGGCAAGGGCTCGACCTTCACCATCCGGCTGCCGCTGGCCGAGGAACCGGGACCCGCGACCGACCTCGCTGCCCCTCCGGTCACCACCACCCAAGGAGTCCACCCATGACCCGCATCCTCCTTGTCGAGGACGAGGCATCCTTCTCCGAGCCGCTCTCCTATCTGCTCGAGAAGGAGGGGTATGAGGTCGCGGTCGCGCAGACCGGGCCGGACGCCGTCACGAGGTTCGACACGGAAGGGGCGGACCTGGTCCTCCTCGACCTCATGCTGCCCGGCCTCTCGGGCACCGAGGTCTGCCGGCAGCTGCGGACGCGCTCCAACGTCCCCATCATCATGCTCACCGCCAAGGACAGCGAGATCGACAAGGTCGTCGGACTGGAGCTCGGCGCCGACGACTACGTCACCAAGCCCTACAGCTCACGTGAGCTGCTCGCCCGGATCAAGGCCGTACTGCGTCGCCTCGCCGAGCCGGAGGAGCTCGTGCCCTCGACCATCGAGTCGGGCCCGGTGCGGATGGATGTCGAACGGCACGTGGTCTCGGTCGCGGGTGAGCAGGTCAGCCTCCCGCTCAAGGAGTTCGAGCTGCTCGAGATGCTCCTGCGCAACAGCGGTCGGGTGCTCACCCGGGGCCAGCTCATCGACCGGATCTGGGGTGCCGACTATGTCGGGGACACCAAGACACTCGATGTCCACATCAAGCGGTTGAGGGCCAAGATCGAGGCCGACCCCGCGAGCCCGCGGCACATCGTCACGGTGCGGGGGCTGGGCTACAAGTTCGAGGCGGACGCCGACTGAGGGGATCCGTCACTGACCCTGGGTGGGCGTGACGGGAGTCAGGCGCCGTGCGCGACCGGCTGCACCGCCACTGGTCGGCCGGACGACGTCGACCGGTGGGCCGTCAGCTCGAGCTCGAGCCGTAGTCGGCGTACTGCGGGTTCTCCGTGGAGACCGTCGGGGTCTTGACCTCGGCGGGCGGGTTGTCGCCGACCTGGACGGTGAGGGGCAGCAGCGCGCCGGGCGCAACGCCCAGGCTCTCGAGCTCGACACCGGACTCACCCGCAGGCGAGATCTGAGTCGCCGTCCCGGCCGGAACCTCGACCTCGACAGGCGAGCCGCCGGCGGCTGTGAAGCTCACGGTGACGTCCTCGGCGGAGTTGTTGACCACATACGCCGACACCGTCGCCGGTCCGTCCTCGGAGTCCCCGATGACGACCAGGTCGCGGACCACCACGTCCCCGATCTCCACGCTCACGCCGTCACCGGGGTTGTAGATGTTCTCTGTCGCCATCGGCGAGAAGAGCGCGCATCCGGAGAGGAGCGCAGGCAGCGCCAGAGCACTGAGTCCGGCGAGGAGGCGGCGGCCGCGGCGGGGGGCGGAGATCTGCGTCGTGCTCACGGGGGACACCCTACCGGCCCGCTCTCGCCGGTGTGGCGTTGGCCTCGCGCTGGTCTACGGAGGCAGCGCGAGTGGTCGCCGGGCAGTGGGTATGCGGTGCACCGCTGACCCTTGTATCGCCGGTGGTACGGGGGTCAGGGGATGGCTGGTGGGGCGCCCGTTGAGAACCTGAAGAGGGAATGCGCATAAGCACGAATTCGTATGGATGTCAAGGGTGGTCGGGTCCCGGAGGAGGGGCGGAGGGGTCATCCTAACGGGAAGGATCCGTTCGTCCCGGGCAACGCGTCCGGGCGTGCCGTGTTAGACTGGTCACCCGCGAAAGGGGATAACACCACATGGTTTTCAAGGTCGGCGAGACGGTCGTGTACCCGCACCACGGTGCGGCTCTGATCGAAGAGATCAACATCCGCACGATCAAGGGCGTTGAGAAGCAGTACCTCAAGCTCAAGGTCGCC
The DNA here is from genome assembly GCA_012729695.1 of Actinomycetales bacterium. Classification (GTDB taxonomy): domain Bacteria; phylum Actinomycetota; class Actinomycetes; order Actinomycetales; family Dermatophilaceae; genus F2B08. The sequence goes on along the minus strand of JAAYCP010000052.1, from coordinate 47 downwards.
CAGGGCGATCTCACCATCGAAGTACCCGCAGAGAACTGCGACCTCGT
>JAAYCP010000264.1 GCA_012729695.1 Actinomycetales bacterium | reverse complement strand
GTGGTGGTGCTGGGTGTGGGTGGGGCCGCGTGCACTGGAGTGCGCGGAGGAGCACCCAGAGCGCGCGCACTCAGTGTGTGGGTGTGGGGACGGGCGCAGGGGTTGCAGGAGCCCCTTACGAGGACAACGGCCGGAACACCCCGGTCACTCGGACCTGCTCGGGCCTCAGCCAGTCACTGACGATCTCGTGGATGCGCTCCACAGTGACGGGATCCGCGATGATGACCTCGACGTTGAGCTCGCCGGGCCCACCGCCTGTCCCGGTGATCCCGAGCTCCTGGAAGTGATCGGACAGCGCGTCCTGGGCGGAAGCGATGTCGCGGTAGGTTGCGCCGTCGCGCTGCTCGACGCAGAGCCCGCCGGGCCAGATCTCACGCAGCTCGGCTCTCACTGCCTCGGGGTCACCGGTGACGAGGACATTGAACTCGTTGTGGCCGTCCGAGACCCACGAGCCGATGTACCCGTCGAGGCTCTCGAGCTCCTGCTGCAGCAGCTCCTGCGCCACGAGGTCGTCGGAGAAGTCCGGGTCTCCGCCCTCGTAGGGGTCGTCGCAGAGCTGGGGGAACTCGGGCTCCTCAACCTGCCGCTCGACGTACCCCTCAGGGGGCTCACTGCTCAGCGGTCTGGTGAGGGTGAACGTGTCCGCCTCGGCGTCGTAGTAGCCCACGGCGTAGTACCACTGGTTCGTCCACCGCACCCCGCTGGCTTGCTCAGACTCCACATCGTCCCAGGAGAACTCACCGAGCAGCTTCGGCCCACCGCACTGGGGCGGGTACGAGGTCAGCATCGCTCCGATGCAGAGCTCGATGTCGGAGGTGGGGGACTGCTTCATCACGGCACCCTGGCCCACCACCTCGACCGACGCGGCCGCCGATCCAGGGGGAACGGTGTCGCCCGAACCGCACCCGGCGAGGGCGATGGCGCACAGGGCCACGGCAGCCAGGGACCTGGTGGACGTGAGCATGCTGGAAGTGGGCAGGGTCGAGATCACGGCGCGCGGTCGCATACGCGTTGGACGAGCCGAGCCGGCGATTCGCTCCCTCACCCCTGACCTTTTCTCCTCATCCGATGAACGGCACTCGAATAGCCACCGACACGAGTGGCAATCGCTACAGGGTATGCGTCACGCCCTCGGTCGCGAGCCGTCCGGCCAGAGCCTCGGCGCCGGGTTCACCACGGCTCAGGACGACCGACCCGTCACCCGCCCAGGTGCTCAGGAGCACCTTGAGGAACAGTGCGGTGTCGTAGGTCGAGATGTGGGCGCGAGCGTTGGCGTCGACGGGGGCAGCCTGGTCGCTTCCGGCCCACTCGACCAGCGCGCCATAGCTCACGCTCTCGCCGTCGACGACGAGCGCCGGGTCTTCATCATCGGCCTCCGCCCACGGCTCGAACTGGTCGGCGTACGTGGCGAGCTGGGCAGCCTCGTCCATCACGCCGTCGCTGACAGAACCATCGGCGCGGCGGGCCAGAGCCGCGAGGGTGACGAGCACCGCCGCAGCACCCGCACCCGAGCGCCGGACGAAGTCGTCGAGGACAGCGGGGTCGTCGCTGATGCAGACATCGGCCTCCTCTGCGGCATCGAGGACGACGCACCCGCCCACGGCCCAGGTGGCGAGCGCCCAGTATGCGGTGCGCCAGTGCGGAGGGAGCGCGAGGAGCACTCGAGAGCCGGGTTCGACGTCGTAGTCCTCCTGGAGCGCGTTCGCCGCCTTGGCCACCCAGTTCGACAGCACCCGGGCGGAGAGCTCGATCCGCTCGCCCTTCGTCGGGCCGTCGGTGTCGTCGTAGCAGGTGATGCGTGGTCTGGCGGCGTCGGAGCGTTGCAGTGCGAAGAGCAGGGTGTCGGGTCGGGTCACGCCGATCAGACTACGGGGCAGCAACGGGCAGGAGGCAGGAGCGCTCGCCACGCAGTCGGACGTGCAGCGCCCAGGCCAGGGCGAAGACGGCGGCGACGGCGAGGAGTGGTTGGATGGGCGCGAACCACTGCATCGCGCCGGCCGAACCGATGGCCAGGAGGACGATCTTGTTGCAGACCGGGCAACCGACAGCGAAGAAGGTCAGGACGCCGCCCAGCATGCCTCGCCTGGTGCCCTCTTCGTCGGTGCCTCCGTCGCTGTCCGCGCCAGGGTCCGACGTCGGTTGCGGCGCGCGCACATAGGTCGCGACGAGCAGTCCGCTGAGCAGCGCTGCCACGACCAGGGTCGGCCAGGCCCACCATGTCATCGGGATCTCCCGCCCGAACACCGGATTCGGGATGAGCACGGTCGGTACCCCGATGAGCATGATCGTCCCGAGGCCGGCCAGAGCCGCGACCGTCCAGCGGAGAGGTGACCACATCCGCAGGGTCTGAAGGTGTGCGGCGAACATCGCACAACTCTACTCGATACCCGCAGGGGTATCGCACACGGGTGATCGGTCGCCTCAGTCCCCGGTTCTCGACCGATGCCGACCTTTCGGCACCAGCCTCCCGCGGCGCCTCAGACGGACGCAGAGACCGCCGCGGTGTACCGCCCAGCCACCCGCATGCTGATGGCGGGGTGGCTGCCGAGTGCATCGGTCACCCCGACGACGCCCGCCTGGGTGCCGAGCCGTCGGGCCCGGTCGAGGAACACCCCGGGCGCGAGCAGGTGGGTGACCACGGCCAGTCGCGACCGGCCCTGGGAGCGGTGCGCGGCGCATACCTCCTCGACCGTCGGCCCCGGCCCCGAGAGGTATGCGACGCTCACCGGGACCCTGACCCGCTCGGCGAGGAGGTCGGCCACGTCCGCCACCTCACCGCGCGCGGAGGCCTGCGACGACCCGGCCGAGGCGAGAACGATGCCGTCGAGGTGCTCGGCGGGAGGACGGCCGGTGCCGAGGAGCTCGCGCAGCCGGCTGACGAGAGCCTCGATGACGGCCTCGGCGCTGCCGAGTGCATCGGTGACGACTCCGCCGGACGTCTCCGCGAGGGCCGCGGGGACGTCGTGCCGGACGTGGTATCCGCTCGCGAGGAAGAGGGGGACGACGACCGGGCGCGTGGTCCGCCGCAGGACGTCGACGAGTTCAGGCTCGCACACGTCGACGTAGCCCACCGATGTCGGCACGCCGAGCAGCTCACCGGCGCGGGCCGCGCACTCCTCGACGACGGCGCGACCGGCTGCGCTCGCGGTGCCATGGGCAGCGACGACGAGGGGCCGGCGGGTTGCGAGGGCGGTCACCGAGCCACGCCGACAGCGGAGAGGGCGCGCCTCATGCGTCGGCGCCCACGAGCGAGGGAGTATGCGACGCGGACTGCTCCGTCCGGCCCGCCCAGTCGTGGGCCAGCCGCACGACGTCGCCGATGACGATGACAGCCGGGTTCGCGACTCGGCGCTGCTCCGCGAGCTCGACGATGTCGTCGAGCGTGCCGAGAGTGACCCGCTGCTCCGGCGTGCAGCCGCGCTCGATGATGCCGACGGGGGTGGTGCCCGGGCGGGACCCGCGGAGGATCTCGACGTTGCGCGCCAGCGCGGCGACGCCCATCAGGATGACGACGGTGTGGTCGCTGCCGGACGGCAGCGCCGCGAGGTCCTCGTGCCCGGTGACGACCGTGAAGCCGCGTGAGACACCCCTGTGGGTCACCGGGATGCCCGCGGCCGCCGGCACGGCGATGGCGGAGGTGATCCCGGGAACGACCTCGACGCGGATGCCCGCCTCCTCGCAGGCAAGACGCTCCTCGCCGCCGCGGCCGAGGACGTATGGATCGCCGCCCTTGAAGCGCACCACGCCGTGGCCCGCCTGCGCCTCGCGGACGAGAATTGCGTTGATCTCGTGCTGCGGCACGGGGTGGTGGTCGGGCTGCTTGCCGACGTCGATGATGCGGACCTCCGGTGGCAGCAGCGCCAGGGTCGAGGTGGGGACGAGCCGGTCGGTGACGACGACATCGGCGCTCGCGAGGAGCGCAGCGGCCCGACGGGTGAGGAGACCGTCGTCTCCCGGTCCGGCACCGACGAGCGCCACCCACCCGGGACGACCCTCGCGGCGGGGTTCGCTAGCCCGGAGGTCGACGATGCCCGAGGCGAGGTGGTCGAGAGCGGCGTTGCGGGCAGTGATCGCGCGGCGCGGGTCGCCACCCCCGTGCACCGCGACGCGCAGGGTCGCGTCCCCGACCTCGACCTGTCCGCGGGCGGGCACGTGGGCGCTGGCGCGGGAGGCGTCGCCCGCGTCGGCGCACCAGATACGACGCTCGTCGGCATCGCGACCCACCTGGGCGTCGACCTGCGGGTGCCCCGTCGCGGTGTGAACGAGCCAGGCGTCATCGAGGTCGGCGGCCCCCGCATACGGTCTGGGGAGGTGGGTGAGCGAGGCGCCCTCCTGGGCCAGGATCCCGGCCAGACCCGCCCCGACCTCCGGAGCGATGACGGTCACCAGAGCCCCGTCGGCGAGAAGGTCCTTCACCCGGCGGGCAGTCACCGAGCCGCCCCCGACGCAGACGACGCGACGGCCGGTGAGCCGTAGCCCGAGCAGGGTGACCGGCGCGCTCACAGCCAGGCCTCCTCAGCGTCGTGGGCCTGCCCGACCGCCACGGCCGCCACAGCAGCTCCAGGCAGTGGGACGTGCGCCATCCCCGCGGCGAGCGTCCACCCGTCGTGCGGGTCGATGACGAGGAGCGAGCCTGCGTCCCGCGACTCGGAGTAGGGCTCGATCGGCAGCGGCTCGGCCAAGGTGAGAGAGACCGAGACGAGGTCGTTGAGCTGTGCCCCGGAGGCAGGCTGGACGGTGAGGGTGTCGATGTCGAGCCGCTCGTGCACCTCGCTCACGAGGGCGCGCACGGTCCGGGTGCCGTGACTGACGAGGACCCGGGCTCCAGTGGTGAGCGGCTGGTCCGAGAGCCAGCACAGCACGGCGTCCGCGGTCCGGCTGAGGACCGGCGGTCGGTCGGCGGAGGCGATGACGTCACCGCGGGAGATGTCGACGTTGTCGGCCAGCCGCAGCGTGACCGAGAGCGGGGCCGAGGCCTCGGTGACCTCGACCGGGCCGCGGTCGATGCCGGTCACCCTGGTGCGCACGCCCGAGGAGGAGACGATGACCTCGTCCCCGACCCGGATCGTCCCGGACGCGACATGGCCGGCGTAGCCGCGGTAGTCGACATAGCGCGGGTCGACCGCGCCCAGCTGAGGCCGGATGACGAGCTGCACGGGGAAGCGCGCCGGTCCCTCGACCTGCTCGGGCGGGAGGTCCTCGAGGACGTCGAGGAGGGTGGGGCCGGCATACCAAGAGGTGCGCGGGCCCGGCTCGACGACGTTGTCGCCGTGCAGCGCGCAGATCGGCACGACGGTGACGTCCCGCAGGTGCAGCGTGCGGCGCAGGTCCTCGACGTCGAGCACGATCCGGTCGTAGACGCCGGCAGGGTCGTCGACGAGGTCGACCTTGTTGACCGCGATGACGACGTGGGGCACCCGCAGAAGGCTCACGACGGCGAGGTGACGCCGGGTCTGCTCGACCACACCGTTGCGCGCGTCGATGAGGACGAGCACGACGTCCGCCGTCGAGGCGCCGGTCACCGTGTTGCGCGTGTACTGGACGTGACCCGGGCAGTCGGCGAGGACGAAGGACCGCTTGGCGGTCGCGAAGTAGCGGTAGGCGACGTCGATCGTGATGCCCTGCTCGCGCTCGGCACGCAGGCCGTCGGTGAGGAGGGCGAGGTCGGCTACCTCACCGGTCCAGCCCCGTCGCCGGCTGGCGTCCTCGACGGCAGCGAGCTGGTCGGCGAGGACCGACTTGGTGTCGTGGAGCAGGCGTCCGACGAGGGTGGACTTGCCGTCGTCGACGGATCCCG
>JAAYCP010000051.1 GCA_012729695.1 Actinomycetales bacterium | reverse complement strand
CTCGCGGGACGCCGACCTAGAACTCGCGGGACGCCGACCTAGAACTCGCGGGACGTCGACCTAGAAGACGTTGACCCGCTCCTTCGGCGCCAGCCACATGCCGTCACCCTCGACGACGCCGAATGCGGTGTGGAAGGCGTCGATGTTGCGCGCCGCGTTCGCGCGCTGGTCGGCGGGGGCGTGCGGGTCGATGGCGAGCAGTCGCTTGGCCTCCGCCTCGCGCGCCTTGCCGCACCAGACCTGCGCCCAGGCGAGGAAGAAGCGCTGCTCCCCGGTCAGGTCGTCGATGACCGGCGGGGTCTGTCCCTCATCGGCGCCCGAGGCGATCCGGTATGCGCTGAGCCCGATCCCGAGTCCGCCCAGGTCCCCGATGTTCTCGCCGACGGTCAGCGCACCGTTGATCTTCTCCCCCGGCGCGTCCCGGGGCTCGAGCTCGTTGAACTGCTCGATGAGTGCTGCCGTGAGCTCCTCGAAGCGGGCGCGGTCCTCCGCGGTCCACCAGTCGACAAGGTTGCCGTCGCCGTCGAACCGGGACCCTGAGTCGTCGAACCCGTGGCCGATCTCGTGCCCGATGACCGCCCCGATGCCGCCGTAGTTGACCGCGTCGTCGGCGTCGACCGAGAAGAAGGGCGGCTGCAGGATGGCGGCCGGGAAGACGATCTCGTTCATCCCCGGGTTGTAGTAGGCGTTGACGGTCTGCGGGGTCATGAACCACTCGCCGCGGTCCACCGGCCCGCCGAGCTTGGCCAGGTTCCGGTCGGTCTCGAACGCCGACGCCCGGCGGACGTTGCCCATGAGGTCGTCCGCGTCGATCTCCAGCGACGAGTAGTCGCGCCAGCGGTCCGGGTAGCCGACCTTGGGCGTGAACTTCTCGAGCTTGCGCACCGCAGCCGCGCGGGTCTCCTCCCCCATCCAGGCCAGGTCGCGGAACGAGCGCCGGAACGCCTCGACGAGGTTGGCGACGAGGGTCTCCATCGCCTGCTTGGCCTCGGGCGGGAAGTGGCGGGCCACATACAGCTCGCCCACGGCTTCCCCGATCGCCTCCTCGACCAGCGCGACTCCCCGCTTCCACCGCTCGCGGTTCTCCGGGACCCCGGACAGGGTGCGTCCGTAGAAGTCGAAGCTCTCCTCGACGACGGCCTCGGTGAGGTAGGGCGCCCGTGCGCGCAGGACGTGCCAGGTGAGCCACTCGCGCCAGGTCTCGATGGGCACCTCGGCAACCGCCTGGGCAGCCGACGTGAGGAAGGAGGGCTGGCGCGCGATGACGGCGTCGAGGAAGGTCTTCGGCGCACCCATCCCCTCGCAGTAGGCCGCCCAGTCCAGCCCCGGCGTCAGCTCGGCCAGGCCGGCCGCGTCGACGAGCGTGTAGGTCTTGATTGGGTCGCGGTTGGTCACCTTGTCCCAGTGGTGGGCGGCGAGGCGGGTCTCGAGGTCGAACACCCGCTGGGCCACCTCGGTGGGGCTGTCGAGGTCGAGGAACCCGAGCATGCGCTCCAGGTGACCGAGGTATGCGGTGCGCACCTGCGCATACCGCTCCTCCCGGTAGTACGCCTCGTCCGGCAGACCGAGTCCGGCCTGGTGGACGTAGACGACGTAGCGGCCCGAGTCGCGGGCGTCGGTGTTGACGTAGGGGTACGCCAGGCCGGTGACCCCCTCGCGGGCGAGCTCGCCGAGGACCCGCATCAGGTCCGCGGCCGTGGTGATGCCGGCGACCCGGTCCAGGTCATGCTGCAGCGGCGACATGCCGAGGGACTCGATGTGCTCCTCCGCCATGAAGGAGGCGAAGAGGTCCCCGACCTTCGCGGCGACCGTGCCGGGCTCCGGGGAGCCCTGCGCGACCTCCTCGATGATGGCGCGCACGTCGGCCTGGGCCTGCTCGCGGAGCATGTCGAAGGACCCGTAGCGGCCGCGGTCGGCAGGGATCTCGGTCTCTGCGAGCCAGATGCCGTTGGCGTGCGCGAAGAGGTCGTCCTGGGGTCGGACGGAGGGGTCGATGTGGTGCAGGTTGAGGCCTGAGCGGGACGTCATCGCATCACTCTATGCACCTGGAGAGCGCGGGGCGCAGCAGTCGGCGCGAATGGAGGCTCGGGCGACGCTGCGCGGGCACGACACAGCGCGGGGCAGCGGTGGACCGCCCCTCACTGTGGCCCCCCGGGCCGCTACGAGCGGGGCTTGCGCTCCCGGACCGCTCCGACGAGCTCCTCACCGCGGTGGGTGAGCACCTCGCGACCTTCGCGACGTGCGGGAACCGCGACGAGGCCGACGACGGCAAGGGCCAGCGCAAGGCAGATCATCATGCCGAAGACGAGTGCAAACACCTCTATAGCGTCACCCCGTGCCATAGCCCCCACCAAATCGAGACACACCCCGAGTCCGAATCGTGACCAATCACACGAGATTCCCGCCACGAGCCGGCCGCCGGACCCGGCCCCACTCACACCCAGCGAGTACCGGACCCGTGTCAGCGGCATCACCCAGCAGGTGCCGAGCCCGGGTGAGCGCCTATCGTGGGGTCGTGTCCGAGCGCTCGACCCCACCACCGTCCTCGGACGCGTCCCCCGACGAGGAGCCGTCCGGCACCCCCCGCACGCGGAGCAGCGGACACCTGCGCACCCTGGCGGAGTTCGTCATCGCCCTGACCGTCCTCGCCCTCATCCAGGGGTTCGTCGTCAAGGCCTACCAGATCCCGTCGGCATCGATGGAGCAGACCCTCGAGACCGGTGACCGCATCCTCGTCAACCGGCTCGACAGCTCCATCGAGCGCGGCGACGTCGTCGTCTTCGAGCACGGTGACACGTGGGACACCACGCACAAGAGCCCGAGCGACAACCCGCTCATCAACGCGGCCCGCTTCGTCGGCTCAGTGGTCGGATTCGGTCCCTCGACCCGCGCATACACGGTGAAGCGGGTGATCGCGACGGGCGGCGAGACAGTCTCCTGCTGCGACGACCAGGGCCGGATCACCATCGACGGCGTGGGACTCGACGAGGACTACCTCGGGTCGAACTTCGGCTGGGATCCGGGCACGAACGACTGCTCCGGTACGGCCGTCTCTATGCGCTGCCTGCCCGAGATCGTCGTGCCGGAGGGCTCGCTGTTCGTCCTCGGCGACAACCGGACGAACTCCGCAGACAGCGCCGTGTCGTGCCGTGGGCGGGTCGGCACGGAGGAGTGCGCGAGGTTCGTGCGGGAGTCCCAGGTGGTGGGTCCGGTCATCGCCCGGTTCTGGCCGCCGTCCCACATCGGCGGCATCCCGCGCTGACCTTGGCCCCGCGCGCCGCAACCTCCGCGAAGAGACCGGGCCAGACCTCAGGCGCTCTGCGCCACGTCCCGCAGCCGCTGCGAGACGACCGTCGTCACCCCGTCGCCGCGCATTGAGACGCCGTAGAGCGCGTCCGCGATCTCCATGGTGCGCTTCTGGTGGGTGATCACGATGAGCTGGCTGGAGTCACGCAGCTCCTCGAAGAGCGTGATGAGCCGGCCGAGGTTGGTGTCGTCGAGTGCCGCCTCGACCTCGTCCATGATGTAGAACGGGCTCGGCCGCGCCTTGAAGATCGCGACGAGCAGGGCGACGGCGACGAGGGACCGTTCGCCTCCGGAGAGCAGCGAGAGTCGCTTGACCTTCTTGCCCGGAGGGCGGGCCTCGACCTCGATGCCCGTCGTGAGCATGTCCGACGGGTCGGTGAGGATGAGCTTCCCCTCACCACCAGGGAAGAGTCGGGCGAAGACCCGCTCGAACTGAGCGGCCGTGTCGTGGAAGGCCTCGGTGAAGACCCGCTCGACCCGCTCGTCCACCTCACGGATGATGTCGAGCAGGTCGCGCTTGCTCGACTTGAGGTCCTCGATCTGCTGGGTGAGGAACGTGTGCCGCTCCTCCAGCGCCGCGTACTCCTCGAGGGCGAGCGGGTTGACCCGACCCAGGGCGCTGAGGGAACGCTCCGCCCGCCGCAGGCGCTTCTCCTGCTCCTCGCGCACGAAGGGCACGGTCCTCGGACCCTCGTCGGCCGACGCGTCCCCCTCGCCTGAGTCGGAGGTATGCGCGGCTCCCGACCCCTTCGCCGGCTCACCGACGACGGGGACCGGTTGGTGCGGGCCGAACTCCTCGACGAGGACGTCAGGGTCGATACCGAGCTCCTCGACGGCCTTGGCCTGGAGCTGCTCGACCTTGGCCAGCTGGGCGGCGCGGGCGATCTCGTCCCGGTGGACCGAGTCGGTCAGCTCCCGCAGCCGCTCCTGGAGCTCACCGACGCCACCGCGAGCAGCGACGAGGGCTGCGTCCCGCTCGACCCTGGCGGCTTCCCCGGCGTCACGCTCGAGGCGCGCGAGCTCGAGCGCACTGCTGACCCGGCGCACTGCATACGCCGCGGCGGTCTGGACCGCCGAGGCGACCGAGGCCTCGCGTGCCCGGCGCTCGCGCCGCTGGCGCAGGCGTTCGCGGGCGGCCAGCTCGTTGCGGGCAGCGCCCTCGAGGGACTCGGCCCGGCCCTTGATGGCGCGGGCACGCTCCTCCTTCGTGCGCAGCGCCAGACGTAGCTCGGTCTCGGCCGTGCGTGCGGCACTCGCGGCGAGCTCGAGGCGGTCGCGCTCGTCGGTGCTCGGCTCGAGCTCGTCCTCCGGAGCCGCTGCGCTCGCCTGGGCGAGGCGCTCCTGGAGGGCGGCCAGCTCCTCGCGGTCGCTGGCCAGGGTGGCGGTGACGTCCTCGATGGCCCGTTGCGTGCGCTCGGCCTCGGCCTTCGCGGCCCGGGCGGTGGACCCGAGGTTGCCCAGCTGCTCGGCGAGAGCGGACATGCGGGCGTCGGACTCGTGGAGTCGCTCGAGCGCGGCAGCGACCCGCTCCTCGGCCTGGGCGACCTGCTCGCGAGCACCGACGAGGGCGAAGCGGGCCCGCTCGACCCGCTGCTGCGCCTCCTCGGCCGCGGCCTGGGTCTCGGTCGCCGCGGACTGGATCTCGAGGAGGCTCTGGCCGTCGCCGCTCGAGCCGCCCCGCGCATACCCAGGGGCAAAGACGTCGCCCTCGGAGGTGACCGCCGTGATCCCCTCGTCCCGGGCCACGAGCGCGAGCGCCTGGGCGGGGTCCGACACGATGGCGACCCGGTCCAGGAGGTCATAGAGGGCCGGCTCGAGCCCACTCGGGGCGGTGACGACATCACGGGCCCAGCGTGCGGGCCCGTCGAGGGTCGGCCAGGTCGTGCCTTCGGAGCGCGCGCGGGCTCCGGAGATGAGCACCCCGGCGCGGCCGGCGTCGTCCGACTTCAGGCGCTGGAGGGCGCGGGCTGCGCTCTGAAGCGACTCGGCCGTCACGGCCTCGGCGGCCCACCCGAGCGCCGCGCTCACGGCCGCCTCGAAGCCCGACTCGATCTGCAGCACCTCCGCGACCGTGCCGGTGACGCCGGTGCCCGCCTCGGTCCGGGCGGCGTCGATGAGGGCAGCCGCCCCGTCCTTGCGGCGCAGCGAGAGCTGAAGCGCCTCGAGGCGGGCGGTCAGGGCCATCCGCTCCCGCTCGGCCGTGCGCTCGGCCTCGGTCAGCTCGGTCACGCGGGCCTGCGCCGCCTCGAGCTCGGCCGCGGCCTCCTCGTAGGCCGAGTCGAGCCCGACCTCGCCCTCCTCGTCGTGGGCGATGCTGCCCTCGAGGACGGCGAACTGCTTCTCCGCCTCGGCGGCCCGCGCCCGGGATGCCTCCAGCACCTCGGTGAGGCGACCGACCTCGGCCTCCCCGGCCTCGATCCGGCTGGTGCGCGCCGCCACCTGGCCGCTCAGCTTCGCGAGTCCCTCGCGTCGGTCCGCAGCCGCGCGGGCCAGCGCGGCAATACGCTTGGTCTCCGCAGCCAGAGCCTCCTCGGCCTCGGCGCGAGCGGTGACGGCGGCGCCCAGCTCGGCCTCGGCGCGAGTGACCTCTGTCTGGAGCTGCTGCTCCTGCTCACGTGCTGCCGCTGCCTGCCGGCGCAGCTCCTCCGGGTCACGCCCGGTCGTCGTCTCGTGATCGTCGTCCTGGCTGAGCAGACGGACACGCTCGGCGGCGACGCTGGCGGTCGACTCGAGCCGGTCCCGGATGGACTGCAGCCGGACATAGCGCTCGACCGCCCTGGCCAGCTCGGGGGCGGCGGCCCGGGAGGCCTCGTCGAGAACCCGCACCGCCTCGAGGCGCTCGCCGAGCTCGGCCTCGACCGATGCCCGCTCAGCGAGGAGGGCCGACTCGTCGGCCGCCTCCTGCTCCAGGGCCGAGGTGAGCTGGGCGAGGTCGTCGGCGAGCAGCCGCAGCCGGGCGTCCCGGACGTCGGCCTGGATGTATGCGGCCCGTCGTGCCGTCTCCGCCTGCCGGCCGAGGGGGCCCAGCTGTCGGCGGATCTCGCTGACGAGGTCGCTCACCCGGGTGAGGTTGCCCTCCATCGTCTCGAGCTTGCGCAGCGCCTTCTCCTTGCGCTTGCGGTGCTTGAGGACCCCGGCGGCCTCCTCGATGAACCCGCGTCGCTCCTCAGGTGTGGAGCGGAGCACGGTGTCGAGCTGACCCTGGCCGACGATGATGTGCATCTCGCGGCCGATGCCGCTGTCGGAGAGCAGCTCCTGGATATCGAGGAGCCGGCAGGGGGTGCCGTTGATCGCATACTCACTGCCGCCGGAGCGGAACATGGTGCGGCTGATCGTCACCTCGGTGTAGTCGATCGGGAGCGCACCGTCGGAGTTGTCGATGGTCAGCGCGACCTCGGCCCGGCCGAGCGGAGCCCGGCCGGAGGTGCCGGCGAAGATGACGTCCTCCATCTTCCCGCCGCGCAGGCTCTTGGCGCCCTGTTCCCCCATGACCCAGGCGAGCGCGTCGACGACGTTGGACTTGCCGGATCCGTTGGGGCCCACGATGCAGGTGATGCCCGGCTCCAGGCGCATCGTCGTCGCCGAGGCGAACGACTTGAAGCCCTTGAGCGTCAAGGTCTTGACGTACATGCAGCCTTCTGTCGGGTCGGTCGTGGTCCAGCGGTGCCGGAATGGCTCGGGCACCGACCTGCAGCTCGGGCCGGGGCCGCGTCCGGATCGCCGTTCACTCTAACGGCTGCCACCCCCGATGCCCGGGCACCTGTGAAGGTCTGGTGTGGCCTGTGGCTGGTGATACCGGAGTGTCTGATGGGACATGCTGGTGGGTCCGACCCGGTGTCCGTGCTGATGGGCGTTCTCGAGGGGACGTGCGCGATCGGCAGTGACCGTTGGGGCGTTGCTGGAAGGGCAGCTCGTGACGCGGCCGGCGGCCACTCAGGCGTCACTCTGCCCCTGGCTCTCACCGGAGGCGATCGCCTCGTGGTGCCGGATGACCTCGGCGATGACGAAGTTGAGGAACTTCTCGGCGAACAGGGGGTCGAGGCCCGACTCGTGGGCGAGCGCCTTGAGCCGGACGATCTGGCGCTCCTCGCGGGCCGGGTCGGCCGGCGGCAGGCCGAGGCGGGCCTTGAGCTCACCCACCTGCTG
>JAAYCP010000263.1 GCA_012729695.1 Actinomycetales bacterium | reverse complement strand
TCTTGGTTTCTGCCTGTTCTTGGTTTCTGCCTGTTCTTGGTTTCTGCCTGTTCTTGGTTTCTGCCTGATGTCTTCGTTCAACCAGACGTTGCCCAGGGGCCGAGCATCTCGGCCAGCTCCAGTAACGCGGCGTGACGGTCGCTCTCCTCCGGCGGCGGCCCCTGCCCAGCGGTCAGTGGTGTCGCCGGGACCTCCCGGATGTTGAGCTGGGTCACGACCTGTCCCTCGCGGATGAACAGGTTGTACGACGTCGCACTGCCCATTGGGGAGATGACCAGGTAGGTGTACGACAGCGAGTCGTCGCCGAACTCCTCGTCCTGGAAGGAGAACACAGCAGGGTCCTCCCCGTCCGCGCGGAAGGCGTCCAGCGACGCTGCTGCGTCGTCGGCATACCGCTTCTCGGTGACCCCGACGAAGGTCGCGTTCATCGGATCGGTCGAATCAGCGGAGAGCAGCCGACAAAGGACGGCTTCCTCGTAGGGGTCGTTGTCGTCCGGCCCGAGCGGGAGCGTCGTGGCCGGCACGGACGCGTTGTCGATGAAGTCGCCTATGCCGTTCGCGATGTCAGCCGACTTCTCCTTGAACACCGCACACCGATCGCCGAGCGCCGCCGGCCCCTCGGGTGCAGTCCCGGTGGTGGACTGATCGGTGGGCTCGGCCGAGGGTGACGTCTCCGTCGTGTCGGACACCCGCGGCGAGGGCGCACCCTCCTGGGCGCTGTCCGCACCACACCCGGACAGAAGAAGCGTCGTGACCAGTGCCCCCGCAACAAGCAGACGCTTCATTGTCCTCGACCGTCCTCATGCCGTGCCGTCCGACGGGACGGATTTCGTGTGAGTGAACCCCTCCCGAATTCGCCTGGCAAGACCCGACGATCGAATCCAGCCACACGGCTGTCCGTGCGCGAGCGGCACGTCACCCACTGCACCGGTGGAAGGCGGGTCAGCTCCACAGCGTGACGTGCACGGACGGCCGGAACCGCCCCGAGGTCACGCCCGCACCCCGCAGCATCGCCTGAATCGCCCGAGGCGTGCCCACGAACCGCTCGAGCTCGGCTGCCGGGTTGCCGGGTGCCCTGCCGTCGGTGTCCTTCACCCGCAGCAGCTCCCACGATGACGTGAGGTCGAGCTCGGGCACCTCGACCCGCGCGAGGGTGCCCGCGCTGAGCTCCTTGGCGACGGTGAAGGACATCGCCGGCGAGACACCGGCGGAGCGCTTGACCTCCTCGGTCGCCGCCGAGTGGCTCTGGAAGATCCTCTGCTGTTCCTCCGGCACCCGCAGTGAGCGCAGCACCTCTGGGACGACTCCGAAGGTGGAGGCTCCCGAGGGTCCGACGAACCAGCGCTCGGCGCGGATGGCGGCCGCGCCGACCGTCCGACCCGCCAGTGGGTGGTCGGGGGCGACGACGAGCACGAGCTGGTAGCGCAGGAACTGCGCGGAGGAGATCTCCGGGGGCAGTGGCTGCGGTCGCGGGCCGATCGCCACGTCCGCCGACCGGGTGAGGAGGAGGTCGACGAAGTCCGTCGGCTGGTGCAGGCTGAGCTCGACGTCCAGGTCCGCCGCACGGGAGGCGAAGAGGTCGATCAGGCCAGGCGCCGCATACTCTCCGAACAGGCTGGAGGCGGCGATGCGCAGCAGTCGGCGCCCCGAGGCTGCCTCCGTGACCTCCGCGATCGTGCGGTTCTGCAGACCGAGCAGCTCGTGGGCGCGGCTGGCCAGCCGCAGCCCGCCGGGGGTGAAAGACAGGCCGGTCGCGTGCCGGCTCACGAGCTGGTCGCCGAGCTCCTTGCGGAGCTGGGCCACGTGGAACGAGACAGCCGACTCGGTGACGTCCAGCTCCTCGGCGGCCAGCTTGAACGACCCGAGCCGAACGATCGCCGCGTAGGCGCGTAGCTGGGTAGGCGTCATTGCTCACCTTGGCATGGCCGCCCTGACGGTCCACACCGTCCAGGACGGGAATCGGGGGGTACGGGCAGTGTAGGTGCGATCCGCCGAGGAGTGGCCGGATCGCACTGCCCGAACGCGTGGGAGCGGAGCGCGGCCCGGGGTCCCGGGCCGCGACCGGTCAGCTCAGCGCCGCGACTGCGGAGTCGTAGTCCGGCTCCTGGCCGATCTCGGGGACCACCTGGGTGTAGATGACCTTGCCGGAGTCGTCGAGGACGATGACCGATCGCGCGAGCAGACCGCTCAGCGGACCGTCGACCATCGTCACCCCGAAGTCCTCGCCGAAGGAGGAGCGGAATGTCGACGCAGCGGTGACGTTCTCGATGCCCTCAGCGCCGCAGAAGCGACCGAGCGCGAACGGCAGGTCCGCGGAGACGCAGATGACGCTGGTGTTGTCGAGGCTTGCAGCGATCTCGTTGAAGCGGCGAACGCTCGCCGCGCAGACGCCGGTGTCGACGCTGGGGAAGATATTGAGGATCGTGCGCCGTCCCTCGGGCCGGGAGACGGTCGAGAGGTCGGTGCCGGTGAGCTCGAAGTCGGGAGCGGTCGTGCCGGGAGCGGGCAGCTCGCCAGAGGTGCTGACAGGGTTTCCCTTGAATGCAGTCGTCGCCATGGCCCATGTCTAGCATGTCGTACGCCGGCCCGGCGGCCTTGGCCTGTGTAGTCATCGGGTGTGCGGCATCGGGTGTGCCGGGATCGGTGCGACTGGCCGCTGCAGCGGACTCGGTGGAGTGGATACATTGCGGGCATGACCTTTTCGCGCGACTTCCCCGACGGCTTCCTCTGGGGTGCCGCCACCGCCAGCTACCAGATCGAGGGCGCGGTGGACGAGGACGGCCGCTCCCCCTCCATCTGGGACACCTTCTCGCGCACCCCGGGCAAGGTGCTCGGCGGGGACACCGGCGACGTCGCGTGCGACCACTACCACCGGGTCGACCAGGACGTGGCGATCATGCGGGAGCTCGGGCTCGACGCCTACCGCTTCTCCATCGCCTGGCCGCGGATCCTCCCCGGGGGCACCGGTGCGGTGAACCAGCGCGGCATCGACTTCTACTCCCGACTCGTCGACACGTTGCTGGACAACGGGATCCGCCCCTTCGTCACGCTCTACCACTGGGACCTTCCCCAGGTGCTGGACGACCGCGGGGGCTGGCTCAACCGAAACGTCGCCGACTGGTTCAGTGAGTATGCGTCAGTCACCGTCGCCGCCCTCGGCGACCGGGTGAAGAACTGGACCACGCTCAACGAGCCGTGGTGCTCGTCCTTCCTCAGCTATGCCCTCGGAGTCCACGCGCCGGGTCACCACGACCCGGTGGAGGGTCTGGTCGCCGCGCACCACCTCCTGCTCGCCCACGGCCGGGCGGTCCCGGTCATCCGTGAGCAGTGCGAGGGTGCCGAGGTGTCCATCACCCTGAACCCGACGCGGGTCTTCGGTCCGCAGGACGAGGAGGGCAACGACATCGGGGACGACGCCGATGCGGACGCGGTGCGCCGCGCGGACAACATCTACAACGGGGTCTTCTTCAAGCCGCTGTTCGCCGGCCGCTACCCCGATGGATTCTTGGAGGACACTGCGCATCTCACCGACCACGGGTACATCCAGGACGGCGACTTCGCGGAGATCTCCCGCCCCCTCGACAACCTCGGCGTGAACAACTACTTCCCCACCCGCGTGCGGGCCGCGCGCGACGGCGAGGAGGGCACGCCCGCCCTGCCCGGGATGGAGCGGGTGGCGGAAGTGGCCCCCCGGCCACCGCATACCGCCATGGGCTGGGAGGTCAACGCCCGCGCGCACTACGAGATCCTCCTGCGCTCAGCGCAGGAGAGCGGGCTGCCGATCTACGTCACCGAGAACGGCTCGGCCTGGGACGACGAGGTCTCCCCGGACGGGGCGGTGCACGACCCGGAGCGAGTCGACTACCTGCACGGGCACCTGGGTGCAGCCGCCGATGCGATCGCGGACGGGGCGGACATCCGCGGCTACTTCGCGTGGTCGCTGCTCGACAACTTCGAGTGGGCGCTGGGCTACTCGAAGCGGTTCGGCATCGTCTACGTCGACTACGAGACTCAGGAGCGCATCATCAAGGACTCCGGCAAGGAGTATGCGCGGATCATC
>JAAYCP010000262.1 GCA_012729695.1 Actinomycetales bacterium | reverse complement strand
CGTCCCGCGAGTTCTAGGTCGGCGTCCCGCGAGTTCTAGGTCGGCGTCCCGCGAGCCGATCGGCGTAGTGGTCGGCGGTGTCCGGCCCCGGTCGCACCGGTGCGACTTTGGGACTCACACTGATCGGCTGCGAGGATGGCGGACGTGAACGTCATGTGGGAATACATCGTCATCGCGGCCGCGATCTTCGTCCTCATCGTCGGAGGCGTGCTCGTCGCCCTCCTGCGGGGGCGCGGCGGCAAGGCCCCCGACACCGCGAGGCTCGAGCGTCCTGACCTGCGGGCGCCCGGTGACGATGGCTCGTCCGTCGACACCCTGCCGAGACCAGGCGGGACCGCACCCCCGGTCGAGGTCGAGGTGCCGGAGGAGGTCATCGAGGACCTCGCACCGCCTCCCACCCTCGAGCGCCCCGAGGCGCCGGCCGGCCGGCTGCGGCGCCTCCGGGCGCGACTGGCCCGCTCCAACACCGCGATCGGTCGCGGCCTGCTCGCCCTGCTGTCCGGGGGAGGCCTGGACGAGGAGACCTGGGAGGACGTCGAGGACACCCTGCTCCAGGCCGACCTCGGGGTCGAGGCGACGACCGAGCTCGTCGAGAGCCTTCGCACGAAGGTCGCCGTCGACGGTGTCCGCTCCGAGGACGAGGCCCGGGCCATCCTGCGTGAGGAGCTGCTCGCGCTCGTCGATCCCTCGATGGACCGCAGCATCGCCAGTGCGCGGATCGACGGGCGACCGGCGGTCATCATGGTGGTCGGCGTCAACGGCACCGGCAAGACGACGACGGTCGGCAAGCTCGCCCGGGTGCTCGTCGCCGAGGACAAGGACGTCGTCCTCGGTGCGGCCGACACCTTCCGCGCCGCCGCGGCCGACCAGCTCGAGACGTGGGGTGCGCGCGTCGGTGTCCCCACTGTGCGCTCGCACAAGGACGGGGCCGACCCGGCCTCGGTCGCCTTCGACTCCGTCAAGGCCGGGATCGAGATGGAGGCCGACGTCGTCATCGTCGACACGGCTGGCCGGCTCCACACCAAGGTCGGGCTGATGGACGAGCTCGGCAAGGTCAAGCGGGTCATCGAGAAGCAGTCCCCGGTCGACGAGGTGCTCCTCGTCCTCGACGCCACGACCGGTCAGAACGGCATGCGCCAGGCCGAGGTCTTCGGAGAGGTCGTCGGGATCACCGGCATCGTCCTCACCAAGCTCGACGGGACCGCCAAGGGTGGCATCGTCGTCGCGGTCCAGCGCAAGCTGGGCGTGCCGGTCAAGCTGGTCGGACTCGGCGAAGGTCCGGACGACCTGGCGCCGTTCGACCCCGAGGCGTTCGTCGACGCGATCCTCGCCTGAGGACGCGTGCCCGTCGGGACTGTGTCTCCCGCCGAGTGTCTCCCGCCGGGTAGCGAGCGGGCCAGGGCCTGCCGCGTCCCGCATACAGGCTCGGCATGATCACCGCGGTGCCTGCCCGTGCGGGTCCGTCCAGGCAGTCGACCTGCGTTCGACGCCTACCCCACACTTCGACATTTACTCCCTCGTTTGCGCGCAATTGCCGTCGAACGAGCCAGCAAAGGTCGACGCAGCGAGCAGGTGTCAAAGACTCGCGAGGTCCAGGACGACTCTCGTGACCTCCCGGGAATGACCGAGGCGCCGGTCGCGATGGCCGGCGCCTCTGTTCTTCCTACCCGCTACTTCTCGTTGCGGTTGACCTTGATCGTCACGGCGTTGGTGGAGGGTTCCGCCTTGGGAACCCGCACCTCGAGGACACCGTCCTCGTACGAGGCCGTGATCTTGTCAGGGTCGACGCCGCGGGGCAGCGTCAGGCTCCGGGTGAAGGAGCCGTAGTGCCACTCCTGGCGGTGCTTCTCCTTCTTCTCCTCCCGACGCTCACCGGAGATGGTGAGAACCCCGTCCTCGACCGTGAGGGTCACGTCCTTGTCGGGGTCGATCCCGGGCATCTCAGCACGCAGCACGTACATGCCGTCTTCCTCGAAATCCTCGACGCGGACGTAGGGCGTCAGACCCAGCCCCCGCAGCGAGAAGGGGCCTCCGGACTCAAACCAGTCCAGCAGCTCCGCGAACGTGCGGGTCGGTCCGGTGAGTTCCTTGGCCATTGTTGTCCACTCCCTTCTACGGAGTCCCTCGCTCCGCACCTCCCAGTGTGCTCCGTCGGCCGTGAGCAGCCAATGCAGTAGGTCACACTCCGGGCGGCATGTCGAGGATGGTGCCGTGTCGGGGGAAGGAAGGGGGCCGGAACACACCCATGGAGGTGGCCAGGAGGGAGGGCGGGCGGCCGGATAGACCGGTCAGTGTGGGCGCTGGTCGGCCGGCAGTGAGCAGGCCGGGGTGCCGCCCGGGAGGCGGTGACGATTGCGCGAGACCCAGCGGTAGACGACGCCGGCGAGAGTGTTGATGCCCGGAAGGAGCATGAGAGCGCCGATCGGGCGCAGAGGGAGCCGGCTGGCGAGCAAGGTCCGGGCGATCGCGTTCTCCCCGGAGCTGATGGTGCCGTCGGCAGCCACCCACTGCGCCGCGGCGTCGCACTGTTCCCACGTGAGGCCGTAGTCCTCGAGGGAGAGGGTCTGCCACGCCGCCACCTCGAAGTCGTCGGGACGGCGCCGCATCCAGGTCGTCACCCACCGGGCGATGCGCGTGCAGATGCCGCAGTCGCCGTCATAGATGAGCACCGCAGGCATGCCGCCAGTCTCTCACCGTGTCCGGCGTGCCCGTCTGCTGGGGCACCTCCGAGGCCCGCTGGGATCTGCATGGCTGCTCGTGCCCCGACGACCCCTAGCCTCGGTGACCCGGTTGTGCTCCCGTGACCGGGTTGTGCCTCCGTGACCGGGTTGCGAAGCGGTGCCCGCGCAATTTCCGGGTCGCACCTTCGTTACCCGGTCACCGGGTCATCAGCGGGGCACTGGGGCTTAACCCGGTCACCTGTTCGTGCCCGTCGCCCGGGCAGAGCGGGGCAGCTTGTGGGCAACTGGGCGGCCCGACGTAGCGCGCGGGTGCTCAACCGGGCCACAGTCCGTACTACCCACGTACCCGCGACATGGCAGCGCGCCGCTCACGGGCGACGGCACGCGCGGCTCGGACTCGGGCCACGATGGCGAGCGGGTCGGCGAGGTCCGCCCAGACGATCCGGACGACCTCGTAGCCGAGTCGGATCAGGTGTTCCTCGCGCGCCTTCTCGGCAGCGAGGGCTGCCCGGCCGTCGATGCCGTCGTACTTCATCAGGCCGTCGAACTCGACGATGACGCAGCCGTCCACGAGCAGGTCGACCCTGCCGACGAAGGTGCCCGCGTCGAAGATCTCGACCTGGCTCTCGACCAGGAACCCGGCGTCGGTGAGGACGAGGCGGGTGCGGCTCTCTCCGACCGACTCCGCGCGATCATCTGTCGAGTCGATGGCACCGACCACGCTGCTCCGGTATGCCGTTGGCAGCTCCGACGCGAGGTGGAGGAGCTCGTCGCGTGAGCAACGGCCCAGGCGGAGTGCGCTGTCCATGGCGCACACCCCGGCAGTCCGTCCACCCGTGGCAGCAACCTGGACGCAGGCCAGCGCAGGCGGAACAGATCGAAACACCTCCCACGCCCAGGTGTCGCCACCACTCCACGGGTTGACGACGAGATCGCCGCGGCAGCGGCGTCGTGCTGTCGATCTGCTCTCCACCTCGACGCGATCCTCGTCGACGCCGAAGGTCGAGATGCCGAGGACGGCGAGCGCCGAGTGGTGGCTGGCGCGGTCCTCGGGACGGGACCGCAGGACCGCCATGACGCGGAGGCGACGTCTGGTGTCCAGGTCGGCCACCGCATACCGACTCGTCAGGACGTAGGCGCCGCGCCGGATCCGCTGGACCACCTTCCGGCGCACGAGGGTGGTGATTTGTGTGCTGCTCACACCCACGCGGGCCGCGTCATCTGCTCCGAAGGCTCCGAGCTGGGCCTCGGCGAGAGTCAGCAGTCGCTCGTTCATGTCCCAACCGTGGCGCAGATCGATGAGCCGCGCAGAGGGCGAGCTTCGCGGCTGTGGATAACTCGGCTTGAGTGGGACCCAGGGAGGCGGCGACGCTCGGGGTCCGACCGTGCGGGCCTGACCGGGTTGTGCTCGG
>JAAYCP010000261.1 GCA_012729695.1 Actinomycetales bacterium | reverse complement strand
GGGATTCTGCCCGGGTGGATCCCGTCGCAACCTCGACTGGGTGCGGACTGCTCTCGACCTCGGTCCCGGAGTGCGGGAGGCCGACCTGCTGCTCCTCGCCGACGCGCAGACCAGCGGCGGACTGCTGCTCGTGGGAGAGGTTCCTGGCGGGACCGTCATCGGACGGACCATCCCGCGCGCCGGGGCGGACAGCGAGATCCGCCTGCGCTGACGGGTCCGGTGCCCCTCGGTTTGGTCGCCCTCATCCAATCGCAGACAATGGTGCGTTGTGATGACCGAGCTGCCCTCCCGCACCGATGTGCTCGTCGTCGGCGCAGGACCGGCAGGGTCGGGTGCCGCTGCCTGGGCGGCGCGAGCAGGCCTCGACGTCGTCGTCGCTGACGCAGCGACCTTCCCACGCGACAAGACCTGCGGCGACGGCCTGACGCCCCGCGCGATCGCCGAGCTGGACCGGCTCGGGCTCGCCGAGTGGGCCCGCGGACGGGTGTCGAACCAGGGCCTGCGGGCCCACGGGTTCGGCCAGAAGCTCTACCTGCGGTGGCCCGGTGGCAACCTGCCGGACTGGGGCTCCGCCGTGCCGCGCACCGTCCTCGACAACGCCATCCGCGACGTCGCCATCGAGTCAGGGGCCACTGCCCTCGACGGCCTGCGTGCCGTCGATGTGCGATGGGAGTCCGGCAAGGTCGCCGCGGTCGTGTTCACGCGCGGGAAGGAGCATGTCGAGATCGGGTGCGAGCGACTCGTCATCGCCGACGGAGTGCGCTCACAGCTCGGGCGCGTGGTCGGGCGGGAGTGGCACCGGGACACCGTCTATGGCGTCGCGGCCCGCTCCTACTCCGACTCGACGATGTCTGAGGATCCCTGGATCTCCTCACACCTCGAGCTGCGTGACGAGGCGGGCGAGGTGCTCTCCGGCTACGGCTGGGTCTTCCCCCTCGGCGGCGGAGAGGTCAACGTCGGCGTCGGGACCCTGGCGACCGCCAAGCGGCCCGCGGACGTCCAGCTCCGCCCCCTCATGCAGTTCTACGCCGACAGCATCCGTGAAGACTTCGGGCTGTCCGGCCCACTGCGCATGCCGACCTCGGCGATGCTCCCCATGGGTGGTGCAGTGTCCGGCGTCGCCGGGCCGAACTGGGCGCTCATCGGGGACGCCGCCGCGTGCGTGAACCCGCTCAACGGGGAGGGCATCGACTACGGCCTGGAGACCGGCCGCCTTGTCGCCGACCTGCTCGCCGAGAAGGCCGACCTCGGGACGGTGTGGCCCGACCTGCTGCGAGAGCACTACGGCGAGGCGTTCTCCATCGCGCGCCGGCTTGCGGGCTTCGTGACCGTGCCGCGTCTGCTGCCGACGCTCGGACCGGTCGGCATGCGCACCGACTGGCTCATGACCCTGGCCCTGCGCTGGATGGGTAACCTCGTCACCGAGGAGGACCGCGACCGCGCGGCCCGGGTGTGGCGCTGGGCGGGCAAGCGCTCGATCCGCCTGGACGAGCGGCCGCCGTTCAGTTGAGCCGGCGTTCTTGAGTCAGCGTTCCTTGGGGATGATGATCCACAGCGCGATGTAGGCGAGCTCCCCGGCTCCGACGAGTCCGAAGATCACGAAGACCAGCCGGACGAAGAACGTCGAGACCCCGAAGCGCTCGGCGAGAGCAGCGCATACCCCCGCGATCATCCGCCCGTTGTGTGGCCGTACCAGTTCTCGTGACATCACAGGTCCTTCCGCCTGGGACTTCCAGTCTGCCACTGGCAGTCAGGGTGGGCAGGTAGGCGTACCAGAACCTCCCTATTGGCACGTTCTTGTACGGGAGAGCTAGCTACGCGGCAAGATTGCGAAGTGATAACAATGGGACCAATGTGACAGATGTTACTTGTGTGACTAATGGGGCCTGCGCTTGAGTCGGCAATGTCGAGGTCTTCAACCCGAAAGGGACGTCATGTCTGCTCCACCGACTCAGGCCGTCGCCCGCGCCCGTGTTATCGCGCTGGGCATCATCGCGACCATGGTGCTGTTCCTCACCGGAGCGCTGCTCGCAGGGAACGCCAATGCCGACATCACCTCCGGGAAGGTGTGGGTCTGCAAGTACGTCGGGACCCCCGGCGAGGACGAGGTACCTCTTCCCGGGAACAACCCGATCGATGTCTCCGTCAGCGCGATCCCGGTGAGCCCCGTGCAGATCGGGTCCGTCTTCTCCGATCAGCAGGGGCGGTCCTACGTGATCGGCGTTCAGGAGAACCCGAGTGACCCGTACACCGGGCCGCCGTGCCCCGAGACTCCCCCTGGGAACGGTGAGGAACCCACCGACCCGCCCACCGAGGAGCCCACGGAGGAGCCCACGGAGGAGCCGACCGAGGAGCCGACCGAGGAGCCGACCGAGGAGCCGACCGAGGAGCC
>JAAYCP010000260.1 GCA_012729695.1 Actinomycetales bacterium | reverse complement strand
CGCCGCTTAGGTCGCGGCGCCGGATGAGCCCAGACTGGGCTGCGCCTTGTAGTGTTCGGCGTTCACGCACGCCGACGTCGTTCGATGCTGCGCCTAGATGACGTGAGCCCGTCGTCCGTGGAGCCGCCGCTTCTTTCCTGCGCGCTCGTGCTCGGATCAGCCGAGATGCGCCCCCAGTCGCAACAGCCGTGAGCCGTGTCATGGGGTGCGTAGCACACGGACGGGATCGCGGGTGCCGCGTAGAGCGCGGACGGGGCGGCGGCGGTGGCCGCTGCGAGAAGGGCGAGAACGACCGTTCGGCAGGTGAACTCCCACGGCGGAGCTGCTCCGAGGCGGGCGGTCAGGTAGATCCCGAGACAGCTGCCGATGGCGGCGCCTCATAGTGCCGGTCCCATGGCCCGCAGGACTACCAGGGCAAGATCACTGCCCCTCGATCAGCAACGCACGTAGGGACCGACACGCTCCGCGGCGGTCCCTACGTGTTCATCGAGCTTGCCTGCCGCCCGCCTTCTCCTCAGGCCAGCCCGTGGCGGACGCGGCTCTCCTGCTCCTGGGCGCGGAACTGGCCGAAGCGGGGGAGGAACCTCTCCCAGTCGATGATGTGGGCGTCGATCTCGGGGCCGTCGATGCAGGCGTGCTTGCGGACGGTCCTCCCCTCGATCGTCACGGGCACCATGCACGCGCCGCACATGCCGGTGGCGTCGACCATGATCGAGTTCAGGCTGGCAACCGTGTGCACGCCGTAGCGGCGGGTGAGCTCGGAGACTGCCCGCATCATGACGGGCGGGCCGATCGCGACGACCTCGACGATACGGCGCCCTGCGCCGGCAGTGGCAGCGTCGAGCATCGCCTCGAGCGGTGTCGTGACGAAACCCGCCATGCCGAAGGTGCCGTCGTTGGTCGTGTAGACGACGTCGAGCTGTTCGCCGAACTCACGCTGCAGAGCCTCGATCCGCTCGTCCTCGCCGGTCCAGAACAGCAGCCCGGCGCTGCGGAAGCCGGCGATGAGGGTGACGTGGTTGCCGGCGCGCAGGTGCTCGCGGGCGATCGGGTAGACAGGCGGCAACCCGAGGCCGCCGGCAGTGAAGACGACGGTCTGGTCCGGCGCATACCGGGTGATCTCGCTCGGGCGACCGAGCGGGCCGGCGATGCCGGCGAACGAGTCACCGACCGCCATCCTGTTGATCTCGATGCTCGAGGTGCCGACGCCCTGGACGACGAGGGAGATCGTGCCGGCGTCCTCGTCCCAGTCCGCCAGGGTCAGCGGGATGAGCTCGCCGTCCTCCCACGGCAGCACACGGACGAACTGCCCGGCCTTCGCGGCCGCTGCGATGACGGGTGAGTGGACCGTGATCTCCTCGATGCCGTCGGCCAGGTGGGCCTTGGCGAGGATCCGCTGAGCGGTCGAGGCGCGCTCGGTGAACTCGCGGGCCGACCGCACCATGGCCCCGACCTCGGTCGCGGGCACGTCGACGTGGCCGATGATCTCGCGCGCCGCGGCCTGGCCGTCGCCGGCCGCGTTGATCGCGGTCGAGCCGCCGCGGGCGGCGTCGCCGCCGGAGTAGACACCGGGCAGCGAGGTCTCCTGCGAGCCCGCGTGCTCGAGGTCGATCGTGCCCCACTTCGTCGTGTGGAGATCGGGCTCGGAGTCCTTGATGATCGGGTTCGAGGCGTTGCCGAGCGCCATGATGACGAGGTCGGCGTGCATCGTCTCGGTCTCGCCCGTCGCGACCGGGCGGCGGCGGCCGGAGGCGTCCGGCTCGCCGAGCTCCATGACTTCGAGGGTGGTCGCCTTGACGAATCCCGTTGCGTCGTCGCCGAGGAACTCGCGCGGGGAGCGCAGCACCTTGAGCGCGATGCCCTCCTCGAGCGCGTGCTCGAGCTCCTCGACCCGGGCCGGCATCTCGGCCTGCGTCCGGCGGTAGACGATCGTCACCCGCCCGCCGAGGCGGTGAGCGGTGCGGGCGGCGTCCATCGCGGTGTTGCCACCGCCGATGACCAGCACCTCCTTGCCCTCGGTCACGGGCAGCGGGGTCTCGTACTCCTCACGCAGACCCTGCATGAGGTTGACCCGGGTGAGGAACTCGTTCGCGGACATGACGTTGAGGTAGTGCTCACCCGGCACGTCCATGAAGCGCGGGAGGCCGGCACCCGTTCCGACGAAGACACGCCAGAATCCGGCCTCCCGCAGATCATCGATCGTCGCCGTCTTGCCGACGACGAAGTTGGGCACGAAGCGTCCCCCGAGCAGCCGGATCTTGCCCACGACGTCGTCGATGAGCTCGTTCGGCAGGCGGAACTCGGGGATCCCGTACCGCAGCACCCCGCCCAGGGCGTGGAACGCCTCGAACACCGTGACGGGGAATCCTTCAGCCGCAAGGAGATACGCATTGATGAGCCCTGAGGGGCCGGAGCCGACAATCGCCACCGGGGGCTTGTCGGCGACCTCCCACGGGTCGGGCCGGCCGCCGAAGCGGATCGCATCGGCGTCGGGCTCGACGAGCTTGGCCCGCTCTGGCAGGAACCACTCGACCTGGCCGAACGCGACCGGCGTCTTCTTGAAGATGCAGCCGCTCTGGCACTGCAGCTCCTGCGGGCAGACCCGCCCGGTGACGTCGGGCAGCGGGTTCGCCGACTCGATGAGCTCGAGCGCCTCGTGGAAGCGGCCGGTCCCGACGAGCTGGAGCACTTGGGGGATGTGGATCTTGACCGGGCAGCCGCCCTTGGGCTCGGGGCGTCCGGCGATGACGATGCCGAGCTCGCACGGCTTCTCCTCGCACTGCTTGTCGCGCAGGGCCTCGAGCCATACGAGGAGGTCGACCTCACGTCGGGTGAGCCCCACGTTCAGGTAGCCGTGGTAGCCCTGGTTGACGAGCCCGAAGTCGTGCCCGCGCTCCTCTGGCCCGCGGATGTACGGCGGGATCGAGCTGCCCGCCGGCCAGTCCTGCGAGAGGCCCTTGAACATCGGGTAGCGGTCGGAGAGGTGGGCGTCGATCGCGCGGATGAGCTTCCGCTTGCGCCCGAGCGGCAGGCTCCAGACGAAGCGCATGAGCAGGCGGCTCGAGTCGTCCTCACGCAGCAGCACGTCCCACATCGTCTGGATGAACTCGGCGCCGAGCTCGGGCCGGGAGAACTCCCACGCGACGGCGGCCATCCCGTCCTCGATGAACATCTCACGGAACGCCTGCGGCTGGGTCTCGAGCCGCCGGCGGAGCAGCTCGACCTGCCGCTCGGTGAGGGAGTCCGTATGCGCGGGCACAGTGGGCGCGGCCCCCTCACCGGCGGCGACAGTGGGGCTGACGGAGGTCGTCACTGGATGATCTCCGCGTCGCAGGTCTTCTTCACTCGGTCGGCCCGCTTGAGGAGCTCGGGCGTCATCTCGACCGTCTCGAGTGCGCCGGGGATCATCCGGGCGACCTTCTGCGCCACCCCGTCGATGACCATCGTCGTCGACTCGAACAGCTGCGGCAGCTCCTGGTAGCAGGTGCCGCAGTCATTGCACTTGGGAATGTCGCTCTCCGCCAACCAGATCGGCGCTCCAGCGGGCGCCTCACCCGTGGCTCCGACCATGGGTTCGGCAGACCCGGCCGGAGCGGCAGGTGCGGCGGACGCGGCGGGTGCGCCCGGCATACCTCCTGCTGCGCGGACCGGGAGAGCCGACCCGAGCCCAACCGGCGCCCGGCTCGACGTTGCCAGGGTCGACATCGCGTTGGCGATGTCGTCGATCGAGGACTCGCGCTCACGCAGTGCCTGCTCGTACTTGGCCTTGAGCTCATCGAGGTCGCTCTTGTGAAGCGCCGTGAGCGACGCCTCGTGGATGCCGGACAGGTACTGCAGCGTCTGCCAGTAGCGGCGCCGGTCCTCGACGAGCGCGACGATCGCGGGCGAGCACCGGACCTTGATGAGCTGCTGCTCGTCGTCGGTGGCGTAGATGAACGGCACCTTGTCCGCCCGCTCCTCGGCGCTGAGCTCGACGTACTCGTCCATGGGGACGGCGACGGACTCGAGATCGGTCGGCAGCCGGTGGAACTGCTTGCGGAAGCGGGTCTCACCCAGCGCGAACTCGGCAGGGGTCACGGGGAGCCGCATGAGCTGGAGGTTGCCGTCGTCGTCGCGGTAGGCGAGGTCGGTCCTCGCCCACGTCTGCGTCGGCTCGGGGTTGCCCTCGAGGTTGAACCAGTCGTGCAGCGTGGCGCCGCGGCGCGGGTCGTGGACGAAGACCGGGTTCATCCTGCTCTCGACCGCGAGTCGCGCGCGGTTGGCCGAGGCATCCTCGGGGATGCCGTGCTCGGAGCCGCAGGGGGTGTAGACGTCGAGCACCGACGCGGCGTCCTGGTACTGGAGGAACTCCATCGTCGCCTTGAGGAAGTGCCCCTGGATCGCCGTGCTCGTGGCCGCGACATAGGTGTTCGGGTGGAACGACGCGAGGAGGGCGAGCTCCTTCTTCGACTCGTGCTTGCCGTCGTGCGCCGCGCCGAAGCGCGCCAGGTCGGAGTCCTGAGCAGTGAGGCTCGCCGTCGAGCCCTGACCGCCGGTGTTGGAGTACACGCCGGAGTTGAGGACGAGGACGTGGATCGGGGTGTCGCTGGCGAGGATCCTCGACATCGCGCCGAAGCCGATGTCGTAGCTCGCGCCGTCCCCACCGATAGTGAGGACCGTTGGCAGCAGCCGCATCTCGGCGTCGCTGAAGGCGCCCCAGCTGAGTCGGTTCAGCTGGGCGTCGTGCACCGCAGGATCGTATGCGTCGGCCAGCTCGAGCTCGGCCGTCCGCAGTGCTCGGACGTCCTCGACGTGCTGGGCGGCGAGGCCCTCGAAGATGCCCTTGGCCAGCGGCTGGGCGTCCTGGAAGAGGCTGTTCACCCACGGGTCGAGGTAGTTCGTGAACGGCATCGTCGACGCATAGACGCTGCTGCAGCCGGTCGAGTTGGCGATGACGGTGGAGGCCGGACCGTTGCCGGTCGGGCCGCCCTCGAGCAGGTAGAGCCGGCGCTCGAGCGTCGTGATCGTCTCGGTGAGGCGGGCCTTGCGAGCCTCGTCGTCGACCAGCGCGCGCTTGGCGTAGAGCCGGTCGACGAGGGCCATGAGCTCGTTCAGCTGACCCCGGCGCCTGCGCTCGCCGAGGGCGTGCGACGTCGAGGTCACGAGCCGGATCGCGGTGACCTCGCCGCAGCCGCGGCAGCCACCGTGGCCACCGGTCGTGGCATAGAAGTTGTCGTGATCGAGCATGAGCCGCTTGATGTCGCCGTCCGGCTCATCGGAACCCTCGACGAACCGCTCGGGGGTGTTCGGCAGCGCCGTCATGAAGGCGAACCTCTCCTGGAGCGTGCCGAGGACGTCCTCTTCCTGGTCGATCGCCGTGAGGGCGCCCGGCCCGCAGACCTCGACGCACTCGAGGCATCCGGTGCACTTCCACGGGTCGACCGTCGCGGCGAAGAGGCCACCGGTGCCGGGCTCGTCCCTCTCGGGGGAGTCGAAGAACGGCCGGGTCCGGGCCACCGGGTAGGTGGCGAGGGTCGCGACGAGCCGGTCGACGACCT
>JAAYCP010000259.1 GCA_012729695.1 Actinomycetales bacterium | reverse complement strand
CAGACCGACGACACGGTGGTCGGTCTCATCGGCGTGATCTATGGCGGCGGCCTCACCCTCGCCCAGGCCAATGAGCTGCGGGCCGCGGTGCGCTCGTTCCGCACGAGCGGGAAGCCCACGGTGGCCTTCAGCCCGGCCTTCGGCGAGCTCGGCGACGGTTCCGTGGGCTACCACCTGGCCACCGCATTCGAGGAGATCTGGCTGCAGCCGGCCTCGACGCTCGGCCTCGTCGGCTTCCAGGCCGGCGCCACGTTCCTGCGCGGGACGCTCGACAAGCTCGGCATCCAGCCGGAGTTCGGGCAGCGGCATGAGTACAAGAGCGCCGCAGACACCTTCACACGTACCGACCTCACCGAGCCGCACCGGGAGATGCTCACCCGCCTCGTCGAGTCGATCACCGAGCAGGTCGTGGCCGATATCGCGAGCGACCGCAACCTCGAGGTGGAGGCGGTCCGCGAGGCGATGGACCACGCGCCGCTCGCCCCCGAGGACGCGCTGGAACGTCGCCTCGTCGACCGGGTCGGCTACCGCGACGAGGCGTATGCGTCGGTCCGGGAGCGCATCGGTGTCGCCGAGCCGACGCTTCGGTATGTGGAGCGCCACGGCGTCAGCAAGTTCAGCGCCGTCATGTCGCAGCTCCCGAAGCCCGCCGGGAAGCCCTCCATCGCGGTCATCGACGCGATCGGCTCGATCGCCGCGGGACACCCGCGCACGAGCCCGGGCGGGGGCCGGCAGATCGGCTCGGAGTCCCTTGGCGCAGCACTGCGAGCAGCGGCCAAGGACAAGAACATCGCGGGAGTCGTCCTGCGTATCGACAGCCCCGGAGGCTCGGCGGTCGCCTCGGACTCGCTGCGGCGCGACATCCTCCAGGTGCGCCTCGGTGGCAAGCCGGTCGTGGCCTCCATGGCCTCGGTCGCAGCCTCCGGCGGCTACTACATCGCGATGCCCTGCGACCGCATCGTCGCGAGCCCCGGCACGATCACCGGCTCGATCGGCGTGCTCGCAGGCAAGCTCGTGCTCCGCGGCGCCTTCGACAAGATCGGCCTCAACCAGCGGTTCATTGCCGGCTCGAAGCGGGCCGCGATGTTCTCGAGCCAGGAGCCCTTCGACGAGGAGGAGTGGGCCGTCCTCGACGCCTGGCTGGACCGGATCTACGACGACTTCACCGCCAAGGCAGCCCTCGACCGCAACCTCCCGGTCGAGGACCTGCGGGCGGTGGCGAAGGGCCGCGTGTGGACCGGGGCCGACGCCCTCGGTCACCGCCTGGTCGACCGCCTCGGAGGACTCGCGGACGCCATCGAGGAGACGTGCACCCTCCTCGATGTCACCCGCCGGGACGTCGAGGTAGTGCCCTTCCCCAAGCCGAACCCGTTCGCCGCCTTCCAGCCCCCCGAGAGCTCCGAAGCGGTGACGCTGGCCGCCACGCTCCCGCTCGAGGGGCCGGTGCTCTGGCAGCGTCTCGTCACGGGACTGCAGGGGGCCACCGGACTGGTCGTTCCCGGCGTGCTCAGTCTCCCGCCGGTGCACCTGCCAGGCGTGCTGCCCGACCGCTACTAGGAGCCGCCTCCCGGGGCTGCCGGGTTGGTGCTGTCGACCCCTGCCGGGCGCTTCCTGAGACGTTGGACTCCCTGGGGGAGCGGCATACCAAGCCCCACCGATACGATCGCACCATGCCGATCAGCAAAGTCCTCATTGCCAACCGCGGCGAGATCGCCGTCCGAGTCGCCCGTGCCTGCAAGGACCACGGCATCGGATCCGTCGCCGTCTACGCCGAGCCGGACCGGGACGCCCTCCACGTCAAGGTCGCTGATGAGGCGTATGCGCTGGGCGGCAGCACCCCGAGCGACTCCTACCTCCTGCAGGACAAGCTGATCGAGGTCGCCCACCAGGCCGGGGCGGACGCTGTGCACCCGGGCTACGGGTTCCTCGCCGAGAACGCCGAGTTCGCGCAGAAGGTCATCGACGCCGGCCTGGTGTGGATCGGGCCGGGCCCGGGGGCGATCGACGCCCTGGGTGACAAGGTCAAGGCGCGGCACATCGCCATGAAGGCCGACGCTCCGCTCGTCCCGGGCACCGCCGACCCGGTGGACGGCCCGGACGAGGTCGTCGCCTTCGCCGAGGTGCACGGGCTGCCGGTCGCGATCAAGGCGGCCTTCGGCGGTGGTGGGCGCGGACTGAAGGTCGCGCGGACGATGGAGGAGATCCCGGAGCTCTACGAGTCGGCGGTCCGTGAGGCCGTGACGGCCTTCGGCCGCGGCGAGTGCTTCGTCGAGCGCTTCCTCGACCGGCCCCGTCACGTGGAGACCCAGTGCCTGGCGGACCAGCACGGCAACGTCGT
>JAAYCP010000050.1 GCA_012729695.1 Actinomycetales bacterium | reverse complement strand
CGGACGCGGCTGGAGATCGTCCTCTTCGTCGCCCCGGCGCTGATCCTCTTCATCGGGTTCGTCATCGTCCCGGTGGTGCTGGCGGCCGTCTACAGCTTCTTCAACCTCCCGGCAGGGTTCCGCTGGGAGATGCTCAACCCGGAGCGCTTCGTCGGCTGGAACAACTACACCCGGGCGTTCTCCACCCCGGAGTTCCGCAAGGCGATCGCCAACACGTTCTTCATCCTCTTCGCCTCCCTGCTCGTCCAGGGACCGCTGGCGGTGGGGATCGCGCTGCTCCTCAACCGCCGTATGCGCGGCCGGGGGATCCTGCGCCTGCTCATCTTCGTCCCATACGTCCTCGCCGAGGTCATCGCGGGCCTCACGTGGAAGCTGCTGCTCCAGCCGAACGGCGGGGTCAACGCCATCGTCGACGCCCTCGGACTCGGCTTCCTCCACCGGAACTGGCTCGCCGACCCCAAGCTCGCGCTGTACACCATCTTCTTCATCCTCACGTGGAAGTACATCGGCTTCGCGATCCTGCTCATGCTCGCCGGGCTCCAAGGCGTGCCCCACGAGCTCGGCGAGGCGGCCGCGATCGATGGCGCCTCGTGGTGGCAGACGCAGCGGTACGTCACGCTGCCGCTCCTCGCCCCGACGATCCGCATCTGGGCGTTCCTGTCGATCATCGGCTCGCTGCAGGTCTTCGACATGGTCTGGGTGACCGTGGCGCCGACCCTGCGCCAGATGTCGACCGAGACGATGGCGACCTACATGGTCCAGCAGGGCCAGTTCGCCGGGCAGCCCGGCTACGGCAGCGCCATCGCCGTCATCCTCTTCTTCATCTCCCTCACCATCGCGCTCGGCTACCAGCGCCTGGCGCTGCGCCGCGACCTCGCCGGCTCCGTCACGAGAGGGGTGCGCTGACATGTCCGTCTCCACCGCGCCGACCGGAGCCGTCGCCGAGGAGCCGGCGGCTCCCGCACGCCGGTTCAGCCTCGGTCAGCCCTTCGTCTACCTCGTCGCCCTCATCGTCGCCGCCCTGGCGATCGGGCCCGTGATCTATGTCTTCATCGGCGGCTTCCGCACCACGGCGGACCTCAACGCGAACCCGGCCGGACTGCCCGACCCATGGGTGCTCGACAACTGGATCCAGGTCCTCACGGCGAAGCGCTTCTGGGGCAACGTGCTCGCGTCCGTCTTCCTCGCGGTCTGCACGACCGCCGGGGTGGTCGTGGCCGGGCTGATGGCTGCGTATGTGATCGCCCGGTACAACTTCCGCGGCCGCCAGGCGCTGTACACCCTTTTCGCCGCCGGCCTGATGTTCCCCCTGACGGTCGCCGCGCTGCCACTGACGCTGCTGCTGCGCACCCTCGGTCTGCACGGCACCTACTGGGGCGTCATCATCCCGGGCATCGCGTTC
Source organism: Actinomycetales bacterium (assembly GCA_012729695.1). Taxonomy (GTDB): domain Bacteria; phylum Actinomycetota; class Actinomycetes; order Actinomycetales; family Dermatophilaceae; genus F2B08. The sequence continues at coordinate 413 of JAAYCP010000050.1, read as the reverse complement.
GCCCTGCCGACGACGATCATCATCCTCACCCCCTTCCTGCGGGCGATCCCCGCCGAGATCGAGGAGGCCGCCGTCATCGACGGAGCGTCGCGGATGCAGTTCTTCTGGCGGATCCTCCTTCCGCTCTCCAAGCCGGGCCTGATCACCGTGGGCATCCTCGCCTTCGTCGGCTCGTGGAACGGCTACCTCCTCCCCCTGCTCGTCATCAGTACCGGCTCGATGCCGCAGGAGTGGTGGCCGCTGCCCCTCGGGGTCACCCAGTTCTCCACCCAGTACTCACAGAACACGGGTGCGGTGCTCGCCTACACCTCACTGGCGATGATCCCTGCCCTCGTGTTCTTCCTCGCCGCCGAGAAGCGCATCGTCAGCGGCCTGACCGGCGCGGTGAAGGGATGACCGACATGACGACTTCG
>JAAYCP010000049.1 GCA_012729695.1 Actinomycetales bacterium | reverse complement strand
GAGTAGTCCATCCAGACCGACTGATACCGGCACCACCGCCCGACCGAAGGACTGAACAGCCATGACCGGAACCGCTGACCGCCAGCACCTCATCGGCCTCCTGCTCGGCGCCGAGGAGGACTGGCCCACCGCGTTCGAGACCCTCGCTGCCCGACTCGGCGTGATCCGGCTCCCGGACGGGTCGACCCACGAGGTGCGCACGGAGCGGATGACGATCGAGCCGTTCAACTTAAGGGACAAGGCGCGACAGGACCTCGTCGTGGATCGCCTTGCCCACTGGTACTACCACCCGCGCGAGTGGCTCAAGAAGGCTTCGCTCATGGACGATGTGTACCTGCTCAACAGCCCGTTCACGTTCCAGTCCATGGAGAAGCACTCGGCGTACTGCGCCCTCATCCGCCTCGGGATGAAGGTCCCCGACACCGTGCTCGTCCCCTACAAGCACCCGGTGGACAACTCCCGCTGGGCCTATACGTCGGCGAAGTACAACCGGTCCTTCGATCTGAAGGAGATTGACGAGAGCATGGGGTACCCCCTCTTCATGAAGCCCTTCGACGGCGGCGGCTGGCGCGGGGTGTCCCGGGTCAAGGACCCCGAGGACCTCATGCGCAGCTACGACGAGTCCGGCGAGATGCTCATGCACCTACAGGAGTCCATCGACTTCGACGTCTTCGCCCGGGCCCTCACCATCGGCCCCGAGACAATGGTCATGAAGTTCCAGCCCGACGAGCCGATGCACGACCGCTACGCCGTCTCGCACGGCTTCCTCTCCGCCGACGTGGGCCAGGAGGCGGTGACGATCAGCCAGACGGTCAACGCATTCTTCCGCTGGGAGTTCAACAGCTGCGAGATGCTCGTCAAGGACGACCAGGTCTATCCCATCGACTACGCCAACGCGTGCCCGGACGTCGCCGTCACATCACTGCACTACTACTTCCCCTGGGCCATGAAGGCGCTGCTGCGCTGGTCGCTCTTCTGTGTCGTGACCGATCGCGTCGCCCGCACGCAGGTCGACAGTGCGCCGTGGTTCGAGATCGGCGACGACGACTCGCTCGACTACGGCGCGAAGCTCGGGGCCTACCAGCGCCTCGCGGACGAGCACTTCGAGACCGACCGGTACTGGGAGTTCGTCGACGCCGCACTTCCGCACCTGGACGAGATGGTGCTCGACTGGGTGGCCTCGGACTCCTTCCGGAGCCTCCTCACGAGCACCATCCGCTCGACGTATCCGCCGCACGAGTGGGACCGCTTCGAGGGTCACTTCGGCGGGCTCATCGACCTCTGGGTGCGGGACGAGACCAACCGCCTCGGCTGAGCGCACCGGAGGTCCCGTCAGCTCCAAGACCTCGTGTGGAGGATGGGTGTCGCCATGGCAGCACTCATCCTCCACACGAGAGGGCAGCGCAGCAGTCGTCAGCGCAGAGCCGCGCTCACGACCTCGCGCGCCTCGGCCTGGACCTGCGCCAGGTGCTCAGGTCCACGGAACGACTCGGCGTAGATCTTGTAGACGTCCTCGGTGCCGGAGGGGCGGGCGGCGAACCACGCGGACTCGGTGACGACCTTGAGCCCGCCGATCGGGGCACCGTTGCCCGGTGCCTCTGTGAGCTTGGCGGTGATCGGCTCGCCCGCCAGCGAGTCCGCCGTGACCGCGTCCGGCGTGAGCGCGCCCAGCTTCGCTTTCTCCTCCCGGTTCGCGGGAGCGTCGACGCGGGCATAGGCCGGTTCGCCGTGGCGCTCGGTGAGCCGCGCATACAACTGGCTCGGGGTGGACCCCGTCGCGGCGAGGATCTCCGACGCGAGCAGAGCGAGGATGATGCCGTCCTTGTCGGTCGTCCAGACCGATCCATCCGTGCGCAGGAACGAGGCGCCGGCCGACTCCTCACCGCCGAACGGTCCGCTGCCGTCGAGCAGTCCAGGGACGAACCACTTGAAGCCGACCGGGACCTCGACCAGTCGCCGCCCCAGGTCTGCGGCGACGCGGTCGATCATCGAGCTGCTCACGAGCGTCTTGCCGATGAACCCGTCCGCGCGCCACTGCGGGCGGGCTCCTCCGAAGAGGTACTCGATCGCGACGGCGAGGTAGTGGTTGGGGTTCATCAGGCCGCCGTCAGGAGTGACGATCCCGTGCCGGTCTGCGTCGGCGTCGTTGCCGGTGGCGATGTCGTATGCGTCGCGCCGGCTGATGAGGGAGGCCATCGCCGAGGGGGAGGAGCAGTCCATCCGGATCTTGCCGTCCCAGTCCAGCGTCATGAACCGCCACGTGGGGTCGACGAGGGGATTGACGACGGTGAGGTCGAGACGGTGCCGTTCGGCGATGGCGCCCCAGTAGTCAACGGCGGCACCGCCGAGGGGGTCGGCGCCGATGCGGACCCCGGCGGCACGGATCCGGTCGAGGTCGATGACAGCGGGCAGGTCGTCGACGTAGGTGCCGAGGAAGTCATAGGAAGCGGCCGCGGCCCGGGCGCGGGCGAACGGGATTCGGCGCACCCCGTCCAGCCCCGCCCTGATGTATGCGTTGGCCGCCGCCGCGATCGCCTTCGTCGCATCAGTGTCGGCCGGGCCGCCGTGCGGAGGGTTGTACTTGAACCCGCCGTCCTGGGGCGGGTTGTGCGAGGGGGTGACGACGATGCCGTCCGCGAGCCCGGGGGCGGTGAGGTCGTCGACCCGGCTGACCTTGCCGCGGTTGGCGGTGAGGATGGCGTGCGAGAGAGCGGGCGTGGGGGTGTACCGGTCCGCGGCGTCGACGAGCACGGTGACGTCGTTGGCCGCGAGCACCTCGAGCGCGCTCGCCCAGGCCGGCTCGGAGAGGGCATGGGTGTCCCTGCCGAGGAAGAGCGGGCCCGTGAACCCCTGGGCCCGCCGGTAGTCGACGATCGCCTGCGTCGTCGCGAGGATGTGGTCCTCGTTGAACGCGTTCCGCAGACTCGATCCCCGGTGCCCGGACGTGCCGAAGGCGACCTGCTCGTCGACGTTCTCGGGGTCCGGCTTACCGGTGTAGTACGCGGTGATGAGGTGAGGAATGTCGACGAGGTCCGAGGGCTGTGCGGGCTGTCCTGCGCGACTGCTGCTCATGCCCTCCATCCTTGCACCGATGTGGACGGCTGGGAGGCCTGCCGCCTCGGATCGGCATAGAGTGGAGACGCTTCCGGTCGTCGACACGCACGGCTGGTGATGTTGGGTGTCCTCTCCGCAGACATCCGCCACAGAGCGAAGGGTCTTCGGTAGTGACACTGTTCCTCGTCATCGGCGCGGTGGGAATCGTGCTCCTCCTCGGGACCCTGGTCCTCGGCGACTTCCTCGACGGGGCGCTCGAGTTCGGCCCGGATCTCATCTCCGGCCCCGCGTTGGCGGCCTTCCTGGGCGCCTTCGGCTTCGGGGGAGCGTTGGCTCTCAACGCCGGAGCGAGCACGGGTGTCGCGGTCGCCGTCGGTCTGGTGGTGGGTGCGCTCATCGGCCTCGGAGCCGGGTACGCCAGTGCCCAGCTCACCAAGGGCGGTGACGAGGCGAACGTGCGCACCGGCTCCCTCGTCGGACGACCGGCCACCGTCGTCACCGCGATCCCGGAGGGCGGCTTCGGGACCGTCTCGATCGTCGCGTCCGGGCACATCACCAGTCTCAATGCCCGCTCCAGTGGGCCGATCGCGCCCGGGACTCCGGTCGTCATCACGGGCATTCTCTCGGCCACCTCTGTGGCCGTAGAGATCAGGACGGAGGCGTAGTACGCGGCAAGGGTGCTCCCGCCACGTGATCCCTGGCTCCTCTCACCAGGCCTCCACCGCATCCTTCTCCACCGCATCCGTCTCCACCGCATACGCCTGAATCGCACCCCTCTGCAGCTCATGCGTCTGCACCTCACCTCCACCGCATACCAACAAGGGAAGTCACATGGGGTTCATCTCACCGACGGTCCTGGCGATCCTCGGACTCGTCATCATCGTCATGCTCATCGCGCTGGTCGTGACGAGCCGCTACAAGGTCGCCGGCCCGAACGAGGCCTTCATCGTCACCGGTCGCAAGGGCAACAGGGAGGTGAAGAACCCTGAGACCGGGGAGTTCTCGCAGGACCTCTCCGGTCAGAAGGTGGTGATGGGCGGCGGGGTGTTCGTCATCCCGTTCATCCAGCGCCTCCACATCATGGACCTCTCCTCCCGACGCATCATGGTCCAGATCCGCGGCGCGGTCTCCGGCCAGGGCGTCAAGCTCAACCTCGACGGCGTGGCGATCGTGAAGGTCGGGGGCAACGAGGACTCCATCCGGGCCGCGGCCCAGCGATTCCTCACCCAGCAGGGCGAGATCGAGACCTTCACCCAGGAGACCCTCGCTGGCGCCCTGCGCTCGATCGTCGGCTCGCTCACCGTCGAGCAGATCATCCGTGACCGCGCGGCGTTCGCCCAGCGGGTCGCCGACGAGTCCGAGGCCTCGTTGACCGGCCAGGGCCTGGTGCTCGACACCTTCCAGATCCAGGACATCACCGACGACGGCTCCTACCTCGCCGACCTCGGTCGCCCGGAGGCTGCGCGAATCGGTCAGGAGGCGGCCGTCGCCGAGGCCAAGGCGCGCCAGGCGGCCGAGCAGGCCCGCATCGCCGCGGAGGAGCAGATCGCGGTGTCCCAGCGACAGCTGGCGCTCAAGCAGTCCGAGATCAAGGCCGAGACCGATGCCGCTGCGGCCCAGGCCGCCGCTGCCGGGCCGCTGTCGCAGGCCGACCGGGACCAGGCGATCCTCCTCGAGCAGGAGAAGGTCGCCGTCCGGCAGGCTGCACTCAAGGACCGCCAGCTCGACACCGAGGTGCGCAAGCCGGCCGACGCCGAGCGCTACCGGGTGGAGACCGAGGCCGAGGCGCGCCGCAACAGCCAGATCTTCGAGGCCGAGGCCGACAAGGCCGCGGCCATCGCCGCAGCCGAGGCCGAGGCCGAGAAGGCCCGCCTCACCGGTGAGGGTGAGAAGTCCCGCCGGTCCGCGCTCGCAGAGGCCGAGGCCATCGAGGGTGCTCGTCGGGGTGAGGCCGAGAAGGCCCGCCGTGTCGCCGAGGCCGAGGCGGTCCGGGCCGAGGGTGACGCAAACGCTGCCGCCACCCTGGCGACCGGACAGGCCGAGGCCGAGGCGATGGAGAAGCGGGCCGCCGCGTTCGCGATGTACAACGAGGCAGCCGTGCTGCAGATGCTCATCGAGGTGCTCCCCAAGGTCGCTCACGAGGTGGCCGCGCCGATGTCCTCGATCGACAAGCTCACCGTCATCTCGACGGACGGCGCCGGCCAGGTCCCCAAGCAGGTCACGAGCAACATCGTCCAGACGATGGAGCTCATGAAGAACGCCACCGGTGTCGACCTCGAGGGTCTGATCCAGGGGTATGTGCACCGCAGCTCCGCGGACGGCTCAGGTCAGGGCGTGGCATCCGGGAGCAAGGCCGACGCCTGACTGACGCCCAACGGCTGACCCAACGGCCGAGGCCCGGTCACGATCTGACGATCGCGACCGGGCCTCGTTGCTTGTCGAACATGGGTGCGCTCGACGCCGACGGGGTCGTGCGGTTGGCCTCGTGCCTTCTCGGACGCGAGCGTCAGACTCGACCGGGTCCGCGCGCCTCGTCGGCCTCGAGGTCCGCCGCCTCCATGCCCACGGCGCCCGGACCGTGCGCGGCGACCCCTTCGGCGAGCGGCAGGTCGACCGGGACGACGGACTCCCCGTCCGGGACGAGGAAGACGGCGCTGAGGGGCGCGACCCGGACCACGACGCTGAAGGGCTGGCTGTGCCAGGGCTCCTCCTCGGCCTCGAGGACGACGTCCGCCTGGGAGGCGCTGAAGAACTCGTCGAAGCCGGAGGTGTCCAGGGCCACCCGCCAGGAGCCGGCCCGCGGCACCCCGATCCGCATGGCCTCCTTGGCCGCCCCGCTGAAGTTGATCACCGCGGCGACGACATCACCGCTGCGGTCCGCGTCGGCGAAGCGCAGGTAGGAGACGGTGTTGCCGCCGTTGTCGTCGGCGTCGAGCCACTCGAAGCCGGCCGCGGACGAGTCGAGCCGCCAGAGCGCATCGTGGGTGCGGTAGAGCCGGTTGAGCTCCTTGACGAGGGCGTGGACGCGGTAGTGCGCCGCGTGGTCGAGAAGCCACCAGTCCAGGGACCGGCCGTCGGCCCACTCGCTCGGCTGGGCGAACTCGCAGCCCATGAAGAGCAACTGCTTGCCGGGATGCGACCACATGTAGGCGAGGTACGCGCGCAGGGTCGCGAGCTGGTCGTAGCGCTCGCCGGGGATCTTGTTGACGAGGGAGCCCTTGCCGTGGACCACCTCGTCATGGCTGATGGGCAGCACGTAGTTCTCACTGAACGCGTACATGAGCGCGAAGGTGAGCAGGTTGTGGTGGTACTGACGGTGGATCGGCTGCTGGCCGAGGTAGCGCAGCGAGTCGTTCATCCAGCCCATGTTCCACTTCAGCCCGAAGCCGAGGCCGCCCTGGTCGGTCGGCTTGGTCACGCCCGGCCACGACGTGGACTCCTCGGCGATCATGACGATCCCCGGGTTGCGCTTGTATGCGGTGGCGTTGGCCTCCTGCAGCAGCCCGATGGCCTCGAGGTGCTCCCGTCCGCCGAACTCGTTCGGCACCCACTGTCCCTCGTTGCGGGAGTAGTCGAGGTAGAGCATCGAGGCCACGGCGTCGACCCGGAGTCCGTCCGCGTGGAACTCCTCGAGCCAGTAGCACGCGTTCGCGACGAGGAAGTTGCGGACCTCGCGCCGGCCGAAGTCGAAGACGTGAGTGCCCCAGTCGGGCTGGTCGCCGCGGCGGGGATCGGGGTGCTCGTAGAGCGGCAGGCCGTCGAACCGGGCCAGAGCGAAGGCATCCTTGGGGAAGTGACCCGGCACCCAGTCGAGGATGACGCCGATCCCGGCCTGGTGCAGCCGGTCGACGAGGAAACGGAAGTCGTCCGGGGTGCCGAACCGGGACGTGGGGGAGAAGTACCCGGTGACCTGATAGCCCCACGACGGGCCGTACGGGTGCTCCATGACGGGGAGGAACTCCACGTGGGTGAACCCGAGGTCGGAGACGTAGTTGACGAGGTGCTCCGCGAGGTCACGGTAGGTCTGACCCTGCCGCCACGAGCCGAGATGCACCTCGTAGATGCTCATGGGGCCGTTGTGGGTGTCGGTCTCCTTGCGCCGGGCCATCCAGGCGTCGTCGCCCCACTCGTAGCGGCTCTCGGTGACGACCGACGCCGTGCGTGGCGGGACCTCGCTGCTGCGGGCAAGCGGGTCCGCCTTGGCGCGGACCTGGTCGTCCGCACCCCGGATCTCGTACTTGTAGGCCGACCCCTCGCCGACACCAGGAACGAAGAGCTCCCAGATCCCGCTGGTCCCGAGCAGCCGCATGGCATGTCCCGAGCCGTCCCAGTCGTTGAAGTCGCCGATGACGCGCACGGCGCGGGCCCGGGGTGCCCAGACGGCGAAGGAGGTGCCGACGACCTCACCCAGGGGGCCGTCGTAGCGACGGACGTGAGCGCCGAGGACCTCCCACAGCTGCTCGTGCCGACCCTCGGAGATGAGGTGGATGTCGATGTCGCCCAGGGTCGGCTGGAAGCGGTAGGGATCGTCCTGCTCGTGCTCGATCCCGTCCGCCCACGTCGTCAGCACGCGGTAGTCCATCGTCCGCCTGGCATCGAGTCGCACGCCCTGCCACACGCCCTGTGCCTCGTGCTCGAGGTCGAGGATCTCCCCGTCCTCGAAGCGGATCCTCACCTGGCTGGCCAGGGGCCGGTAGGCGCGCACGAGCAGGCCGTGCTCGACGAGGTGCTGACCGAGCAGGTCGTGCGGTTGCTGGTGGCGACCCTGGACGAGGGCGGCGATCGCGCCGGGAACCTCATGGGTGGGGGTGGGGCTCACGAGGACGGACCTCTCTGTGTGAATGGAGTCTGTGCGAGTGGAGCTCCTGGCTCGGCCAGGAGGCGGGTGACGGCTGCCACCGGGATGGGCAGCCAGGTGGGACGGTTGCGGGCCTCGTAGACGACCTCGTAGAGCGCCTTGTCGAGGAGGAACGCGCGCAGCAGCACGGCGTGCTCCCGCGGGTCCGGTGCGGATCGTGCGTAGCCGTCGAGGAAGGCGGTGGCGCAGTCGGCCACCCAGTGCCGAGCCGTGTCCACGGATGCGGAGTGCTCGGCCGAGCCGCCGGCGTAGTCGAAGGACCGCAGCATGCCGGCGATGTCCCGGAAAGGTGAGTCGGGTAGGGACCGCTCGGCGAGCGGGCGCAGCGGCTCACCCTCGAAGTCGAGCAGGATCCAGCCGCGGTCGGCTGAGTGGAGCACCTGGCCGAGGTGGTAGTCGCCGTGGATCCGCTGCAGCCGCGGCCACGATGTCGCTTGGGCCGCTTCGAAGGTGGTCTCGATCTGCGGGGCCAGCGCGGCGATGTCCGGCACGAGGTCGGCGGCCGCCGTCAGCCGACGGCGCATGACCGAGATGATGCGCGTGATGTCGTCCGGGCCGGCCTGCGCGGTCGGCAGCGCCTCCGCCAAGGAGGTATGCACGGCGGCCGTCGCCTCGCCGAGCTCACCGGCGGCGGTGGTGAAGTCGGTGCCGGTCTCCGCGGCGCGCAGGGCAACGCGCCAGGCGTCCTCGGTGTCGGCGAGGAACTCCTGCGCGAAGGCGAGGTGACCATGGGCGGACGAGTCCTGGTCCTCGGGGGTTGCGGGCCAGGACCCACGCACCGCTCCGACGACGTCGGGCACCCGCTCGCACCCCGCCTCGCGCAGGGCGCTCTGGAGGACCACGTCGGGGTTCTCGCCGGCGGCCAGGGTGCGGAACACCTTGATGATGACGGGGCGGGGGGTGCCGGTCGCGTCGACCGCGTCGAGGATGATCGAGGTGTTGGACTGCTCGCCGCTGAGCACACGGCTGCCGGTGACGGTCAGGTCGTGCGCCCACGAGGCGGCGGGCTCACCGGTGAAGCGGTCGTCCGGCGCGTCGTTCTCAGTGCTCGACTCGGCCCGGGCCTCCCCACGGATCAGGGCGAGGAGCTGGCGCGCGTAGACCGGGTCATGGGTGGCGTCGTAGACCCACCGACGTCCGAGCACGCCGTGCTCCATGGTCCCGACGAGGGCGTGCGCGAGCTCCTCGACCGGTGTCCCGCGGTAGGTGAGCGGCACCTGGTACGTCACCGGGTACGGGCCGCCGGCGTCCTCCACGATGTGGGTCTCGATGCCGACCTGCCCGTCGGGGTCGCCCAGCCGCCACGCCGCGAGCCGGCTCAGCCTCGGCACAGAGCCCTTGGCCGCATACCACCGTCGGCTCCCCATCCAGGAGGTCAGCAGCTCGAGCTTCGAGGGGACGAGCGTGGTCCCCATGTGGAGCTCAGCCATCGCCGACCTCCTCGGTGGGAGCGCTCGTGAGCAGGCCGAACCAGAAGAAGTCGCGTGAGCCCAGAGTGAGGGTGACGCTGCCGTCGGCATCGACGTCCGGGAAGCCGGAGCCGCCGAAGAGGTCGTAGATGATGGCGTTCTCGTAGCCGGGCGGCAGCTTCAGGGTGGTCGCCTGCGGGCGGGAGGACAGGTTGTTGACGCAGAGCACCGCCTGCGCCGAGCGGTCCTCGACCGGCAACCGATCGGGGTGCGCGCGCACGAAGGCGAGGACGTGCTCGTTGCTGCTCTGTGCGACGGTGAAGTCGCCGAGGCCGAAGACCGGGTGCGCCCGGCGCACGGCGAGCATGCCCCGGAGCCAGTGCAGCAGCGAGGAGCTGTGCGCCATCTGCGCCTCGACGTTGACCGTCGTGTAGTTGAACACGAGCGAGCTGACGACGGGCAGGTAGAGCTTGCCGGGGTCGGCGCTGGAGAAGCCGGCGTTGCGGTCCGGGTTCCACTGCATCGGTGTGCGCGAGGAGTCGCGGTCCTCGAGCCAGATGTTGTCGCCCATCCCGATCTCGTCGCCGTAGTAGAGGCACGGTGAACCGGGCAGGCTCAGGACGAGGGCATGGATGAGCTCGATCTCGGGCCGCGAGTTGTCCAGCAGCGGCGCGAGGCGACGCCGGATGCCGACGTTGGCGCGCATCCGGGGGTCAGGGGCGTACCACCCGTACATCGCAGCGCGCTGCTCCGGCGTCACCATCTCGAGGGTGAGCTCGTCGTGGTTGCGCAGGAAGGTGCCCCACTGGCCGTGGGCCGGGATCTCCGGGGTGTCCGCGAGGACGTCGACGATCGGAGCGGCCCGCTCCTCGCGCAACGCGTAGTAGAGCATCGGCATCACGGGGAAGTGGAAGCACATCTGGCACTCCGGGGACTCCTCGGTCCCGAAGTAGTCGACCACCTCGGCCGGCGGCTGGTTCGCCTCGGCGATGAGGATCCGGCCCGGGTACTCCTGGTCGACGAAGGCACGGATCTCGGCGACGAGCTCGTGGGTGCGCGGATGGTTCTCACAGTTGTGCCCCTCCTCCTCGATGAGGTAGGGAATGGCGTCGAGCCGGAAGCCGTCGATGCCCATGTCCAGCCAGAAGCGGACGACGTCCTTCATGGCCTCCATGACGGCCGGGTTCTCGAAGTTGAGGTCGGGCTGGTGGGAGAAGAACCGGTGCCAGAAGAACTGCCGGCGCACCGGGTCGAAGGTCCAGTTGGACTCCTCGGTGTCGACGAAGATGATGCGCGCGTCCTGGTACTTCTGGTCGGTGTCCGACCACACGTAGAAGTCGCCGTACGGCCCGTCCGGGTCGGATCGGCTGGCCTGGAACCACGGGTGCTGGTCGCTGGTGTGGTTCATCACGAGGTCGGTGATGATCCGGATACCCCGGGCGTGGGCCTCGGCGACGAGCTGGCGGAAGTCCTCGAGAGAGCCGAACTCCGGCAGGACGGCCGTGTAGTCGGCGATGTCGTAGCCGCCGTCGCGCAGCGGACTGGCGTAGAACGGGGGAAGCCACAGGCAGTCGACGCCGAGCCACTGGAGGTAGTCGAGGCGGTGGATGACGCCCTGGAAGTCACCGTTGCCCGACCCCGTGGTGTCGGAGAAGGCGCGCACGAGCACCTCGTAGAACACGGCGGTCTTGTACCACTCGGTGTCGTAGCGCAGGCCGGGCTGCGCCAGGTTCAGACCCTGGACCGACATCTCGCCCTACCTCCGGACCGAGATGACGTGCACCGGCTCGTTCTCCGGGCCGAGGCGGACATAGTTGTGCTCGCCCCAGGACCACTCGGCCCCGGTGATCTCGTCATGGGCGACGAAGCGCTCGTAGTGGTCCAGCCCGAGCGCGGACATGGAGAGGTGGATCTGGGACTCCCGCGTGCTGTGCGGGTCGAGGTTGGCCACGACGATGACGACGTCGTCGAACCCGGCTGAGCCGGTTCGCTCCTGGAGCGGTCGGCGCTTGCTGTACACGATGATGTTCGGGTCGTCGGCCGTGTGGAAGGTGATGTTGCGCAGCCAGCGCAGTGACGGGTGCTGGTTCCGGATCTGGTTGAGGCGCGTCAGGTACCCCGCGAGCGACTGACCCTCGCGGTCGCCACCCTTCTCGTACCGGTACCACTGGCGGTCCTTGTACTGGTACTTCTCGTTGTCGATCTGCTCCTCGGCCCCTGGCCGCGCGATGTGCTCGTGCAGCTCGTAGCCGGTGTAGATCCCGTAGGTCGGCACGAGCGTTGCGGCGAGTGCGGCCCGCAGCTTCCAGGCGGCCGGGCCGCCGAACTGCATGTATGGCGTGAGGATGTCGTGGGTGGTCGGCCAGAAGGACGGACGCATGTAGGCGGCTGCCTCGCCGGCCAGCTCGGTGACGTACTCCTCGAGCTCGTCCTTGGTGTTCCGCCACGCGTAGTAGGTGTAGCTCTGCTGGAACCCGACCTTCGCGAGGGTGTGCATCATCTGCGGCTTGGTGAAGGCCTCGGACAGCCAGATGATCTCCGGGTGGTCCTTGGCCACGTCCGCGATGAGCCACTGCCAGAACTGCACCGGCTTGGTGTGCGGGTTGTCGACGCGGAACAGGGTGACCCCGTGGTCGATCCACACCTGGATCACCCGGCGCACCTCGGCATAGGCACCCGCCGGGTCGTTGTCGAAGTTCAGCGGGTAGATGTCCTGGTACTTCTTCGGCGGGTTCTCGGCGTAGGCTATGGTGCCGTCGGCGCGGGTGGTGAACCACTCGGGGTGCTCGGTGACGTAGGGGTGGTCGGGGGAGCACTGGAGGGCGATGTCGAGCGCCACCTCCAGCCCCAGCCCTCGGGCCCGCGCGACGAAGTGGTCGAAGTCGTCGAACGTGCCGAGGTCGGGGTGGATGGCGTCGTGCCCACCGTCCGGTGAGCCGATCGCATACGGGCTGCCGGGGTCGTCGGGGCCGGCGACCAGAGTGTTGTTCGGACCCTTGCGCGCGGTCGTCCCGATCGGGTGGATGGGGGTGAGGTAGACGACGTCGAACCCCATGTCGGCGATGGCCGGGAGGCGCTCGGCTGCGGTCCGCAGGGTCCCGCTGCGCCACCGTCCGGTCTTGGGGTCGATGGACGCACCCTCGGAGCGGGGGAAGATCTCGTACCAGGCGCCGAAGAGCGCCCGCTCCCGCTCCACGAGCAGGGGGTATGCGGCGCTCGCGGTGACCATCTCCCGCAGCGGGCGGGTGGTCATCTCCGAGCGGGTCGGCTCCGATGCTCCGGCGTCGAGCCGCACCTGGGGGCCGAGGGTGGTGTCCCGGAGACCGGCGATGGCGTCGCGCAGGGCTGCCTTCTGGGCATCGGTGCGCTCGACGGTCGCGAGGGCGCGCTCGAGGACCCGCGCGCCCTCTTCGAGCATGAGCTCGACGTCGATTCCGGCGCCGACCTTGATGAGGGCGTCGTGGCGCCAGGTTCCGTAGGGGTCGGACCAGCCTTCGACCCGGTAGTGCCACAGGCCGGTGCGGTCGGCGGCGACGACCGACTCCCAGAAGCTGAGCCCCTCGTTGGTGCAGTGCATCGGCAGCACCGTCTCCACGCCGTCCGGGTCGATGAGGACGACGCTGGCGTTCACGGCATCGTGGCCCTCGCGGAAGACGTTCGCCGAGACGGTGAACTCCTCGTCGACCACCGACTTCGCGGGCCGGGCACCGCAGTCGACGACAGGGCGCACGTTCATGACGGGAATGCGTCCGAGCGGCGTCTGCGGGGGCTCGGACTGCGGGACGGTGCGGGTCTCGGCCCTGGCGGCCGACGATGCCTTGGCGATCCTGGCGTCGGGGGCGGGAGTCGGTGACGTCACGCCGACAACGCTATCGAAGTATCCAGCCCTGGAAGCCACCCCGCGCGGTCAGCACATCAGAGGGATCCGAGGGCGTACCAGAACGTGACAATAGGAACGTTCTGGTACGGGGAGCAGCACATCCGAGGAACCCCCGAGGGCGTACCAGAACGTGACAATAGGAACGTTCTGGTACGGGGGCCAGCACATCAGAGGGATCCGAGGGCGTACCAGAACGTGACAATAGGAACGTTCTGGTACGGGGGAGCAGGGAGGCG
>JAAYCP010000258.1 GCA_012729695.1 Actinomycetales bacterium | reverse complement strand
CCCGAGGTCGACCTCGTCGGTGTGACGCTGGTCGACCTTCCGGTGCGCAAGCTCGTGGACCGCGCGTCCAGTCCTCTCTGCCCGGGATCGGGCGAGCCACGCATACCGTTTGGGACGGTCATCGATGATCAGGTCGTCGTGGGGAAGGTGGCCCAGGTCTACCTCGCACGAACTGAGTCGCTGCGCAAGGTGGGCTGGGATGAGAACCTTCGCATGGTCGACCACCGCGACTTCTTTTCGCGCGCCAGTGGGGTATTGGTGAGCGTCCAGCACGACGGGGTTGTCGCGTACCACGCGCAGACGCCCTTCGACGCGAAGTATGCACGCTACCGCGAGGATGTCGCGGCCGACTTCGCGTATCTCGGCCGCAAGTGGTCTCGTGGGGGCCATTTCGAAACGCCGGGTGGTCGCGCCTGACACGTCGATGACTAGGCTGAGGGCGTGAGTGAGATCGCCGTCGCCGTCATCGGAGCCGCTGGTCGGATGGGCTCCCAGGTGTGCCGGGCCGTTGAGGAGGCGCAGGGGATGCGACTGGTCGGTCGCTATGACGCTGGAGACGACCTCGGAGACCTCTCGGGTGCGGACGTCGTCGTCGAGTTCTCGGTGCCGGACGCTTCACTGGGCAATGTCCTGCACTGCGTCGGGGAGGGTGTCCACGTCGTTGTGGGCACGACCGGATGGGACGAGCCCAAGCTGGACACGGTCCGTTCCGCGCTCACGGAGCATCCAGGCGTCGGTGTGCTCATTGCCCCGAACTTCGCCATCGGCGCCATCCTCATGATGGCCTTCGCGGCCAAGGCGGCCCGCTTCTACGAGTCGGTCGAGGTCATCGAGCTGCACCACCCCGACAAGGTGGACGCACCCTCGGGCACCGCTGCCCGCACGGCCCGTCTCATCGCTCAGGCACGCGAGGACGCCGACCTGGGACCCGTGCCTGATGCGACGACCTCGGACCCGGACGGCGCCCGTGGAGCCCGGATCGCCGGCGTCCCCGTCCACAGCGTCCGGCTCCGTGGCCTCGTCGCCCACCAGGAGGTCCACTTCGGTACGGCAGGCGAGCAGCTGACGATCCGCCACGACTCGTTCGACCGCGCCTCCTTCATGCCTGGCGTCATCGAAGCGGTGCGCCAGGTCGCCGACCACCCAGGCCTCACGGTGGGTCTGGAGCACTACCTCGGACTAGGAGACTGACACTCCCATGCGTTCGCTCCGCACGATCGGCGTGCCCGGGGTCGGGCCAGAGGACGTCCTCGTCGCCCCCGACGGCTCGGAGATCTTCACCGGCACCAACGACGGATCGGTCTGGTCGCTCGCCCCGGACGGCACGCAGTTCAGGCGAGTGACGCATACCTCCGGCCGGCCGCTCGGCCTGGAGTGGCTGCCGGACGGCCGCCTGTTGGTATGCGATGCTCACCGCGGTCTGCTCGCCGTCACCGTCGAGACGGGCGAGATCGAGGACCTCGTGACCCAGATCGACGGTCTGCCCATGTGCTTCACGAACAACGCGGCCGTGGCGACCGACGGGACGATTTGGTTCAGCGACAGCAGTCGGCACTACAGCATCGACGCCTGGAAGTCCGACCTCATTGTCCACACAGAATCGGGGCGGCTCGTCCGGCGCTCACCGGACGGTGAGGTCACGACGGTGCGCGACGGGCTTGCCTTCGCGAACGGGGTGGCCCTAACTGCCGACGGCTCGCAGGTGTGGGTCGCCGAGACGGCCCTGGCGCAGATCCGGCGGCTGACCCTGGATGGTGAGGAGCTGGGCGTCGTCGAGGTGCCAGGGCACCCGGACAACATCGCACTCGGCTCCGACGGCCTGATCTGGGTCGCCGTCGCCTCGCCACCGGACTCGATCCTGAAGTTCCTGCAGGGACCTGGCGCTCGGCTGCGGCCGGCTGCGCTGCGCCTGCCGGAGTCGCTGAAGCCCAGCCCGAAGCGGACCGTG
>JAAYCP010000048.1 GCA_012729695.1 Actinomycetales bacterium | reverse complement strand
GTGACGGTGAGCTGCTCGATGCCCTGGATGAAGTTGGCGATCTCGTAGACCGCGGCCCGGGAGTCGATGACGGTGTAGTAGATGACGGTGTCGATGTTGACGACGAGGTTGTCGCTCGTGATCACAGGCTGCGGCGGGAACGAGACGACCTGCTCACGCAGGTCGACGTTCGCGCGGACCTTGTCGACGAACGGGATGAGGAAGTGGATGCCACCTTCGAGGGTCCGCGAGTACCGCCCGAGGCGTTCGACGATGAGGGACGTCTGCTGCGGCACGATGCGCACCGTCCGCATGATGACGACGATCGCGAACACGACGAGGATCGCGAGAACGATCAGGGTTTCCATGAGCTTGAGGGGTTCCTCTCGTTGGTGATGCCTGAAGGGTGAGCCGGGTCAGGACTCGAGCTGTGGGACCGGTGCGACGTGCACGGTGGCGCCACGGATCTCGACGACCCTGACCTGGGTGCCGGGCTGCAGCACGCCGGCTCCCTGGGCGACGCGGGCCGACCAGACCTCACCGGCCAGCTTGACCCGTCCGTCGGTCTCGGTGATGGTCTCGAGGACCCACGCGTCGCGGCCGATGAGGCCGGCCGCGCCGATCCCGTGATCGGTCTCGGTGTCCATGAAGCGACGCTTGACGAGGGGTCGGACCAGGAAGAGCAGCGCGAAGGCACTCGCCACAGCGATGACGACCTGCAGCGGCACCGGGGCCCCCAGTCCTGCGGCTGCCGCACCGGCGAGTGCTCCGCCGGCGAGCATGATGAAGACGAAGTCGACAGTGGCTGCCTCGATGGCGGCCAGGACGAGCGCGAGTCCGAGCCATACGATCCACCAGTTGTCAGCGAACCATTCCATCGTCGTCCCCTTCCTGATGCAGCCTCGTCGATCCGCTGGGTGTCACCCTCCAGCCTACGCGTCGACTCACGTCGCCCAGGCCGTCCACCGGTCTCCACGTCGCTCAACGTGCAGGGGAAGTCCGAAGGTTTCCGTGAGGTTCTCGTCGGTGAGCGTCAGCTCCAGCGGCCCGGCGGCGACGACCTTGCCGCCGCGCAGGAGCAGGGCATCGGTGAAGTTCGGCGGGATCTCCTCGACGTGGTGGGTCACGAGCACCATCGCAGGCGCGGCCAGGTCGGCGGCGAGCTCGCCGAGACGTCCGACGAGCTCCTCCCGTCCTCCGAGGTCCAGCCCCGCGGCGGGCTCGTCGAGGAGCATCAGCTCCGGGTCCGTCATCAGCGCCCTGGCGATCTGGACACGTTTGCGCTCGCCCTCAGAGAGCGTGCCGAAGGTCCGGTCGGCAAGGTGCTCGACCCCGAGAATCTCGAGGAGCTCGGCAGCACGCGCATGATCGAGGTGGTGGTACTCCTCCCGCCATCGTCCGACGACGCCGTACGACGCGGTCACGACGACGTTGTGCACGATCTCCCCGCCGGGGATCCGCTCGGCCAGCGCCGCCGAGGACAGCCCGATACGCGGCCGCAGCTCGAAGACGTCGACCGCGCCCAGGACCTCACCGAGGACGCCGGCCACGCCTGACGAAGGATGGATGCGACCGGCGGCCAGCTGCAGCAGGGTCGTCTTGCCGGCGCCGTTGGGCCCGAGCACCACCCAGCGCTCGCCCTCCTCGACCTCCCAGGTGACATCGTCCAGCAGTCGAGTGGAGCCGCGGACGACGCTCACGCCGGCGAGAGCGAGGACGTCGGTCATGACGGCAACCCTAGTAGACAGCACACCGGTGATCAGCGAACCACTCGCGGGGACACCGGACTTCTCGACGACTTCAAGAGGAGGCTGGGAGGATCCCTCGACGAGAGCACCGACTGATGCCGCGACCTACGATGGGCGCGTGCCGGAGCTTCCTGCGAGTGTGCGCGTCGCCCTGTGGACCTCGTTCGCCTGGTCCGCGGGCGCCGAGCCGACGGCTGTGCTCCGCCGTGCGCTCCCGGACGTCGACCTGGTGCTGGGTCTGGAGGAGAAGCTCGACCTCTGGCGGGATCTGGGCGAGCAGGCCGTGTATGCGGCACTCCCCCGACCCGGCGCTGCCGGACTGCTCCCGCGGTGCGGGCCGGACGCATACGGGGCAACCACGTCGGCGGGTGAGGCGGTCTTCGTCGCCGGCGTCGGCGGCCTCGCGGTCCCCCGACTCGTCACCTTCGGCAGGAACGAAGAGGCGACCGCAGCTGGGTCCGGCACGGGGCAACGGACTGCAAGCCGGTCACCCGGCCTTGCCGTCCGCTGGGAGAGCTTCGACGCCGATCCGGTGCCCGTGCACCGACTGAGTGGGTTGGACGTGGCCGGCGTGGACCGGCGGTTGCGCACGGAGGTGCATGCCGCGATCGACCGTCTCGGTGACGGGGGCTGGGTCGATGCGTGGCAGCGGGAGCGCCCCTCTCAGGTCGAGCGGAGCTGGTCCCTGCCTCCGGCCCTGCCGGATCGGGTCCGCGGGCTCCTCGTGCGAGCGGGCTCGATCCTCGAGATCACCGATGCGGGACTGTCGCACGCCGAGGGGTCCAGCTCGGTCCACCTCCGGGCGTCGCGGAGCGCCGTGCTGCTCACCCTC
>JAAYCP010000047.1 GCA_012729695.1 Actinomycetales bacterium | reverse complement strand
GTCATGACGGCAACCCTAGTAGACAGCACACCGCCGATCGGGGAACCACTCGCGAGGAGACCCCACTTCTCGATGCCCATTTCGATGGGTTCGCAACGCTTCCGATGAGAGAGGCGCCGACCGGAGACGCGACCTACGATGGAGCGCGTGCCGGAGCTTCCCGCGAGTGTGCGCGTCGCCCTGTGGACCTCGTTCGCGTGGTCCGCGGGCGCCGAGCAGACGGCCGTGCTCCGCCGCGCGCTCCCGGACGTCGACCTGGTCCTGGGCCTGGAGGACAAGCTCCGGCTCTGGCGAGATCTGGGCGAGCAGGCCGTGTATGCGGCGCTCCCCCGGCCCGGAGCGGCGGGCCTGCTCCCGCGGTGCGGAACGGACGCATACGGGGCCGCGACGTCGGCGGGTGAGGCGGTCTTCGTCGCCGGGGTCGGCGGACTGGCTGTCCCCAGGCTCGTCACATTCGGCGCCGACCGCGAGCTGACCGCAGCAGGGTCAGACGCAAGGCAACGGACTGCAAGCCGGTCACCCGGCCTTGCCGTCCGCTGGGAGAGCTTCGACGCCGAGCCCGTACCCGTGCACCGACTGAGTGGGTTGGACGTGACGGGCGTGGACCGGCGGTTGCGCACGGAGGTGCATGCCGCGATCGACCGTCTCGGCGACGGGGGCTGGGTCGATGCGTGGCAGCGTGAACGTCCCTCCCAGGTCGAGCGGAGCTGGTCACTGCCACCGGCTCTGCCCGAGCGGGTCCGCGGGCTCCTCGTGCGAGCGGGCTCGATCCTCGAGATCACCGATGCGGGACTGTCGCACGCCGAGGGGTCCAGCTCGGTCCACCTCCGGGCGTCGCGGAGCGCCGTGCTGCTCACCCTCCAGGGCGCAGCCGTCGAGGCGATGGAGACGGCGGCGTGCGCGGCCTCGTCCTACTTCGCGGCCCAGTCGCGCACGACGAGGTCGTAGACCTCCTTGGTGCGCTCGGCCACCGTCGTCCAGCTGAACTCCTCGACGGCTCGCTGCCGTCCGGCGCGTCCCCTCTCCCGGGCACGCTCGACGTCGGACACCGCGTCGCAGAGAGTCTCGGCGAGGTCACTGACGAACCGGTCCGGGTCGACCGGGGTGCCCGTGCCGTCCTCGACCTGCTCGATCGGCACCAACCAGCCGGTCTCACCGTGCGCGACCACCTCAGGGATTCCACCGGTCGCTGTCGCGACGACGGCGACCTCGCAGGCCATGGCCTCGAGGTTGACGATACCCAGCGGCTCGTAGACCGACGGGCAGACGAAGACCGTCGAGCCGGACAGCAGAGCGATCACCTCCTGCCTCGGCAGCATCTCCCCGATCCAGATGACGCCGTCGCGCTCGGTCCGGAGCTCGCCGATGAGCCCTTCGACCTCGGCCTTGATCTCAGCGGTGTCGGGCTGCCCCGCACACAGGATGAGCTGCACCTCGGGTGGGAGCGACCGGGCCGCCCTCAGGAAGTACGGCAGGCCCTTCTGCCTCGTGATCCGGCCGACGAAGATGACGGCCGGGCGGTCCGGGTCGACCCCGTGCTTGCGCAGCACCTCTGGGTCCTCGGCCCGCTGCCACAGCTCGCTGTCGATGCCGTTGTGGACGACATGCACCTTGCCCGGGTCGATATCCGGGTAGGACCGGAGGATGTCCTTACGCATCCCGGCACTGACGGCGATGACGCCGGCGGCCGCCTCGTACGCCGTCTTCTCGATCCAGGACGAGACCCGGTAGCCCCCGCCGAGCTGTTCGGCCTTCCACGGCCGCAGCGGTTCGAGACTGTGTGCGGTGATGACGTGCGGCATCCCGCCGAGGAG
>JAAYCP010000004.1 GCA_012729695.1 Actinomycetales bacterium | reverse complement strand
TTGTCGAGCTCTTGCGCTGCCGGCGTCAGGCGACCGGCCTGCCGTGAGGTCTTCCATGGTCATGGTGCGGGTCCGAGGTCGGTAGCATTGTCTCTCGTGCCTCGGCTGCGCCCTGGCGCCCGCCCTCGTAGCTCAGGGGAAGAGCACTTCTCTCCTAAAGAAGGTGTCGCAGGTTCGAATCCTGCCGGGGGCACCACGAATCCCGCTGATAATCAGCGGGGTTCGCCGTCTCTGGATGTGGCGATGCACCTCCATCCTGACCTGCGCTCACCCCAACCTGACTGTCCAACGGCTCTCGTCGCCCGCTTCGTAGCCGGGACTGGGACCATTGTCCGCATGCCCTGGGATCCGATCAGCGACTATGACCCTGCCTGGCCCAGCCAGTTCGAAACCGCGGCTCGATCCCTGCGGGAGGCGCTCGGCCACGCGGCGACCCGCATCGACCACATCGGGTCCACCTCCGTTCCCGGGCTGGCCGCCAAGCCGATCATCGACCTCCAGATCTCCGTGCCGGACCTTGCGGCGATCGACGACTACCGACCCGCCATCGAGACCTGCGGCTTCGCTTGGCGTCCCGACAACCCCGACCTCACCAAGCGGTACTTCCGGGAGCTGCCGGGGCGGTCACGTACGCACGTCCACGTCCGCCAAGCCGGAAGCTTCGCCGAGCAAGCCGCCCTGCTCTTCCGCGACTACCTCAGGGCCTATCCCCTCGCCGCCCAGGAGTACGCCGCGGTCAAGAGAGACCATGCATACCTCCTCGCCAGCGACCGCAGCGCCTATGTCGAGGCGAAGGCCCCCTTCACCTGGCGGGTGCTGCAGGAAGCGCACCTGTGGGCTCAGCAAACCGGCTGGCGACCCGGTCCGGCGGACTTCTGAAAGACGCGGGGCGACCGCGCGTCGCCCGGATCGGAGTAGGGTCCTCTCACTTCGTCGACGAACTGTGGGGGACCGCATGAGTGACACGCCATCGCTGATTCCCCTGTTCGACGGAGTCCTCGCCGACGTCGGCGTGCTCGTGGACCGCAACCCCCGAGGCCGTGGCTACTCGTCCTTGGTCGCCGCGGCAGCCACCACACATGCAGTCCGGAGTCACCAGATCGCACGGCGGCGGTCCCTGGCCACCAACACCCCGTCGCGACGCACGGCATCCCGACTCGAGTGCCAGGATGACTGCATCCAGCGCGCGATCCGACCCGGGCGCGACCTTCCACGCGACAGCCGGTAGCCACCGTGATCTGGTTGCTGCCGCGCCTGGACGTGGCGACTCGAAGGTTCTGGCGACGCACGGGTCGGCCGATCGATCCCAGCGGCGCTGAGCGCTGGCTGTCGGCGCCGATGAACCAGAGCCAGCGGGTAGGGGACGGATGGCTGCACGCCACCGCGAGTGCTTGGGGCTGTGTCGTTCGTGAGCAGGTGAGCGACGCCGGTCTCTTGTCCGACATGGCCGTCCTGGACGGCCCGGACTTCCGGGCCGCGGACCTTCGACCGGAGGTCCGCGACTTCTACGAGCACACGGCGAGCTGGCGCATGGAGGTCTGGACCCAGTGGAACCCGGTCTTCCAGCCAGGCGGAGAGCTCATCTCGCGGCTGTTCGCCCGCCGGGTGCAGCAGCTAGCCCTTCCTATGCGGCCCATGGACGTCGCGCACGGGATGGACAGCCGGGTGGCGCTCATCGAGGCACCTGACGGTACCCAGCGCGCGGCTGCCTGGATCCGCACCCTGCGCTCCACCGGCGAGACCGTCTACAGCGGTTGCTACTCGACGAGGGTGCTGCCAGGAGAAGAGCAGCCCAGCATTCACGTGGCCTTCCCACTGGAGGCGGGCAACGTGCAGGTGTTCCTCAAACCGAAGGTCCTGGCCGGCGGAGCGCTCGGGCTCAGCTCACGGGGGCGTCAGGCGACGCGGCCCTTGGGCGCCGTCTCGGCGGTCTTGCCGGGATCGCGCTCGACGACATCGCCGAGGACCTCGTCGATGCGCTCCATGAGTTCCGGCTCGAGGCGCACACCTGCGGCCTTGACGTTCTCGCCGACCTGCTCGGGACGTGAGGCGCCGACGATCGCCGCGGAGACGTTGGCGTTCTGCAGCACCCACGCCACCGCCAGCTGGGCCATGGTCAGCCCGGCCTCGTCGGCCACCGGTCGCAGGGCCTGGACGCGGTTGAGGACGTCGTCGTTCATGAACCGCTTGATCATGTTGGCGCCGCCCTTCTCGTCGGCGGCACGAGAACCCTCCGGAGCCGCCTGGCCCGGCAGGTACTTGCCGGTGAGCACACCCTGGGCGATGGGGCTCCACACGATCTGACCGATCCCCAGCTCCTCACAGGTGGGGACCACCTCGCCCTCGATGACGCGCCACAGCATCGAGTACTGCGGCTGGCTTGAGATGAGCTGGATGCCGAGGTCCTTCGCGAGGGCGTGGCCGGCGCGGATCTGCTCGGCGGTCCACTCACTGACCCCGATGTAGAGCGCCTTGCCCGCCCGGACGATGTCGGCGAAGGCCTGCATCGTCTCCTCGAGTGGGGTCTCGGTGTCGTAGCGGTGGGCCTGGTACAGGTCGACGTAGTCGGTGCGGAGCCGGGTCAAGGACCCGTTGATCGACTCCATGATGTGCTTCCGGGACAGGCCGGTGTCGTTCTTCCCGCCCGGGCCCGTCGGCCAGTACACCTTGGTGAAGATCTCAAGACTCTCGCGACGCTCACCGCGCAGCGCATCACCGAGCACGCTCTCCGCCTTGGTGTTGGCGTACACGTCCGCCGTATCGAACGTGCTGATCCCGTGCTCGAGCGCCGCTCGCACACACTGGGTCGCGACGTCGTTCTCCACCTGGGAGCCGTGGGTGAGCCAGTTGCCGTAGGTGATCTCGGAGATCTTCAGACCGCTGTTGCCGAGGTAACGGAATTCCATGCCCTCACCGTACGTCCGCGCGCGACTCGTACTTCACCAACCCCCGGCAGGCTGCGCGAGGACAGCCCTCGCGATCACCGCATACCGGAGTATCGTGCGAAGTCGACAGTCCATGAACGGGAGGGTCCAGATGGGTGGGTTGACCTCGATCGCGGGACGGCCGGCCGCCGGTGCCATCGGCGGCGCTGCGGGAACCTTGGCGATGGACCTGGTCTGGTACGCCCGCTATCGCCGGGGCGGCGGGACGCAGGGGTTCATCGACTGGGAGACCGCTGCGGGAACCACCTCGTACGAGGACGCTTCGGCGCCGGGTCAAGTCGGCCGCAAGCTCATCGTCGCCGTTCTCGGCAAGGAGCCCCCAGCCTCTTCGGCCCGGGCGATCACCAACGTGGTCCACTGGGCGACCGGCGTGCAGTGGGGAGTCGCGTACGCAGCGGCACTGCCCGTCGTGCGCCGGCTCGGCACCCTACCCGGCGGCGTCGGACTGGCGGCTGTGGCCTTCGGGGCGTCCTACGTCGTCCTGCCGGCGCTCGGCGTGTACAAGCCCATCTGGGAGTACGACCGCGACGTCATCGTCAAGGATGCGACAGCGCACACCGCGTACGGCCTCACGGCGGCGGCTGTCGCCTCGGCGCTCGCACGCGGCTAGCGACAACGGACGCTCAGGCACTGCCCGCGGCCCGCTCTCCAGCAGAGCCGGGCGTGACGAGACCGTGCTCGTACGCGAAGACCACGACGTGCACCCGGTCGCGAAGCCCGAGCTTGGCGAGAATGCGGGCGACGTGCGTCTTCACGGTCGCCTCACTGACATAGAGGCTCGCCGCGATCTCGGCGTTCGAGGCGCCGCGCGCCACCAGCTCCAGGACGTCGCGCTCGCGGTCGGTCAACGTCGACACGGTATGCGGTGGCCGGCTCGGGCGCGCACCCCGCCCGAACTCCTCGATGACGCGCCGGGTCACCGCAGGGTCGATGAGACCGGCCCCTGCCGCGGTCGCGCGGATGGAGCGCACGAGGTCCTCGGGTGCGGCGTTCTTGAGAAGGAAGCCGCTCGCTCCGGCGCGCAGTGCGTCGTAGACGTGGCTGTCCACGTCGAACGTCGTCAGCACCACGACCCGACCCTTCTGCGCCGGCTCGGC
>JAAYCP010000257.1 GCA_012729695.1 Actinomycetales bacterium | reverse complement strand
GACGTCGCCGCGAGGCACGGCCCGGGTCAACACAAGGTAAAGAAGTCTGCCAACAACGACCCCTTCGGCCTGTCACAAACTGCCAGTCGAAGATCCCACACCGGCGACTAGGTTCACTGTTTCATTAGCCCCTAGTGAGCCCTGTCACCGTGACGTGCTCCCGTTGAGAGAGGAACCGCCGAATGGCACTCGGTCTGGGTTGGAAGGAAGTGAGCCCCGAGCGGGTCGCTTCAGGTGGTGTGGTCGCTCCGAACGAGCGTCTCCCCTGGGGCAAGACCATCGGTCTCGGCGCGCAGCACGTCGTCGCGATGTTCGGTGCGACCTTCGTCTTCCCGCTGGTCATGGGCCTCAACGCCCAGCTCGCGATCATGATGAGCGGTCTCGCAACGATCATCTTCCTGCTCATCGTCCAGGGCAAGGTCCCGAGCTACCTCGGCACCTCGGCCGCGTTCGTCGGTGGTGTCGCGGCCATCCGCGCCCAGGGTGGCACCTCGCAGGAGGTGACCGGAGCGATCTTCGTCGCGGGTCTCATCCTCGCGGCCGTCGGCGTCCTCATCCACTACATGGGCCCGAGCCTGCTCCACAAGGTGCTGCCTCCGGTCGTCACGGGCGCGGTCGTCATGCTCATCGGCTTCAACCTCGCCCCGGTCGTCGCCAACATCTACTGGCCGCAGGACCAGTGGGTCGCCTTCGCGACGATGGTCTTCGTCATCGTCGTGGCGGTCGCCTTCAAGGGCTTCATCAGCCGGATCTCGGTCTTCCTCGCCCTGATCTTCGGCACCGCGCTGTCCTGGGTGCTCGACAACACCGTCGGTCCGATCACCTCGGTCCTCGGTGGCGCCACGGAGGCGACCGAGCACCTGCGGTGGGACTACTCCGGCGTCGGGCAGGCGAGCTGGTTCGGCCTCCCGGACAAGACCGTCGTCGCCGCTGACGGCATGGAGACCGTCGGCTGGCACTTCCCGAGCTTCTCCGCCGCCGCCATCGTCCTCGTCATCCCGGCCGTCATCGCCCTCATCGCCGAGAACGCCGGCCACGTCAAGGCCGTGGCCGAGATGACCGGTGACGACCTCAACCCCTACATGGGCAAGGCGATCGGCGCCGACGGTGTCGGCACCGCCGTGGCCAGCGCCTTCGGTGGCTCCCCGACGACGACGTACGCCGAGAACATCGGCGTCATGGCTGCGACGAAGGTCTACTCGACGGCCGCCTACTACGTCGCCGCGCTCGTCGCGGTCCTCTTCGGTCTCTCCCCCAAGTTCGGTGCGCTCGTCGCCTCGATCCCCGGTGGCGTGCTCGGCGGAATCACCGTGGTCCTCTACGGCATGATCGGTCTGCTCGGCGCGAAGATCTGGAAGGAGAACGGGGTCGACTTCGCGAACCCGATCAACCTCGTCCCCGTCGCCGCGGGTGTCATCATCGGCACCGGTGACGTCGCGATGAACATCACCGACACCTTCAGCCTCTCCGGTATCGCGTTCGGCACCATCGTCGCCATCGCGGCCTACCACCTGGCGCGCAACCTGGCTCCCGCCGACCTGCGTGAGAACGCCGACCGCCTCGGCGGCACCCTCACCACGGTGGGTCCGCAGGTCTACGGCGACGCCGACGGGGTCGACGACCTCTACCAGGAGGGCTACCCCGGCCAGACGGGCACGGACCGGGAGCACGACACCCTCTGAGCGTTCTCCCCGCTCTGCACCGCAGCGCGCCCCGTCGGTGTCACCCGCCTACGGGGCGCGCAGCATTTCCACCCCTGGCCGCCCGGGCCGGTCAGTGATGAACTAGGAGCCCGTACCAGAACGTGACAATAGGAACGTTCTGGTACGCACAGCGGCGCCAGGTCACCCTCACGACCGACTCCGGCGCCCACCGTCCGACGCCCGCCACATGAACGACCTCGACCTGCGCACCACCCAGAGACCGACGAGAAGGACAGTGACACCGTGAAACCGGGACCGTTCCGCTACCTGGCGCCCGCGTCGCTGCAGGACGCCGCCGCGATGCTGCGTGCGCACGCCGACGCCAAGGTGCTCGCCGGCGGCCAGAGCCTCATCCCGGTGCTGTCCATGCGGCTGGCGCGCCCCACGCACCTCGTCGACCTCGGCGGCATCCCCGGCCTGGACCGCATCGAGGTGACCGACGCATACGTCCGCGTCGGCGCGATGGTCCGGCACGCCCAGCTCCTCGCCGACGAGGGGGCGTATGCGGCTCTCCCCCTCCTCCGGCAGGCTCTCGTCAACGTGGCGCACCCGGCCATCCGCAACAGGGGCACGACCGTCGGCTCGATCGCCCACGCCGACGCCGCCGGTGAGATGCCGAGCGTCCTTGCCATCACCGACGGCGTCGTCGAGGCGGTCGGCCCCGACGGACGCCGCGAGATCGCGGCACGTGACTTCTTCGCCGGACCGCTCGAGACCACCCTGGCGCACGACGAGATCGTCGAGGCGGTGCGCTTCGGCCGGTTCCCGACCGGCACGCGCACGGCGTTCCGCGAGTCCGCCCGTCGGCACGGCGACTACGCGCTCGCCGGCGTCGCTGTGGCCGTCACCGTCGAGAACGACCGGATCACTGCGGCGAGGGCGTCGTTCGTCTCGGTGACCGACGTCCCCGGAGTCGTCGACCTCTCCTCCGTGCTCGCCGGCGCCGACCCCGCGACCGCCGACTGGAGCGTCGTCGACGAGACCGTCGATGCCCACCTGCAACCCGAGTCCGACATCCACGCCAGCGCGCAGTACCGGCGGATGCTGGCCGCCGAGCTCACCCGGCGCGCCCTGGCCGAGGCCGTCGCCCAACCCAGCACCGCGTCAGCCCCAGGAGCACACCGATGACCGACCTCAACGCAGCAGACCTGCTCACCGACGAGCTGCACGACGTCACCGTCACGGTCAACGGCGCCGTGCACACCGCCCGGGTGCCGGCACGTCGGCTGCTCTCCGACTTCCTCCGCCACGACCTGCGGCTCACCGGCACCCACGTCGGCTGCGAGCACGGCGTGTGCGGGGCCTGCACCGTCCTCGTCGACGGCCGGCCGATGCGGTCCTGCCTGATGTTCGCGATCCAAGCGCAGCGGCACGAGATCACGACCGTCGAGGGCCTGGGCGACTCACCGGAGAGGATGAACCACGTCCAGCGCGCGTTCACCGAGTGCCACGGTCTGCAGTGCGGCTTCTGCACACCGGGGTTCATCACAACGATCACGGCCTTCCTCGAGGACAACCCGGACCCGACCGAGGGAGAGGCGCGCGAGGCGGTCTCGGGCAACCTCTGCCGGTGCACGGGGTACCAGAACATCGTCAAGTCCGTCCTGCGTGCGGCCGAGCTGAAGCGCTCCGAGGCTGAGCCTCCCGCCGCCGAGACCGCCCAGAGCGAGGAGAGTGAGAGCCGGTGACCACCCGCCAGTTCGGTGCCCCGGTCCAGCGCCGCGAGGATCCCCGTCTCGTCACGGGCGGCGGACGCTACCTCGACGACCTCGGCCACGACGCCTACGAGGTCGCGTTCCTCCGCAGCCCGCACGCCCACGCCCGCCTCCTCGAGATCGACACCGACGCGGTCCTCGACGTCGACGGGATCATCGCGATCTACACGCACGAGGACCTGCCCGGCGCCCTGGGTCAGCCGCTGCCGCTCCTCATCCCGCACCCCGCGCTGCACGCGCCGCGGACGGCGTTCGCCCTCGCCAAGGACGAGGTCAACCACGTCGGTGAGCCGATCGTCATGGTCGTCGCGACGAACCGCTACGTCGCCGAGGACGCCGTCGACCGGATCGTCGTGCGCTACGAGACCCTCACGCCGGTCGTGGGGATCGAGACCGCCCGGGCCGCCCAGAACGCCGTGCACGAGGAGGTGCCGGACAACGTCTCGGCTCACCTCGTCCAGGAGGTCGGCGACGTCGAGACGGCGATGGCGGGCGCGCCGCATACCCTCACTCTCGAGCTCGCGATCGAGCGCAGCGCCTGCCAGCCGATGGAGGGCAAGGGCGTTCTCGCGCAATGGAACTCCGACGACGAGTCGCTGCGGATCTACTCCTCCACCCAGACCTCGACGGGCGTCCGCGCCGCGGTGGCGGCGAAGCTCGGCCTGCCGCTGGCGAAGGTGGAGTGCATCGCCCCGGACGTGGGGGGCGGCTTCGGCGTGAAGATCATGCACCCGTGGCCGGAGGAGGTGCTCATCTCCTGGGCGGCGCGGAACCTGAACCACGACGTGAAGTGGACCGAGGACCGGCGCGAGCACTTCGTCTCCTCCGCGCACGAGCGGGGCCAGCTCCAGGAGGTCACCGTCGGCTTCGACGACGAGGGCCGCCTCCTGGCCCTCGACGTGAAGTTCTGGCACGACAACGGCTCCTACACGCCCTACGGCATCATCGTCCCGATCATCACGGCCACCCAGCTGCTGGGTCCCTACAAGCCGGGCGCGTACCGCGTCGAGTTCTTCTCGCTCTACACGAACACCGTCATCGTCACGCCGTACCGCGGGGCAGGACGCCCGCAGGGCTGCTTCGCGATGGAGCGGACGATGGACGCGATCGCGAAGTACCTCGGGGTCGACCGCGCCGAGATCCGCTCGCGCAACTTCATCCAGCCCGAGGAGATGCCCTACGACCACGGCCTGATGTTCCAGGACGGGCGACCCCTCAAGTACGACTCCGGTGACTTCCCCGCCTCGCTCGCCAAGCTCAAGGAGCTCGTCGGCTGGGACGACTTCGAGGAGTACCGCGCCCAGGCCGCGAAGGAGGGCCGCAAGGTCGGCCTCGGCATCGGCTGCTACGTCGAGGGCACCGGTGTCGGGCCCTACGAGGGCGGTCATATCCAGATCGAGACGAGCGGGCGCGTCAACGTCGCGACCGGACTCACGACCCAGGGTCAGGGACACCAGACCTCACTCGCCCAGATCGTCGCCGACGAGCTCGGCGTGCCGCTGGAGAACGTCCACGTCACCACCGGCGACACCCGCAGGATGGCGTATGCGGTGGGCACCTTCGCCTCCCGGGCTGCGGTCATGAGCGGCAACGCGGTCGCTCTCGCGGCCCGCGTCGTGAAGGCCAAGGCGCTGCGCATCGCTGCCGACGCACTGGAAGTGTCCCCCGATGACCTCGAGATCGAGGACGGCGTCATCAAGGTCAAGGGCGCCCCCGGCACCTCGATCGACCTCGGGACCGTCGCCGTGATGTCGAACCCGCTGCGCTACGCGTTCGACGACGCCGCCAAGGCGGCGACCCAGTTCGCCGGCACCTTCGACCCGGACAAGCCGCCGATCGGCGACGACGACGAGCCGGGCCTCGAGGGGCAGGACTTCTACTCCCCCACCCAGGCAACCTTCGCCAACGGCATGCACGCCGCGATCGTGGAAACGGACCCGGTCACGGCGGAGATCAAGATCCTGCGGTACTGCGTCATCCACGACTGCGGCAACATGATCAACCCGCTCATCGTCGAGGGCCAGGTCCACGGCGGTGTGGCGCAGGGCGTCGGTGGTGCGCTGTACGAGCGGATGGTCTACGACGAGGCCGGTCAGCTGCTCAACGCCTCCTTCATGGACTTCCTCATGCCCTACGCCTCCGAGGTGCCGCACGTCGAGACCGACCACCTCGAGACCCCCAGCCCGCTCAACCCGTTGGGCATCAAGGGAGCCGGTGAGGCGGGCACGATCCCGGTCAGTGCCGTCATCGCCTCGGCGATCGAGGACGCCGAGGGCTTCCCCATCAACTCGATGCCGATCAGCCCGCCGGAGCTGTGGGCCCTGCGCGCCGCGCAGAGCGAAGTCTCGAAAGGTAAGGCCGCGCAGGGCGAAGGAGCGAAAGGCACGGCCTCCCAGACCACCGCTCGGAAGACCACGGCGCGTAAGACCGCCGCACGCAAGACCACTGCCCAGAAGACCGCCGCGCGCAAGACCGCCGCACGGGCTTCCCGAAAGGACGCTTCATGAAGATCTCCGGAACCAACACCCTCCAGTCCTCGACGGACCAGGTCTGGGCAGCGATCAACGACCCGGCGGTGCTCGCCCGGTGCATCCCGGGATGTGAGTCGCTCACGACGACGGCCCCCGACCAGTACGCCATGCGCGTCACGGCCGGCGTCGCCGCAATCAAGGGGACCTATGAGGGCGAGGTGAGCATCTTCGACAAGGAGGAGCCCAGCGCCCTGCGGCTGCGCGCCATCGGCGCCGGCGCACCCGGCACGATCGACGCCACGGTCGCCGTCCGGCTGAGCCCCGCGAACGGAGGCGCTGGGACCGAACTCGTCTACGACGCCGACGCCGTCGTCGGCGGCACGATCGGTGGGGTCGGCCAACGGATGCTGGCCGGGGTCACCCGGAAGATGGCCGGCGAGTTCTTCACCGCCCTCGACCAGGACATCGTCACCGGTGGGCCAGCCGCTGCTGCACCGATCGCCGTGCCCGCGGCGGCACCCCCTGCCGGAGAGCCCGCGCCCGCTCCGGCTCCTGCTGCAGGCGTCGGCACCGTCTACCCAGGCCGGGCAGCGGCTGCTGCCGGCGCGGCCGGCCCTCTCGAGGGTGCCACCGGCTTCGCCGTCGGCACCCTCGTGGGAGGACTCCTCGTCGGCATCGGGGTCCTCATCGGCTCGCGGATCGGACGTCGGCGATGAGGGCCTTCACCGCCGCGGCGGTCCAG
>JAAYCP010000046.1 GCA_012729695.1 Actinomycetales bacterium | reverse complement strand
TGGCGCCGTGAAGGGCGCTTCCTGTGCTGTCATCGGGCGGTCCAGCCGCCGTCCATGGTGTAGCTCGCGCCGGTCACCATGCCCGCGTCCTCGGACGCGAGCCACAGGGCGAGGGAGCCGACCTCGCGCGGCTCGATGAGGCGCTTGACCGCCACGCCGCCGAGCATGATCCGCTCGACGACCTCGGACTCGGGGATGCCGTGGGTCCGGGCCTGGTCGGCGATCTGCTTCTCCACCAACGGAGTCCGCACATAGGCAGGGTTGATGCAGTTGCTCGTCACGCCGTGGGGACCGCCCTCGAGGGCGGTCACCTTGGACAGCCCCTCGAGGCCGTGCTTGGCGCTGACGTAGGCGACCTTGAAGGCCGAGGCGCGCAGCCCGTGGGCGCTGGAGATGTTGATGACCCGGCCCCAGCCGCGCTCGTACATCGCCGGCAGGGCGGCCCGGACGAGGAGGAAGGGCGCCTCGAGCATGATCCGGTGGATGCGCCGGAAGGTGTCGGGGTCGTACTCGTGGATCGGCGTGACGACCTGTAGACCCGCGTTGTTGACGAGGATGTCGCAGTCCAGCTCGAGGTCGTCGAGAGCGCGGGTGTCGTCGAGGTCGACGACCCACGCGGACCCTCCGACGGAGGCGGCGACCTCCTCGGCCGCGGCCGCGTCGCGGTCGGCGACGGTCACCCGTGCCCCGGCGCCGGCGAGGGCCTCGACCACCGCCCGGCCGATGCCGCTGGCGCCGCCGGTGACGACGGCGTGCCGCCCGTGCAGTCTCGTCATGTCTGCTCCTGTCCTGTCCCGTCCTGCGTGCTGTCGGGGCCACCGCCCAGACCGCGTCTGATGAATCGCGTCATCTCGTCGAGCACCTCGTCCGGGACCTCGCCGTCGGAGCCCTCCCAGAGGATCCAGCGCATGCCGATCATCTCTCCAACGCCCATGAGCGCCCAGGCGGTGACCTTCGGGTCGAGGTCGGGGTCGACCTCCCCGGCAGCCTTCGCGGCGAGCAGTCCGTCGACGTAGCCGCCGACGATGTTCGTGTAGTGCCGGCGCATCGCCTCGGGGGCGACGAACTCCGCCTCGCGGACGACGCGGTAGATGCCGGGGTGGGCGGCGACGAAGCGGAAGAACTCGCGGAAGCCCTCGCGCTCGGACTCCAGACGGGTCGTGCCCCGGCGCGCCCCCAGACTCATGGCCTGCCGGACCCGGAAGTTGAGGTCGTCGACGAGCTCGACGAACACCTCGTGCTTGGTCGGGTAGTACAGGTAGAAGGTGCCCTGCCCGACGCCGGCGCGGTCGGTGATCTTCGAGACCGAGGCGCCCTGGTAGCCGTGCTCGGTGAAGACGGCCTCGGCCGCCTCGAGAATCTTGCGCTTGGTCTCCTGGCCCCGCGCGGTGCGCGGCTGACTCGTCGTCATGCCCGCCCCTCGGTGAACGCGGCGACGAGCTCCCGACGCAGCGGCTTCTCGGCGGCGGACCTCGGGATGTGGTCGACGAAGAGGACGTCACGCGGGACCTTGAACGCGGCCAGCCGGGCAGCGGCGTGGTCCTTGACCTCGTCAGCGGTCAGTCGGGTGCCGCTCCGCCGGACCACCCACGCGACGGCCCGCTCACCCCACTTCTCGTCCGGGACGCCGGCAACTGCGACCTCGGCGACATCCGGGTGCTCCAGGATCGCGGCCTCGATCTCGACCGGCGCGACCGACTCGCCTCCGGAGATGAAGATGTCCTTGATCCGGTCGATGATCGTCGTGCGCCCTGCGGCGTCGCGGCGTGCGCGGTCCCCGGTGCGCAGCCAGCCGTCGAGGAAGGCGGCGGCGGTGGCCGCCTCGTCGTGGAGGTAGCCGGCCATGACGGCGGGCCCCTTGACGAGGACCTCGCCCTCGCCGGTGCCGGTCGTGATCTGCCCGTCGTCGGTCAGGAGGGCGACCTCGACGAAGGGATAGGGGTAGCCCACGCTGCCTGCGTGACTCGCCGCCTCGGCAACCGGGAGGCACGTGACGTTGGGGCCGGCCTCGCTCAGGCCGTAGCCCTGGGTGAGCGCCACACCGCGGTCGTGCCAGAGTCGCAGGAGCTGCACCGGAGCGGGACCGCCACCGGTGACGGCGATCCGCAGTGAGGTGAGGTCGGTGTGGAGGAACTCGGGGTGCTGGGCCATGAGCAGGTAGTTCGTCGGCACGCCCATCATCACCGTCACGCGGTGCTCCTCGATGAGTCGTAGCGCGCGTCCCGGCTCGAACCGGCGCTCGAGGACGACCGTGCCGCCGACGCGGAGTGTGAGCAGCGGCTGCACGTTCCACCCGCCGACGTGGTACTGCGGCATCACCGCCAGGATCACGTCCCGCTCGGACAGCGAGAGCACCCGGTTCAGCGACTCGTTCGTCCAGTGGCAGTTGGCATGGGTGAGGACCACGGCCTTGCTCCGACCGCTGGTGCCGGACGTGAGGATGAGGAGGAGCGGGTCGTCGTCGCGGACCGGCTCGGGCTGGGTGGACACGGTCGCCGGGCGTATGCGCGGGCCGGGCGTCTCGCTCTCCACGCCCACCTCGCCGAGCTCGGCGAAGGTGACCGGCGCGTCGGTGCGGGCCAGGCAGTCCCGGGCGAGTCCCGCATACACGGTCTCGGCGAGGAGGGCAGCCGGCCGGACCAGCGTGACCTGCTCGGCGAGCTCGGTGCCCGTGAGCCGCCACGACAGCGGTGCGAGGACGAGACCCGCCTTCGCGCAGGCGAAGAACAGGACGATGTGGTCGACCGAGTTCCCCGACAGCGAGGCGATGACGTCGCCGCGCCGGTAGCCGGCCTCGACGAGGCGGGTGGCGAGTGCGCCCGCCCGGTCCTCGAGCTGGCGATACGTGAACGCCACGCCGCGGTCGACGACCGCGGTGCTGTCTCCGGCGATCCTGGCCCGGTCGGTGGTCCACCGGCCCAGGGTGTGCAGTCCGTCAGCGTTGACCATGCGCCGATTCTTCCGTCTGCGGCCTGATCCGCTCGGCCAGACCGGCGATGCCACCGGGAATGAACATCACGACGAGGACGAAGACCATGCCGAGGATGAAGACCGGCTCCGACAGCGGCACCCGCAGCACGCCGGGCAGCGAGGCGATGAGGTCGGACGAGGCGAGGTCCGAGAGACGCTTGTCGAGCAGGGTGTAGATCATCCCGCCGACGATGGCGCCCCACCGGTAGCCGACGCCGCCGAGGACGACGATGACGAGGATGGTGAGCGTGAAGTCCGCGGAGGTGACCCGCGGCGTCGTACCGGACTGGAGGAGCACCATGCCCATGCCGGCGATCGCGGCGAGCACGCCGGCAGCCGTGAAGACGAAGAGCCGGACGGTGTAGGGCCGCAGGCCGAGGACCCGGACCCGGAGCTCGTTCTCCCGGGCCGCGGCGGCGACGGTGCCGATGCGGCTGCGCTCGATCCACAGGGTCCCGAGGTAGACCACGACGAGGATGGCCAGGGCGATCCAGTACAGGTTCGCCGAGTTCCGCACCCCGATGAGGAAGCTCGGGACCATGGCCGAGGTGACCGAGACACCCTCCTCGCCGCCGGTGATCCCGCCGGTGTTGCGGCGGACGAGGACGTTCATCGCCTGGGCGAAGGCGAGGGTGACCATGGCGAAGGTGATGCCGGTGACCCGCAGGGCGACCGAGCCGACGACCGTCGCGACCACGAAGGACAGCGCAAGCGTGAGCAGGACGGCGATGAGCAGGCCGGTGCCCGGGGGCAGCTCGGCGGGGAGGAGGCGGCGCAGGATGATTGCGAGACCGTAGGCGCCCGCACCGAAGAAGAGCGCGTGACCGAAGGAGAGCAGCCCGGCGACGCCGAAGACGAGGTGGTAGCTCAGCGCGAGCGCGGCGATGAGGAACGCGTAGGCCAGGATCTGGAGCGTGCCCGGCGTGTAGGTGGGTCCGGGCAGGACCCCCGGGATGCTGAGGTTGAGCCGCGGGAGCAGTGCGGCGAACAGGACGAGGAGGGCGCCGAGGACGATCTTGATCCGGCTCATGACAGCTTCCTTCCCATGAGGCCGCTCGGTCGCACGAGGAGGACGCCGGCGAGGGCGAGGACGATGATGAGGTCTCCGGTCCCGCCGAGATAGAAGTTCGCGAACTGCTGGAGCACGGCGACGAGGACCGAGGCGATCGCCGCCCCGGTGAGCGAGCCGAGTCCACCGATGACGGTGACGATGAAGGCGTAGATGAGCATCGACTGACCCTGGTGGGCGGAGACGTTGCCGTAGTAGACGCTCGCGAGGACGCCGCCGAGACCGGCCGCGGCGCCGCCGATGGCGAAGACGAGCGTGAAGGACTTGCGCACGTCGATGCCGAGCGCGGTGACCATCGTCCGGTTCTCCACCCCGGCGCGGATGATGAGGCCGTAGCGGGTGTAGCGGAGGAAGAGGACGATCGCCGCGAGGACGAGGGCGGCCACGGAGATGAGCAGCCAGATGTGGTTGGGTATCCGGGCGCCGAGCACGGTGGTCGTCCCCCGCAGCCACGGCACCTTGTTCGTGATGATCGCGTCGGTGCCCCAGATGCCCTCGAAGAGCGCGACCGAGGCGATGCCGAGTCCGACCGTGACGAGCACCTGCTCGATGTGCCGGTTGTAGAGCCGGCGGATGAAGACGAGCTCGGTGACGACCGCGAAGAGGGCGCCGACCGCCATGCCGACGAGCATCGAGACGATGAGCCCGGCCCACGTGCCGTCGCCCACTCGGCGTCCGACCTCCCAACCGAGGAGGCCACCGAGGGTGAGGAACGCGCCGTGGGCGAAGTTGAGGACGTGCATGAGGCCGTAGATGAGGGACAGCCCGCTGGCGACGAGGAAGTACAGCGCGCCGAGGCCGACGCCTGTGATGAGCAGGAGGATGACGGTGTTCATCGGGCTCCTCCGTCGGGGCCGGATCCCTCTGGGGTGTGGTGGTCTTCGGCTCCCGCAACGCCGAGGTGGCGCTCGACGAGCCGCTCGTCGTCGAGGAACTCGGCCGCGGGGCCCCGGTGGACGACCCGTCCACCGGAGAGGACGACGACGTCCTGGGCGAGCTCGCGCACGACGGTGAGGTTCTGCTCGACGAGGAGCATCGGAGAGGTCTCGGCCGCGGCCTTCAGCACGCGGGCGACGTCGAAGACGAGCTTGGGGGCGAGCCCCTTGGTCGGCTCGTCGACGAGGATGAGCCGGTTGTCGTTGAGCAGCGCGCGAGCGAGGGAGACCATCTGCTGCTGGCCGCCGGAGAGGGTGCCGGCCGCCTGCTGCGAGCGGGTCCGCAGCTCGGGGAACAACTCATCGACGAGAGCCCGGTTCGGCTCGGCCTGGCGCACGGCGAGCGTGAGGTTCTCCTCGACCGTGAGGGAGGCGAAGACCTCGCGGTCCTCGGGGACGTAGGCGATGCCGCGCCGAACGATGCGATCGGTGCGCAGGCCGTCGATCCGCTCTCCGTCGAACTCCACGGTGCCGTCGCGCTCGATGATCCCGAGGATCGCCTTGATCGTCGAGGACTTCCCGACACCGTTGCGCCCGAGCAGGGCGGTGACACCGGTGGGCGCGACCGAGAACGAGACGTCCTCGACGACCTGCTGGCCGCTGATGCGCGCATACAGTCCCTCGACCCGGAGGATCGGTTGGGTGGTCGAAGCCATCAGACGGCCTCGCCCAGGTAGGCGCTCTGCACGGTCGGGTTGGCCATGATCGCCTCCGGGGTGTCGACGGCGAGGAGCTCGCCGTGGTGGAGCACCGCGACCTTGTCGACGAGGCCGAGGACGACCTCCATGTGGTGCTCGACGAGCAGGACGGTCCGTCCGCCGCGGTGCAGGCGGCGGATGACCTCGACGAGAGCGGGGACATCGCCGGAGCCGACGCCGGCCATCGGCTCGTCGAGGAGGATGACGCGGGGGTCGGTCGCGAGGAGCATGGCGATCTCGAGCTTGCGCTTGTCGCCGTGGGACAGCACCCCGGCCTTGGTGCCCGCGTGGTGCGCGAGGTCCACCTCGCGCAGGTACTCATGGGCCGCAGTGGTCGCCTCGTCGGTGGGCCGGGGGAAACGGAACGGCGAGGTCGCCGCGCCGAGCCGGGCCTGGGCGGCCTGGCGGACGTTCTCCAGGGAGGTGAGTCCAGGGAAGACGCTGGAGGTCTGGAAGGTGCGACCGAGGCCGACCCGCGCACGCCGGTGGATGGGCATCCTCGTGACGTCCTCCCCTGCGAGCAGCACGCGGCCGCTCGTCGGGGTGTAGACGCCCGAGACGATGTTGAACAGCGTCGTCTTGCCGGCCCCGTTGGGGCCGATGACGCCGAGCATCTCGTGCTCTGCGACGGTGAGGCTCACATCCCGGAGGATGGTCGCGCCACCGATCTGCAGGCCGATGCCCTCCAGGGCGAGCGCGGGTCGGTCGGTCATGTGTGCAGTCCCTCGGCTTGGTGTTCCGTCAGCCGGCGACCGGAGGAGCGACGTCCGCCGCGTCCACGGTGGCGATGAGCTCGGGGGCGTACTGGCCACCGTCACCGGCGGTGAGCCGCGCCTGGTACATCTCCTGCAGGACCGCGTGGTCCTCGGCGCGGATCTCGACGGTGCCCTTGACCGAGTCGATCGAGGCACCCTCGAGGACGTCGATCATCGACTGGACGTCCGTGCCGCCACCCTCGGAGATGGCGAGCGCGACCATCTGCGCGGCGAGGAAGCCGTCGGGGCTGAACAGGTCGGCCTGCTCACCCTTGCCCTCGAGGAAGGAGATCATCGCCGCCTCGGCGTCGGTTCCGGCAGCGCCACCGAAGTAGTGGTTGAGGAAGTTGAGCTGCTCGCTCGCCTCGCCGTAGGCCTGGTAGGAGGCCACGTCACCGAGGCCGGTGACGACGGTGGTCTCCTCGAAGACACCCTGCTGGCCGAGGGCCTCCCACATGGCGCCGGTCGTCGCGCCGGCCCAGGCGACGAACACCAGGTCCGGGGCGGCGTTGATGATCTGGGTCGCGAACGGCGTGAACTCCGTGGCGTCCTCCGCGACGAGGACGGAGGAGACCTCCGCGCCTGCCCCACCGAGGACGGCCTCGACACCGGCGACGTTGCCCTGCCCGAAGGCGTTGTCCTGGGCGAAGACGAGGACGTTCTTGCCCGAGATGTCGTCGAGGAAGGTGCCGGCCGTTGCGACGTCCTGGTAGGTCTGGCGGCCGGAACGGAAGGTGAACTCGTTGATGCCGGTGATCGCGTCGGTCGCGGCCGGGCCGGAGATGTAGAGCGTCTCGTTCTGAGCCGCCTGCTCGGCGAGCTGGACGGCGATGCCCGAGGCGGCGGTGCCGGCGATGATGTTCACGCCCTGACCGACGAGGTCCTTGAACTGGGTGACCGCGGTGTCCGGGTTGCCCTGGTCGTCGACCCAGGAGAAGGTGACGTCGAAGCCGTCGAGCTCACCGGTGCCCTCGGTGACGTAGTCCCAGCCGGCCTCGAAGCCGGACTGGTAGGCCGCGCCGTAGGCGGCAAGCGGGCCGGTGAGCGAGGTGAGCATCCCGACGGTAACCGGGACGGCCTCGGCAGCGGCGTCCTCGGTGGTCGTGGTGGTGGTGCCCGTCTCGGTGTCCCCGGTGTCGGAGTCGGTCGGGCTCGGCGCGCAGGCCGTGAGCGCGAGCGCCGAGGCGGCTGCCGCGGCGACGAGCGTGGAGTGGATCCGCATGTGTCATGCCTTTCAGTGCTGGAAGAGCCCCTTGTGTTCGAGCTGGCGCACCGAGCACAGCGTTGTGCCATCACGAACCT
Source organism: Actinomycetales bacterium (assembly GCA_012729695.1). Lineage (GTDB taxonomy): Bacteria > Actinomycetota > Actinomycetes > Actinomycetales > Dermatophilaceae > F2B08. The sequence goes on along the minus strand of JAAYCP010000046.1, from coordinate 24,946 downwards.
GACAGGTGATTCAGGTGTCAGGAACGTAACCCGGGGATCCCGGGTCGTCAAGTGACCGTGATCGAACCGAGACCTATCGACGGCCCCGGGTCGCGCGAGCGTCAGTCGCGCTGGGCCGCCGGAGCGGCGGGGTCGTCCTCCCAGAACGGCTCGTCGGCGCCCCAGAGTCCGCCGAAGCGGGAGAAGGAGTCCCGCTCGCCGATGGTCAGGGCCGGGCGACTCGTGACGATGAGCCCGATCTCGCCCCGGACGATCTGCTCGAAGCCCTCGGGGTTGGTCACGAGGTGGCCGGGCTCCTCGTCAGGTGCCTGGTCGAGGAGCCAGTGGGCGGTCCGGGCCAAGGAGGTCGAGACCCGCCACACCCCGCCGTTGAAGGCCCTCGCCCGCAGTGCGCTGAGGATGCCGGCAGCGAGGAGGTAGCCGGTGGAGTGGTCGAGCGCCTGGGCCGGTAGGGCTCCGGGGCGCTCCCCGTCGGGGGACTCCACCATCGAGATCCCCGTGGCGGCCTGGACGACGGAGTCGAAGCCCCGTCGCCCGCTCCACGGACCACTGGTCCCCCACGAGCTGAGGAAGCCGTGGACGAGGTGCGGGTGCCGCAGCGCCACCTCCTCCGGCGAGAGGCCGTACTCGTCGAGCGCACCACTCCGGTACCCGGTGACGAGGACATCGGCGTGGGAGAGGAGGTCGTCGAAGGTCGCGCGGTCCGTACGGTTGCGCAGGTCGAGGAGGGTGGAGCGCTTGTCACCGCTCACGAGCGTGTACTGGTCGTGCGGCTCGAGCAGGTCGGGGCTGTCGACCCGCAGGACATCCGCTCCGAGGAAGCCGAGCATCTGGGTCGCCACCGGACCGGCGATGACGCGGGTGAGGTCGAGCACCTTGGGTCGGTAGGGCGCCTGCACCGGCGGCGCCTCGGCCACCATGCGCCGGTGGATGAGCGGCTCCTCGTCCACCGCGCGGCCCGGCTCGGACGCACGCCACTCGTCCGTCTGGCGCACCCGCACAGCCACGCCGTCCGCGGCGGTGACCTCGTCCTCGACGACCTGCGCCGGCATACCCTCGACCTCGGCCGCGAGGTGCTCCGGGCCGGCGTCCTCGGGCAGACCGAGGACCTCGAGGAGACGGCTGCGGTGGTGCTCGTAGTTCGCGTGCGTGCGCACCCAGCCGTCCGCGGCCCGGAAGAAGCCGCTGAGGGGAGCGAAGGCCCCAACCTGGCGACCGTTGATGCTGGTCAGCTGCTCGCTGCGGAAGGCGACCGAGACCTGGCGCGGGTCGACGACCACCTGCGGGCCGCCCTGCAGGGCGAGACCACTCAGCCCGGCCGCGGCGACGGAACCGCAGGCGAGCGCGTTCGTCGCCAGTCGCGACGGCAGACCGTTGCCGGGCTGGATGAGCACATGGGCTGAGGCGTACCGCTCATCGAGCTCGAGAAGAGGCAGCACCTCGGTGAGCAGGGCGTCAGTCGGGGTTCCGGTCATCACCAGCCACTGTATGCCGCGCGCGCTCGGCCCACCCTCGTTAGGTTGGCATGCATGTTCACGGCGATGCACACGATCATCTACGTCGATGACGCGGAAGCCGCCCGCGCGTTCTTCCGCGACGTCCTGGAGTTCCCCTATGTCGATACCGGCCACGGCTGGCTCATCTTCCGCACCGGACCGAGCGAGCTCGGCGTCCACCCCACCGCGAGTGAGGGCTGGTCGACGAACCGGCACCACGAGATCTCCCTGACCTGTGAGGACATCGAGGCCACGGTCAGGACGCTCACCGAGCGGGGCGCGGTCTTCCTCCGCGACATCCGCGACGACGGGTTCGGGCTGACGACCGAGGTCGAGGTGCCGGGCGGGGCCGATCCGATCATGATCTACCAGCCGAAGTACGAGCTGCCAGCACTCATGGACTGAGTCGGACATGCACTGGGCCGGACGGGTCCGATCGGCTCAGTGCAGGCGAAACCGCCCCGCGCGCAGTCCGGAAGGGCCACACTGTTCTGCAATCGGACTGTCAGCACCACGACAGACGGGGTGGGTTTGGCGGTCACACACTCGAGGCGACCCGCCAACGCCAGGACCTGAGCACCGCGAGGAGCGGCCGTGACCACGACAATCGACCCACCGGCACCGCGCGGCCTTGCGCTGCTCAAGGAGAACGTCGTCACGGTCTGGCGCAACCGCGACGTGCGCCGGCTGCAGCTGGCCTTCGTCGGCTCGGAGATCGGCAGCTGGGCATATGCGATGGCCATCCTCGTCTGGGCCTACAACGAGGGTGGAGCCGCCCTCGTCGGCACCTGGGCCGGGGTGCGCGCGCTCATCGGAGCCGTGTCCGCACCGATCGGAGGGGCCCTCGCGGACCGGTGGTCGCGGCGGGCCTACATGCTCGCAGTCGACGCCATCTGTATGGCCCTGGTCTTCATCACCGCCAGCGCCATCTACTTCGACCTCGGCATGTGGGCGGTCCTCGTGCCGGCCACCCTCTCCTCCATCGTGGGGATCACCTTCCGGCCTGCCCAGGCGGGGCTCCTCCCGCGCCTCGTCGAGAACCCGAAGGAGCTCACCGCGGCGAATGCCACTGCGGAGATCATCGACAGCACCGCACAGTGGGTGGGCCCGGCCATTGCGGGCGTTCTGCTGAGCCTCTTCGGAGTCGTGCCGGTGGTCCTTCTGCAGGCCGCCGGCTTCTTCTGGTCGCTCCTGCTGGTGTCACGGGTGCGCTCCGACCGGGTCGCGACCGAGGCGCTCGAGGAGGATGGGTCCGACGAGGAGGAGTCCGAGCCCTTCCTCAAGGAGGTCGCCGGCGGCTTCCGCGCCATCATGGGCGATCGCGACATGCTTGCGCTCACCGGACTGCTCGCCGTCAACGGCATCCTCGCCGGCGTGCTCCTGGTCCTTGTCGTGCTCGTCGCGGCGGAGATGCTGGGCGACCCCAATGCGGTCGGCCTGCTCTCGACGGTGCTCGGCCTGGCCACCTTCGCGGGCGGCTTCGTCATGCTCGCGGTCGCCGGACGGGTGCGCCTCGGTCGCCTCGTGGTGCTCGGGGTGCTGGGGTGGTGCGTCCCTCTCGTGGTTCTCGGCGCCGTCCCCGGAGTCCTCGTCGTCGTCATCCTCGCCCTGATCGTCATCGGGTTGTCCGACCCGATGATCAACGTCGCCTTCGGCACCATCCCGGCGAGGCTCGTGCCCGACCGGCTCCTCTCCAGGGTCTTCGCCGCGATCGAGTCGATGTTCATCGGTGCTGCCGCACTGGGCTCCTTCATCACGCCGATCCTCGTCGCCTGGTTGGGACTGACCGGCACGCTCCTCGCCCTCGGGATCACCGGCGCCGTCATCGCGCTCCTCTGCGGCCTGCGCATGCCGCATCTCGACAAGCGCCTCACCGAGCCGCGAGGCCTTGCCCTCCTGGCCCGTTCGCCGCTCTTCGAGTCGCTCTTCCCGGTCGTCCGCGAGCAGATCGCGCACAAGCTCGAGCCCGTCACCGCGGGCGCCGGCGAGGTCATCCTCGAAAAGGGTGGGATCTCCGACCGGTTCTACATCATCGAGTCCGGCCAGGTGGAGGTCACCGACGACGGGGTCGTGCTGCGCACCGAGGGCCCGGGTGAGGTGTTCGGCGAGATCGGGCTGCTCCGCGACGTCCCGCGCACCGCGACGGTCACCGCGCTCACCGACGTCTCCCTGCTCACCCTGAGCCGCGAGGACTTCCTCAGCCTCGTCGCCGACGAGAGCGCCGTGCGCAGTGTGGCCGCCGATCTCGCAGCACGTCGCCTCGGCCGCTGATCTGCGAGCTCGCGGGCCCTTGTGTTCGGAAGATGACAGAAGAACTGTCAGGAACCTGACAGAACGGAACGCCCCGGGAGGGTCATTCTTGATCCATCGCCGACCGGCCCGGTCGACCAGCCGCAACAGAGAGCAGGAGCAGATCATGGACAAGAAGCAGAACTTCGACCTCGGTGACGACATCTTCAACCCGCGTCGCCCCGCCGACCGCAAGTTCAAGGCGCCGTTCGCCGGCGACGAGGACACCGAGGCCCACGCCCGCGGGATCGTCGCCGCCGAGCGCAAGCGCCTCCTGGCCACCGACGACACCGAGGACACCGAGGGCCACGTGCTGCGGACCTACCCGAAGGTCGCCGGCGACGAGGAGCTGGAGGTGCGCAAGTTCGGCCTCGAGGAGGAGGGGGAGCGGCGAAGTCGGAGCTAGCCCACCGCACTCCCGGAGAACAGGACCACGCCCGCCATCCGCGGGCGTGGTCCTGTTCTGTGATTCACTGCGGGCGTGGAGTTTCCGCTGCTGTCGTCGCTCTCACCGGATCTGCAGCGACGTGTGCTCGCATCAGCGCGGCGCCGCCACTTCGACCGACGCGAGGTGGTGGTTCACGAGGGTGACATCGCCGACAGCCTCCACCTGGTGGAGTCGGGCCGACTGGCGGCGCAGGTATCGACTCCCAGCGGCCAGATCGCCACCCTCAACGTCATCGCAGCGGGTGAGCACTTCGGGGAGATCTCACTACTCGACCACCGCCGCCCACGCCGGACCGCGACCATCGTCGCCCTCGAGCCCACGGACACCCTCAGCATCTCCAGAACGGCCTTCGGCAAGCTCCGGGAGGAGCACCCCGCGGTCCTGCACCTCGTGACCGTCGCTCTGGCGGAGAGCGTCGACCGACTCAGCCGGCGACTCCTCGAGACGATGTACGACGGTCTGGACCACCGGGTGTACCGCCAGCTCCTCCTCCTGGCGGAGGTGTATGCGGATCCCCCCTCGAGCAACGAGGCCACCATCCCACTGACCCAGGAGGTCCTCGCCGAGTTCGTCGGCGGGGCCAGACCGAGTGTCAACATGGCCCTCATCAAGCTGCGGGACCAGGGCCTCGTGGCGCTCGGCAGGGGCAAGGTGACGGTCCTCGACCGCCGAGCTCTCGCAGCCCGCCTACGAAAAGCTCACTGACGAACGACGACCGACCATGGAGCCACGATGACGCACCCACCCTCCGGACCTGCCCTCACGGGTGCCGTGACGGCCATCCGCGAGCTGTTCTCGGCGGCCGCCACCTCGTTCGCGCGCACGACCGAGGACGGGGAGCACCTCGTCTTCGTCGCCGCGGACGGCGCCGGAGCCGACCGCATCGTCGGCGTCGAGCTCCCCGTCGGGCGCGGGATCGCCGGCTTCGCGGCAATGTCCGGACAGTCGATCGCGGTCGCGGACGTCCAGCGCGACCCACGCTTCGCCCGGGACGTGGCAGAGTCCACGGAGTATGTGCCGCGCACCATCCTGGCCGCCCCGGTCTTCGCGGATGGAGACGTCGCCGGAGTTCTCTCGGTGCTCGACCCCGCCGTGGACGCGTCGTCGGGGTGGACCCTCTCCGTACTCGGGACCCTCGGCACGCTCGTGGCCGCGCTCATGCAGGCGCCGGAACCAGCTCCCGTCTCCCCCGCCTCACCTGACGTGCAGGATCTCGACCTCAGCGCAGCTCTCGAGGCACTCTCCTCGCGTGGCCCGCAGGCTCGCCGGCTGGCGAGGGACGTGCTGGGGGCCGTCACCCAGTTCCTCGACGAGAGCGACCGATGAGCGAACTGCCCCAGTGGTCCGCCGACTTCGCGGACGACCGCCTCGGTGAGGTCGTCGCGCTGCCTCTCCCCGACGTCCGCGAGTGGGCGTTCGGCGGGGGGACCGGGGCGGGCGTGCGGGTGGCGGTCATCGACAGCGGTGTGGACGCGACCCACCCTGCCGTGGGCTCCGTCGCGGGGTGGGCGACGGTCGTCGACGACCCCGAGGAGCCGACCGGCCACCGGGTGGTCGAGGAGCCGCATGAGGACCTCGTCGGTCACGGCACGGCCTGTGCCGGCATCATCCGCTCGATGGCGCCCGACGTGGAGATCGTCAGTGTCCAGGTCCTCGGCGCCAACCTGCGCACGCGGGGCACGCGGTTCGTGGAAGGGCTGCACTGGGCGGTCGACCACGGCGTGCACACAGCGAACCTGTCCCTGTCGAGTCGGAGCGATCAGCTCTACGCTCCGCTGCACGAGGTCTGCAGCGCCGCATACTTCGCCGGCATCCCCCTGATCTGCGCGGCGAACAACGTTCCCGGACCGACCTATCCGGCCGTCTATCCCTCCGTCATCTCCGTCGCGGCCCGCCCTGGGGCCGATCCGTGGGCGCTCGCCTGCAACCCCCGGCCACCGGTCGAGTTCGGAGCGGCCGGGATCGACGTCGAGGTGCCCTGGGCGAACGGTGGCTCGATCGTCGGGACCGGCAACAGCTTCTCGGCGGCCTTCGTCACCGGCATGGTCGCGGTCCTGCTCGGCAAGCACCCCTGGGTCACCCCCTTCCAGGTCAAGGCCGTCCTGCAGGCCGTCTCGGACAACGCAGTCGTGCCTGCCTGAGGCCTGCATGAGGCGACCTGACCGCACCCTGATTCCGGTCGGCCTCGTGACGGCCGTCGGGGTGCTGGGTACCGCCCTGGTCGTCCTGGCCACCGCCGGTGGTTGGCTGGGCCCGGACGTGGACCGAGGCGCCCAGTTCTGCGAGACGGCCCACTGGTGCTTCTTCGCGCAACCGTCCAATACGTTGAGCAACCTCGGGTTCGTCCTGGCGGGATGCGTCCTCGCCTGGCACGCGCGGCGCCCCGACCTCCGGCTGCGGACCCTGGGGCTGACCACCACCTTCGTCGTGACCATCGTGCTCCTCGGGCCGGCCTCCATGGCGATGCACGCGACCGAGAGCACAGCGGGCGGGCATCTCGATGTGCTCTCCATGCACCTGGTCGCCTCGTTCGCGGTCGCCTATGCCCTGGCCCGCACCGCCGGGCTGTCGACTGCTCGAACGGTCCTGGCCTTCGTCGCCATCGTCTCGGTGAGCACGCGCGTCTCCTGGCGAGGCGAGCAGATCCTGATCCTCCAGCACACGGGCAACCTCGTCTTCGCGCTGCTCCTCGCCGCGGCGGTGACCATGGAGGTGATCCTCTGGCGGCGGGTCACCGGCCCCCGGCCGAGGTGGGTGCTCGCTGCGGTGGCGAGCCTGCTGCTGGGCTTCTCGGTCTGGCTCGTCTCACAGACGGGCGGGGCGTGGTGCGTCCCGGAGTCGTGGCTGCAGGGGCACGCGCTCTGGCACCTGCTCTGTGCGCTCGCGGTCTACCTTCTCGGTCGGCACTACATGGCGATGGCGGTGGTCGAGCGGGGGGCTGTCGGTTGAGATAGTGGGCCAATGCGCGTTTCCCTTCTCGACCTCGCCGTGGTCCGCCGTGGACAGCCGACCTCCGAAGCACTCCAGGAGAGCGTGGTGCTGGCGCAGGATGCCGACCGGCTCGGGTGCTTCGAGCGCCTCTGGTTCGCCGAGCACCACAACATGCCGACGATCGCGTCGGCAGCGACCTCGGTGCTCATCGCCCACATCGCCGCGAAGACCGAACGGATCCGGGTCGGCTCGGGTGGCGTGATGCTGCCGAACCACTCGCCGCTGGTCATCGCGGAGCAGTTCGGCACCCTCGCCGAGCTCCATCCCGGGCGTATCGACCTCGGCCTCGGTCGGGCGCCGGGGACCGATCAGCGCACGCTGCTCGCGCTGCGCCGGGACGCCCGCGCCTCGGACCGCTTCCCCGACGACGTCCGCGAGCTGCAGGGCTACCTCGCCGACGAGAGCCTCATCGAGGGGATCAACGCCTATCCCGGACGCGGGACCAAGGTGCCGCTCTACATCCTCGGCTCGTCGCTCTTCGGCGCCCAGCTGGCGGCCGCGTTCGGACTGCCCTACGCCTTCGCCTCGCACTTCGCCCCGGACGCGCTGGAGCAGGCGGTCGCGGTCTACCGGGAGAGGTTCCAGCCGTCGGAGCAGCTCGACCGGCCGTATGTCATCGCCGCGCTCAACGTCATCGCTGCCGACACCCAGGACGAGGCGAGGTCGCTCCACGACTCGGTGCTGCGGGCCCGGGTGCGGATGCTCGCGGCCCAGGCACTGCGCGGGCGCACCATCCAGGACGGGGACATCCCAGCACTGCTGGACTCCCCGATCGGTGCGCAGGCCCGGCACATGATGACCTACACGGCCGTGGGCGACAGGGGCGGTGTCGCCGACTACCTCACCTGGTTCGAGGACCACGCCCAGGCCGACGAGCTGATGATCACCAACGCGGCTCCAGGGCTCGACGCGCGGCGCCGGGCCCTGGAGATCGTCGCTGACGTCGTGCGCTGAGGTCAGCCGCCGGATCCAGTCCCGACCATCGACCTGCCGGTCTCGAGCAGGGTCTTGATGCTGGCCAGGATCCACGGCCAGCCTCCGCCGCCCTGCGCCGCGTCACCGGTGCCCTCGACGTCCTGCGCCGTGTGGGGCGCGTCAGTGCAGTCGTGGGTGAGCGTGACACCGGTCAGCGTCCCGTCGTAGTCGGTCAGCTCCCAGACGAGGGTCGTCTCCTCGTTGTGCCACGCGGCGACCCAGGTCTGATCGGCGCCTCGATGTAGACGCGGAAGACCTGCACGTCGGGTGCCGTCCGCTCAGGCGGGGTGCCAGTGGGTTCGGTGCTCATGGGGATTCCTCCAGGTGTCGCTTCAGCTCGGTGAGCGCCATCGTGTGGTGCTCGGTGTACTTGTCGATCCACCTGTCGTGGATCTGACGGATGGGCACGGGGTTGAGGTAGTGCAGCTTCTCCCTGCCGTGCCTCTGTGAGACGACGAGGCCGGCCTGCTCCAGGAGCCTGAGGTGCTTGGACACCCCGAACCGGGTCATCTCGGTCTGCTCGGTGACGACCGCCTCGAGCTCGCTGAGACTGCGGCCACCGCGGACGAAGAGGGTGTCGAGGAGCAGACGCCGGGTGGGATCGGCCAGCGCCTTGAACACCACGTCCTCGTCCATGCGATGACAATAGGTGACTATTTGGTCACGTGTCAATCCCTCGGGCTGCAGTGGCAGAGTTGGGCCATGAGCATCGTCGTCGACCTCGACCACCTCGCCGAGACCCTCGCGGACTACCCCTACGGCTACCTGCTCACGTCGAGCGGCGGTGCCGTCAAGGCGGTCACGGTGACCGCGACGGTGCAGGACGGAGGGGTCGACATCCCCGTGGGCAGCGGTGGCAGCGCGCGCAACCTCGCCGACAACCCGAAGGCGACCCTGCTCTTCCCTCCACCGCAGCCGCGCGGGTACTCGCTCATCGTCGACGGCGAGGCGACCGCAACCGACCACGGCTTCCGACTCACCCCGGCCAAGGCCGTCCTCCACCGGCCCGCCGACCATGCGGAGGCCGCGAGCGGGACCCAGGCAGCGCATACGCACGACAGCAGCTGCGGGCACGACTGTCGCCCGGTCTGACCTCGCGAACGCTCAGCACCACGTTGTTCGGCATGGTGCTCCTCCTTCAGCGTGACCGGCCGAGGATCCCGTAGCCGAAGCCGTCGAGCTCGATCCGGTCGCCCGTGACGTCGCATCCGGAGCCGAACAGGACTTCCATGCCCTCGGCCTGGTCGGTCTCCAGCGTCGCCGGCTCGCGGCGGGGATTGACGACGACGAGATGGTCCTCGCCGCGTAGCCAGGCGAACGGGTAGCCCGGGTTGACCACCGTCGTCGGCGCCTGCCCCTGGAGAGCCGGCGTGCGACGCCGCAGGGCGAGCAGCTCACGGACCAGGGTGAGCGTCGAGCCAGGAACCCCGTCCTGCGCGGCGACCGTCGGGCGGTCCGGGTCGGGGTCGATCGGCAGGTAGAGCGAGTCGGCCGGCGCTGCTGAGAAGCCGGCGTTCGGGCCGTCGTCCCACTGCATCGGGGTCCGGCAGCCGGCGCGGTTGTAGAGCGGGCTGCAGATCGCTCCCTCGACGTTCGGCAGGTCGGGCAGGTAGCGCATACCGATCTCGTCGCCGTAGTACAGGCTCGGCACGCTCCCCCACGTGAAGAGGAAGGTGAGCGCGGCGCCGAGCTCCTCCGGAGCGCGGCCGGAGCGCAGCCGGGTGAAGTCGTGGTCGGCCGTGGCGAGGAGGATGCTCCGCTGCGGGTCGACCTCCCGCAGGTGCGCCCAGGTGTCGAGGAAGAGCTCCGTCGACCCCTCGCCTGCGGCATCGAAGAACGCGGGACGCGGCTCGTGCCACGGGAGCCGGCCCGCGGAGTGGTTGTCGAAGAGGCTCGCGTGGGGGGCGTAGATGACGAGCATGAAGTCGGCGTCGAAGGCGAGCCGGGCACCGGTCCGCGGCTCCTCCCCCTCCGGGATGAGGACGGCGTCGGGGTATGCGTCGTCCAGCCACTCGCGCAGCTCCTGCCAGATGGCGGCCGAGGCGAGCACCCCGTCACGCAGACCCTCGTCCTTGACGAGCGAGAAGGCCATGTCGACCCGGAAACCGGCGACCCCCTTGCTGAGCCAGAAGTCGAGGATCTCCTTCAGTGCCTGCCGGTTTCGCTTGGGACCTGGCCCGTCGACGGGGTCGCGCCACGGCTGTGCCGGGTCGGTCCTCACCCAGCCGAAGTTGAGGGCCGGCTGCTCGTCGTAGAAGTTCTTCAGGTACCACCCCTGCCTCGGGCCCGGTGAGCGGACCCACTGCGGGGTGCCGGGCAGGTCGCTCTCCCACCCGCGCTCCGGCTCGTCCGTGCGCCAGATGTACCGGTCGCCCTCGGGGTGGGGCCCGTCCGCGGCGAGCTCGGTCCGGAACCACTCGTGCTCGATCGAGGTGTGGCCGACGACGAGGTCGAGGAGGATCCTGATCCCACGCTGCCCGGCCTTCTCGACCAGCTCCACGAGGTCGTCGTTGGTGCCGTACCGTGGCGCGATCCGCAGGTAGTCGGCCACGTCGTAGCCGGCATCGTGGAAAGGTGAGACGAAGCACGGGTTGAACCAGATGGCGTCCACACCGAGCGAGACGATGTAGTCGAGCCGGTCGATGACTCCGCGCAGGTCACCGATGCCGTCACCGTTGCTGTCCTGGAACGACTGCGGGTAGATGCCGTAGATGACGGCGTCGGTCAGCCAGGACCTTCCGGTTCTCTCGAGATCAGCCATGGCCTCCACCCTGCCACCTGGTGGGGCGTCAGACCCGGCGAGTCACCGACGCGAACCCCAGCCAGGTGTGCCGGTTGCGCCACCAGCACCAACCGACCTTCGGAGCACCCTTGGTCTCCCGACCGTCGCGGCCCGTGCCACCGCTGATCCAGATCGCGGGGGTGCGGGCGTCGTAGGCGCCCTTGGGTCGCGCCTTCGGCTTGCGCGAGGCGATCGTCATGAAGCAGGAGCTCGGCTCGAGGACCTCGGGTCGCTGGAGGAGCCAGCTGATGCCCTCGTGGACCGTCAAGGGGCTGCGTCCACGGGAGGCAAGCTCAGGAGCGGCCTCCTCCGGGCTCCAGCTCTGCAGGTCGTCACCGCGGTCGATGCCCACCAGCCAGTACAGCGGCCGGTTCGGAATGGTCACCTCCGGGACCGGCACGAACTCGGCGAGGTCGGGCATGTCGACGTTGACGAAGCCCGGCTTGTCACCTCTGCGCAGGAGCACCGCGAGGTCGGCCGCGGGCACCACCTCGTGGTGGACGGCGAGGATCGCGTCCTCCGTGGGAGGGGGTCCGGGGTCTGCATCGACCTGGAGGCCGAGATCGAGGAGGCGGCGGGTCTGAGCGTGCACGGGCAAGGGGCACTCCGTTCTTCACTGGGCCGGTCTTGTCGTGGATCAGGCTCCAACAACGGCGGTCGCGCGGGCTATTCCCCTGATCGGGGGAGCTACGGCAGCGGCTCACCCTTCATGAGGTGGGACTTGTAGACCGAGCTGATGACCACCCCGCCGAAGAACGCGGTGAGCCGCTCGGCCTCCTCATCGAGCGCGCCACGGACCCGGGCGCCGGGGTCCCCGTGCAGGACGACCCGGACCCGACCACCCTCGTCCTGCACCCAGCCACCGACGATCCGGCCGTTCCACCACGCGGTAGTCCCGATATTGCCGTTCGTGTCCATGAGGTAGGGCACGTGCGCCGGGTCGAAGTAGAAGCCCCGCGACTTCCAGCCCATCGCCGTCGGATCGAGCACGGGCAGGAGGGCGGCCCAGTCGCCGGGATCCTCCACCTCGTCGAGGTCTTCCGCCAGCAACCAGCCGGTCTGCCCGGTCTCGAGGCTGACGGGAACGGCGCCGATGTCGGCAATCGCCTGTCGCACAGCGGACTTCGTGGCGCCGAGCCACCACACGAGGTCGTCCTCGGTGCCCGGCCCGAAGCGGTCCAACCAGCGTCGGACCAGCTCGGCGTACCCGGTCCGCTCATCGGTGGGCTCCGGCTCCGCGCCGAGCCACGTCCGGGTGCTCACCCAGGCCGGCCGCGAGGTCCGCCAGTGTCCAGCGTTCTCCGCGCGCATGATGTGGCCCTCGGCGCCGAGCAGGGTGAGGAGTCGTGGCGCGACCGGGAGGGAGCCGCCGTAGGACTTCCCCCGCGCGTAGTGCATGCGACCGTCGACCTCGGGCACCTGCTCGCGGATCTCCTTGGCCTGCAACGCCTCCCCGGTGGAGAGTCGCTCCAGGACCGCTACGCACGCGCGCTCCACCCAGGCTGCCCCGTCGTCCGCGACACCGTACTTCTCGACATCCTTCGCGAGGAGCCGGCGTTGCTGCTGCGCGACCCGGGCGCTCGCGCTGCCCAGGACGAGCGGGAGCAGCTCGCGGGGGAACGCGAAGAGCGTCCTACGCATGGCGAGCTGCTTGACGACGGTGCGCGACACATACAGGCTCGCCTCGACGTCGTCGACCGTGCGGTCGCTGCGGGCGGCGACGGCGAGGTGGACCGTCGGCGGCTCGGTCGCGTGGAGACAGACCATGGCCGCCGCCACGTCCTCCACGCTCCCCAGCCGGTATGCGGGGGCCAGGGCGTGCCGGATCGCGAGCCGGGCGCGACGCTCGGCATCGGTGACGGTGCGTGCCGCAGAGGCGACCGTCACGAGGTCTTCGACGCCTTCCCCGCAGTCTTCCGACCGGCCTTGCGGTCGGCCTTCGGCTTCTCGCCCTCCCGACCGACGAAGTCCTCCATCGTGTGATAGACGCCGATGACGTGGTCGGCGATGAAGTCGCGCAGGCCGATGGGGATGACGCCCTTGAGCACCTCGCTCAGCATGACGGTCTTCGGCAGGACGACGAAGGGGCTGCCGGCGAGCATCGCGCTCCACGCCTCCTCGACGACCTCCGCCGGGTCGAGGATGGGCAGCAGCGGCGCCGACTTGGCCCCCTCGAACATGCCGGTGCGCACGTAGTACGGGCACACCGTCGTCACCTTGACGTGCTCGATGTGGGCCTGCTTGAGCTCGAGCCGGACCGAGTCCGACCAGCCGATGACCGCCCACTTGCTCGCCGCATACGCCGCCATCCGCGGGTTCGGGGTGAAGCCGGCTGCGGACGCCAGGTTGAGCAGCCGGGTGTCGCCCGGCGCGTCGATCATGCTGGGCAGGAAGGCGTGGGCGACGAACATCGGCGCCAGTGTGTTGACCTCGATCGTCGCGCGGGTGTCGCGGTCGGGATCGGTCTCCCAGAAGTACTGGTTGCCGCGCACGATCCCCGCGTTGTTGATGAGGATGTCGACGCGCTGGTACTCCTCGAGCACCTGGTCCGCCGTCGTCATGATCTCGTCCTGGTCCGCCACGTCGACGACGAAGCCGACGACCTCCGTGGGTCCGTCCGCCAGGTCGTCAAGGGTCTCGTTGAGGGCGAGCTCGTTGACGTCCCAGAGGATGACGGTGGCCGCGCCCTCGGCGACGGCGCGCTCGGCGAAGAGCCGCCCCATCCCCATCGCGCCGCCGGTGATGAGGACGTTCTTGCCACTCACTGACTTCATCGTGTGCTCCTAGCTAGCTTCTGCGTTCGCGCGGGCAGCCAGCGCCGCCTCGCGAACCCGGTCGAAGTCCTCGTCGGTGTAGGGGCCCTTGACCCCGGAGATCGTGGCGAGCTTCATCCCGTGCTTGAGGCCGAGCCGGTAGATCTCCTTGACCTTCTCCCACTCGATGTTGCGACCGACGGTGAAGTTCTCGTACCGACCCTCGAGGGCGAGGACGATGGTCTCGGCGAGGCACGCATACACGACTCCGTCGGGGAGTCCGATGCTGCGCATCTTCGGGGTACCCGGCAGCTCGATCTCGCCGGACTCGATGACGAGCACGTCGGGCCGCTTGGCGACGTCCTCGGCGGACATGTCGAGCGGACGGGCCACGTCGGTGATGACGCAGCCGGGCTTGACATCCATGATGTCGAGCACCTTGTGGCCGGCCGCCGAGGTCGCGGTGACGATGAGGTCCATGTCGGACAGCGCGATCGAGGGGTCCATCGCGACGTGCACCGTGGCCCGCGGGTTCTCGGCCTCGATCTCCTCCTTGATCGCCAGGAGCTTGGCCATCTCGGGCGAGACCAGCCAGACCTCGTCCGAGGCGAGAGCCAGCAGTCGCGCGCAGACCGAGCCGATGGCGCCGGAGGCGCCGACGACCATGGTCTTGCCGTGGACGATGCCGTCCTCGTCGATCGGCAGGATGCCGAGTCGGCGCACCGCCTCGTGCGCGGCCCACAGGGCACCGGAGGCGCTGTAGGAGTTGCCCGTCGTCACCGGGAGCCTGGCCTGCTTGGCGACGGTCACACCCGCGTCACCGACGACCTTGGTGAAGGCACCCAGGCCCATGATCTGGGCACCGAGCCGGCGGGAGAGCTCAGCCGCTTCCAGGAGGCGTGAGTAGGTGAACTCCGGCGGATGCGCGAGCATCTCCTTCGGTGTGCCACCGACGGAGATGAGCCAGCCCTCGGCCTCGGCACCGGTCGCGGAGACGATGCCCGTGACGTGGCTGTAGACGAACGGCGGGACATAGGCGACCGCCTTCTCGACGATCTGCCCCATGCCCGGGATGTCGGAGACGAACCCGAGCGGGCCGACGTTCTTGAAGTACTCGGTCGACAGGGGGTGGATGACGAAGGAGAAGCGGCTCTTGCGACGCTCGCCGTTCGGCCAGAAGAGGCGTGGCTCGAGGTCGGCCTCCTGGATGAACTGCACGATCGCCTCGCCCGTCACGTCCTCGCCCTTGGGCAGGTTGGCGGCGACCATCGCCTCGAGCACCGCCGGCACGACGACGAAGTCGAACGGCTGCGGGGTCACGTCGACGACGAGGTCGACATCGAGCTCGGCCAGGGTCTCGAGCCGGTCCTCCGAGACGGCACTCGTGATGACGGTCTTGCCGTGCAGGTTCGGCAGACCGAAGCGCATGAGCTCGGAGAACGAGCCGATGATGACGTCGGCATCCTTCACCGCGAGCTTGGCGATGCGCTCGGCGACCCAGCCCACGGGTGCGTGGACGGCGCTCTTGAGGAAGCCGGGCGCGAGGCGCCAGGCGAGCTCGGTCGCCTCGGAGGCGGTCGAGGTGACGGGGTTGGTCTTGAACGTGCCGGGCAGGACGAGGTCGTCACGCGGGTTCTCGAAGAGGATGTTCTCGGTGAACTCCTGCAGCACCTTGATGGTGCGCTCTCTCGTCGTCTCGCCGACGACGAGGACCCGCGCGTTCGACAGGTGGCCCGGAAGCTCGGTCTGGATCCGGCGGATCGCCCACTCCTGAAGGACGTCAGCGAGGAGCGAGTCGTCCCGCACCGGCACCCGGGTCGTCGTGCCCTTGACCCTGCGGAAGTCGTCGACACCGCCGCTGAACAGGCCGGCGGCCCGGGCCTCTCGCATACCGCTGACGGCGATGGCGTCCGCGGACAGCGACCAGCGCCAGACGTGGTCCTCCGCCGCCCGGGCGTCCCCACTGGTGCCCACCCGGATGAGCCGGTAGGGCTGGCCGGCCAGGGTCACCTCCTCGTCGTAGTCCCACTCATTACTCTGGAAGGTGACGTTGACGATGACCTTGCGAGCGTTGTCGGACGAGTGCGGGGACATGGGAACCTCTCAGGAGGACGCAGGTGAGACGGCAGCGAGTCTGTCGAGCTGGCGCTCGATGAGCTCGGTGAGGTGGGTGGGGTCGGGGATCATCCGCGCGTCGGTGGCGACACCGAGGTTGACGGTCCCCGCGTAGCTGAACAGGCAGATGCCGAGCGGCTGGTCGCCGGAAGTGGGGACCCAACCGAGGATGGAGCGCAGCGGCTTGCCGGCGAGCGACATCGTCACCCGCGGGCCCGGGACGTTGCTCAGCTGGCCGACGGTCTTGCCGGCGAAGTAGTCGGTGATCCGCCGGGCGATGGGCAGCGGCGACTCCGCGATGATCCGCTGGAACCCGAAGGCGGCGAGCGGCTCGACGGAGTGCTTGAGCCGCATCGAGCGCTCGTGCGTCTCCCGGATGACCTCGGCAGGGTCGTGCTTCCCGATCGGCATGGAGTACATGACGACCGCGAACTTGTTGCCGAGCTTGGCCGGCAGGTCGCCGTCGAACGGCATCAGGGAGACCGGCATGAGCCAGGAGAGCTGGTCGACCGTGAAGACGCCGCGCTCCTCGAGGTACTCGGTGATGGCGAGCGAGACCGCCGCCAGCATGACGTCGTTGAGCGTGCAGTCGTATGTCTCGGCGGCGCTGCGGACCTTCTCCAGCGGGTAGCCCTCGAGCCAGTCGACGGACTTGTCGATGCCCACCTGGCCGGACCAGGCGACGGCCTCGTGACCGTCGGAGAGCAGCATCCTCGTGAGCTCGCGCCAGGAGTTGGAGAGCTCGTTGTCGAGGGGTGCCAGTCCAGTGACGGCGTCGACGAGCCGGACCGGGCTGCGGACCAGGTCGATGGCCTCGCCCACGTGGTGGGCCAGGCCGAGGGGGTTCGTCGTCGAGATGAGCTTGCGCCCACCCCGGACAGCGCTCTGGGCGGTCACCCCGACGAACTCGATGGTGTCGCTGACCGACTCCTCGAGGATGTGCAGGACGCGCTCCAGCGGGTGCTGGTGCTCGCCTCCACGACCGACGACGGGTGGGGCGGCACCCTCGACCGGGTCGCACACGCCCATGAGCATCTGGACGAGACGGATGCCGTCGCCGAGGCCGTGGTGGAAGCGGCTGAAGGTGTAGCCCCGCGTGCCTTCCGGCCCGGTGAGCAGCTGCATCTCCCAGAGCGGCTTGTCGAACTCGAGGGGCTCGGAGAACTGGGCCGACACGTACCGGCGCAGCCCCTCCTCGCTCATGTCCTCGAGCACGACGGGCCGGACATGGTTCTCGATCGAGAAGTCGGGGTCGTCCTCCCAGTACCACTCACCGTCGATCTGGACGGGCACCTGCGAGAGTCGGCGGTACTTGCGCACCATCCGCTCCATGATGACCTCGCGCAGCTCCTCGAGGTCGGGCACCTCGTCGTAGCCGACGAGGCTGTGCACGTGCATGCGGTTGTTGGGGCGATCCATGAGCAGCCACGTGAGGTCCTCCGGGGCGATTCGCCTCGCCATGTGTCACCCTCCTGGGCTCGTTGTGTCAGCGGCTACGACTACGACTACTACGTAGTGTAGTGGAAAGTCCGGGGTGCTTCAGCCGCACCATCACGCCTGCCTCATCGATCCTAGTCGCGGCCATGGCGGCCTCGGGTAGCGTCGTGACATGGCTGACTTCACCGAGATCGCCGACCGGGTCTGGACGGCGCGCTACGCCTGGGTCGACCTCACCGTCACCGCTGTGGGCGGGGAGCGCGGGCTCGTCGTCATCGACACCCACGGGTCCACGGCGGCGGGTCGCGCGGTCGTCGAGGACGTACGGCGGATCGGTGCCGGCGAGGTCACCGCGGTCGTCAACACGCACTGGCACTGGGACCACTCGTTCGGCAACGCAGCGTTCCGCGAGCAGTGGCCGCACCTGCCCATCCACGCCCAGGAGAACGCCGCGCTGTGGCTGCGCGATCACGCCGCCGAGGTGCAGAACGATCTCGACGACGGCATGGACCCCGAGCGGGCCGAGGAGATCCGCGCCTCGACGATCGTCATCCCCGACCGCCTCTTCGGGACCACCGCGGTCATCGACCTCGGCGACCGTGCTGTCGAGCTCATCCATCCCGGCCGTGGGCACACGGACGGTGATCTCGTCGCGCGCGTCCCGGACGCGAACGTCCTCGTCGCGGGAGACCTCATCGAGGAGTCCGCCCACCCGTGGATCGGTGACGACTCCTGGCCGCTGGAGTGGGCGTCGACGCTCGAGGCCCTCCTCCCCCTCATCGCACCCGGCACCGTCGTCGTCCCGGGGCACGGGGCACTCGTCGACCGGGCGTTCGTCGAGGGTCAGCGCGGCGAGATGGCCGCAATCGAGCGCGAGATCCGCCGGCTCGCGGCGGCCGGCATCAGCGAGCAGGACGCCGTCGCCGAGGGCGACTGGCCGTGGGAGGCGACGAACCCCGGTCTCGCGAACGCCGTGTCCAGAGGGTATGCGCAGCTCACCTGATGCGGTCACCTCACGTCCTCGCCTGTACTCACCGGCGTCACTGGAGTATTTTTTACAGGACCTTTGTTTTTAATTGCTCGGAAGAAGGCCACATGACCGTCGACGCCACCGCCAGCCTCGGGGACCTCGTCACCGCCGACCCGCGACGCAGTCGCGTCTTCGAGCGGCTCGGCATCGACTACTGCTGCAACGGCCGGCGGTCGCTGTCCGAGGCCACGCGCGAGGCCGGCCTCGACCTGGACAAGGTGAGCGCGGCGCTGGACATCCCCGACGCCGCTCCGGCGCAGTCGCCCCAGCCACGGGAGAATGCTGCCCTCGCGCACGAGATCGTCGACACCCACCACGCCTACCTGTGGGAGGAGATGCCCCGGCTGCTCGCCCTCGTCGACAAGGTCCACTCGGTCCACGGGCAGGCGCACCCCGAGCTCGCCCAGGTGCGCGACGCATACCGTCAGGCCGTCGAGGAGCTCGAGCCGCACCTGACGGAGGAGGAGCGGGTGGTCTTCCCGGCGATCAGTCGGATGGAGCGGGCGCAGGCGCCCCTCGAGCTCCGCTTCGGCTCCCTCGCCGACCGGCTCGAGGAGCTGATGGCCGAGCACGACGTCGTCGGCGACCTGTTCAAGCGGATCCGGTCCCTCACCGGTCGCTATGCCGTACCCGACGGAGCCTGCGGCTCCTACGTCGCCATGCTCAAGGGTCTGGAGACGATGGAGCTCGACCTGCACGAGCACGTCCACAAGGAGAACAACGTCCTCTTCCCCCGGGTCATCGAGCTGGAGCAGCGCCTGAGCCGGTCCGGCCGGGACCGTGCGGCCGACGGCGATGAGTGGGCCCATGTGTAGCTACTGCGGCTGCCGTGCCATCGGACCGATCCGCGACCTGACGCTCGAGCACGTCGAGATCCGCAACCTCATGGGTGAGGTCCGCCGCGCGGTCGAGCGGGACGACCTCGACGCCGCGGTGGAGCACCTCACCGCCCTGCTGCCGGTCCTCACCGCGCACGACGCGGTCGAGGAGCTGTCGATCTACCGGTCCATGGAGCGCGTGCCGGAGCAGAGTGAGAAGGTCGGCACTCTCTTCGACGAGCACGACGATCTCGTCGGGATCCTGGAGCGGGCGATGCGTCACATCCGCCGCTCCGGGCCGGAGTCCGTCGACTGGCCCGAGGTGCTCGACGGCTTCTCGATGCTGTGGGAGCACATCGACCACGAGGAGAACGGTCTGTTCCCCGCCGCCGCCATCGCCCTCGAGAACGAGGACTGGGAGCTGGCCGAGGAGATCCGCGCCGCGGTCGCCGACGGCCGGATCCGGACGCGGCAGTACTAGCCGACCGATATCGCCTTGGCGTCGCGGGCGATGGCCGTCACGATGGACGGATGAACATTCCGACGACCACGCAGTCGGCGCTCCACTGGACCCACCTCACGCCCGACTCGGTCGAGGCGTGGGCCGAGCTGACCAACGTGCTCGCGGAGGCCGACGGCACCGGGGAGTTCTTCGAGCCCGAGGACCTCGCCGAGGAGCTCGAGGAGTCCGGTTTCACCCCGGAGACGGACTCATGGGCGGTGTGGGACGAGGACCGGCTCGTCGCCTACGGCCAGCTGCGCATCGCGACGAGCCTCGACGAGCACGGCCGGGCCCGCTGCTGGCTCGGTGGCGGCGTACACCCGCAGTGGCGCGGTCGCGGGATCGGCCGCGAGCTCGTCGGGCGCATGGAGGTGCGCGCCAGGGAGCTGGGTGCCGAGACGCATCCCGGTGCGCCCGCGTTCTTCCGGGCCCGCGGCGAGCTGGAAGGCTCGGACGCCCGGCGCCTTCTCACGCACCTCGGCTACCGGGTGATCCGGTTCTTCAACGACCTGGCGCGGCCGGTTCCCGGCGACCCCCTCACC
Organism: Actinomycetales bacterium; assembly: GCA_012729695.1. GTDB lineage: Bacteria > Actinomycetota > Actinomycetes > Actinomycetales > Dermatophilaceae > F2B08. The sequence continues at coordinate 4,768 of JAAYCP010000046.1, read as the reverse complement.
GTCCCTCACATCGAGGGGGTGGAGCTCATCAACCCCACCGATGAGCACGAGGAGGCGGTGCGGGTCGCCCACACGATCGCGTTCCGCGACCACTGGGGATCGACTCCGGGCAGCGTAGAGAGCTGGCACGACTTCTGGACGAGTCGGTCCGGCCGCAAGCAGCTCTCCACGCTGGCGGTCGACGGTGACGGTCAGGTCCTGGCCTATGTCATGGCCGGCCAGTGGGTGCCGCGCGAGCTCTACATCACCATCGTCGGCACCATGCCCGAGGCACGCGGTCGCGGACTCGCCGCGGCCTGTCTCAGCCGCACCCTCGAGCTCGCGGCGCGCAGCGGGGAGTACGACAAGGTCGAGCTGTCGGTCGACTCGGAGAGCCCGACCGGAGCCACCCGCCTGTACGAGCGGCTCGGGTTCGCCGTCGAGCGCACCACCGCGGCGATGGACAAGGACGCCTGACCAAGCCGCTCGGATCGTTCCCCTCGGGTCAGTGCGCCTCCAGCGCCTTCTGCAGGCGGTCGAGGAACGGTCGCTGGCCCTTGACGAGGAGCCTGCGCGCCTCGTCGAGGGTCAGCCACTTCGCCCGGTCGAGCTCGGGGAACTCGATCGTGCGTCCCGAGCGCGGCGGCCACTCCATCGTCACCGTGTTGCTCCCGACGAACGCGAGCGAGGGGTCGGCGACCACCGCATACACCGTGATCAGCTTGCCCGAGGCGCGCAGCTCCCCGAGCGGGATCACCTCGCCGTCGCCGACCTCGGCACCGGTCTCCTCGGTGAACTCGCGCCGGGCTGCCGTGAGCGGGTCCTCCTCGTCGGCGGAGTACAGGCCCTTGATGATCGACCAGGCTCCCTCGTCCTTGCGCGCCCAGAACGGTCCACCCATGTGACCGACGAAGACCTCCACCCCGTCCGCGGTGCGGCGGAAGGGTAGGAGCCCGGCGCTGGTGCGCATCGCTACGTGTCTCTCCGGCTCGCGCCTACCAGGAGCCGCGCGCGGGCGCGACGAGGTCCTGGTAGTCCGGGTGGCGGTCGATCCAGGACCTGATGAACGGGCAGAGCGGGACCACCTTGCGGGAGCCGTCGGCCCGCACGTCGTCGAGCGCGGAGCGGGCGATCGCCCCACCGACTCCCTTGCCCTCGAACGTCGAGTCGACCTCGGTGTGGATGAACATGATCACGTCGGTCTTGAGCCGGTACTCGGCGAACCCGGCGAGCTCGCCGTCGAGGTGCGCCTCATAGCGGCTCTGGGACGTGTTGTTCGTGACGACGACATCGGTCATGGTGCGCTCCGTCTCTCCTCGGTTGGCCCGATCATGCCACCGGAGCGCTTCCGGCTCGCGTTGTCACGCTGACATGGTGAGGCGATGAGCATCTCTCCCACCGAACGGCGCTCCCTCTGGTGGGGCGTGCGCAACGACGACCCCGACGCCGACCGACCCACCGAGCCGCTGCCTGCGCAGGCCGAGACCGTCGTCGTGGGCGCCGGGCTCGTGGGGCTGAGCACCGCTGTCGAGCTCGCGCGCAGCGGGCGGCCACCGGTCGTCATCGAGGCGCGTCGCGCAGGGGCCGGCACGAGCGGTCACAGCAGCGCCAAGGTGAGCCTCCTGCAGGGGTCGAGGCTGCAGCGGCTGCACCGGCATGCGGGGGTGGAGACGACAGCCGCGTACGTGGCGGCCAACCGCGCCGGGCAGGGATGGCTCACCGAGCTGCTCGAGCGACGCGGGACGCCGTTCGAGCGCCGCCTCGCGGTCACCTATGCGACGAGCACCAAGGGCGCCGAGCAGGTCGCCGAGGAGCGCTCGGTCGCGCGGCTGGTGGGCCTGGCGGTCGAGGACGTCGGCGGGGCGGACCTGCCGTTCCCCGTCCGTGACGCCATCGGTCTCCCGGACCAGGTCCAGGTCGACCCACTCACCGTCATCGACGCGCTCCTGGCCGAGCTCACCTCGCTCGGGGGGACGGTCATCGAGAACGTCCGCGTCACCGGCACCTCCCTGACCCGGCCCTGGACGGTGACGACGACCGCCGGCGACATCCGCGCGGAGAACGTCGTCCTCGCGACCCAGGCACCCATCCTGGATCGTGGTCTCGAGTTCGCGCGGATGCGGGCGCTGCGCTCCTACGTCCTCGCCTTCGCCGTCGACGACCTTGCCTCGGTGCCGCGGTCGATGTCGCTGTCACTCGACGAGCCCACCCGCTCGCTGCGTACAGCGAGCACGGCCTCCGGCCACTTCCTCCTCGTCGGCGGCAACGGCCACGAGGTCGGCCACGGCGGCTCGACCGTGGACCGGGTGCGCGAGATCGAGGACTGGGCCCGATCGAGCTTCCCCGTCGGTCCGGCCACGTGGTCGTGGGCGGCCCAGGACTACCACCTCACGACCCAGGTGCCGCACATCGGAGCGCTGCCCGGCACGGGTGGATCCCTCTTCGTCGCCACCGGTATGGACAAATGGGGCATGGCGATGGCAGGAGCGGCGGCCCAGCTCATCACCGGCGACATCACCGGCACCCCGCCGGAGTATGCCGGGCCGTTGCGTTCCAGCTCGGTGAGCCTGTCGGACGTCGGCGAGACGGCGACCTTCGTGGCCGGCGTCGGGGCGCAGTGGGTGGGCCGCCGCGCCGCCCAGCTCGCACCGGGTGATGCGGACGAGCCGCCCGCCGAGGGCGAGGGACGCATCGAGGGCAACCCCGCCAACCCGGTCGCCGTCTCGACCGTCGACGGACGGACCTGCCGGGTCAGCGCCTCCTGCACACACCTCGGAGGCGTCGTGCAGTGGAACGATGTCGAGCGCTCCTGGGACTGCCCGCTGCACGGCTCACGGTTCCGCGCCGACGGCTCGCTCATCGAGGGCCCGGCGACCACGGGCCTGCGCAGTCGCGAGGAGTCGTAGACCTACGCTTGGGCGCATGCGTGCCGTCGCCTACGCGAAGTTCCGCGGTCCTCTCACCGTCATCGACGTCCCCGAGCCGACCGCACCCGACGGCGGGGCGGTGGTCCGCGTCGAGGCCACCGGGCTCTGCCGGAGCGACTGGCACGGCTGGATGGGCCACGACGCCGACATCGTGACCTTCCCGCACACCCCCGGGCACGAGTTCGCCGGGACGGTCACGGCAGTGGGCTCCGGCGTCGATCCCGGGTGGGTCGGGCAGGCGGTCACGGCACCGTTCGTCCTCGCCTGCGGCGACTGCCCGGTATGCGCGGGCGGGGACGGTCAGATCTGTCCCCGTCAGAAGCAGCCCGGGTTCTCCCTGCCCGGGTCGTTCGCGCAGTCCGTCGTCGTGACCTCGGCGTCCACGAACCTCGTCGCGCTACCGGAGTCACTCGCGCCCTCGGTCGCCGCCGGCCTGGGGTGCCGGGTGGCCACCGCATACCGGGGGCTGGTGCAGCGCGCCCGGGTGCAGCCGGACGAGTGGGTGGCCGTGATCGGCTGCGGCGGCGTCGGGCTCTCGGCCGTGGCGATCGCCCGTTCTCGTGGGGCCCGCGTCGTCGCCGTGGACCCCAACCCGTCCGCCCTGCGCCTGGCCGAGGAGCTCGGGGCGGAGGTGCTCGTCCGGTCCGGTGCCGATGCGGTTGCCTCAGTGGTCGAGGCGACCGGCGGTGGTGCCCACGTCGCGATGGACGCCTTCGGGTCGCCCGAGACCTGCCGGGACTCCGTGCTGACCCTCCGGCGGGGCGGCCGACAGATCCAGGTCGGACTGCTCGGCGAGGCCGCGATGGCGGAGGTTCCGATGACCCGCGTCATCGCCTGGGAGCTGGACCTGCTGGGGTCCCACGGGATGGCGGCGCGCGACTACGGCGCGCTGCTCGACGACGTGGTGTCGGGACGGCTCGAGCTGAGCCGCCTCATGGCACCCGAGGCGCCGATGTCTCTCGAGCAGGCCGCCGTTGCGCTGCCTGAGCTCGGCACGGGTTCTCCTGTTGCAGGGATCCGACTCATCGACCCCTGGCTCTAGCGCGACGACACCTGGCTCGAGAACCCGACAACAGAACCTCTGCTACATCACCTCAACCGAGAGGATCGTCGGCAGGTGCCGCGCGATCTCCTGCCAGGTCTCGCCCTCGTCGCGGGTCGCGAACACCGAGCCACTGTTCGTCCCGAAGTAGACCCCGGCCGGCTCGAGGCGATCACCGGCCATGGCCTGGCGGAGCACCGTGAAGAAGCACGCCTCCTGCGGGAGTCCCTCGCGCTGGGCGGTCCAGGTGGCGCCGCCGTCGCGTGAGCACCACACCGCCGCGGCAGCGTCAGTCGGATAGCGCCCGGCCATGTCGCCGTTGAGCGGCACGGTCCAGATCGTCTGCGGGTCGCGCGGATGCACGTGGATCGGGAACCCGAAACTCGACGGAAGGCCCTCGGTGATGTCGTGCCAGGTCTGGCCGCCGTCGGTGGACCGCCACACACCCTCGTGGTTCTGCTGGTAGAGCACGTCCCCGTGCCCGGGTGCGCCCGGCGCCACCGGGGGTCCAGTCCTTGGCGGACGGGTGTTCGGTCAGCGCGTCGACGACCGTCCACGTCACCCCGCCGTCGTCACTGGCGAGGAGCGACGCGGGCTTGGTCCCCGCATACAGTCTCGAGCCGACCCGGCCCAGCGACCACACCTGGTTGAAGCGGTCCCCGAAGGCGACCGGCGCCGAGGACCACGTGAAGAGCCCGGCGAGCCCGGGCTCGTTCGCCGCCCACTGGTCGAGCTCGCCGGATGACAGTCTCGACAGCTCCCAGGTCTCCCCGTGATCCGGCGAGTGCCAGACCCCAGCCCCGGTGAAGCCGCCGCCGCC
>JAAYCP010000256.1 GCA_012729695.1 Actinomycetales bacterium | reverse complement strand
CCGACATCGCGCCCGACGTCCCCTGGATCACCCTGGTCTGGAACGACCCGGTCAACCTCATGACCTACGTGACCTACGTCTTCCAGACCTACTTCGGCTACTCCCGTCAGAAGGCGGAGAAGCTGATGATGGACGTCCACGTCCAGGGTCGCGCGGTCGTCTCGCACGGCACCCGCGAGGAGATGGAGCGCGACGCCGAGGCGCTCCAGGGCTACGGCCTGTGGGCCACATTCCAGAAGGACGACTAGTGGCACGGGCGTTCAAGCTGCGCAAGGTCTCGGTCGAGGGCCGCAAGGAGCTCCGGTATGCGGGGCGCCTCGAGGACTCCGAGCGCGCCCTGGTCGGTGGGCTGATGTACCAGGTGGCCGAGCTCATCGAGGTGCCGGAGGAACCCACCTCGGCTCCGCCGGGGGAGAGCGATGCCTTCGAGGACATCGTGGCCCGGCTCGGCATGTCCGTGGGACTCGAGGCCGGCCAGGACACCATCCCCGCCGAGGAGGGCTCCCGGGCTGCCCGGCCCGAGCATGTGGCGGGCTACGAGGACCCGGCCGTGCGCCGCCTCTTCCCGATCGCCAACCGGCAGGACCCCGAGGCGGCGGCTGAGTTCGCCCGTCTGACCGAGGTCGGTCTGCGTCGGCGCAAGCGGGACAACCTGCTGCAGGCGGCGGCGCTGCTCGAGCAGACCGACCACCTCGAGCTGCGACCCGACCAGGCGCAGAGCATGCTCGTCGCACTCACCGACGTCCGGGTGGTCCTCGGCGAGCGGCTCGGGCTGCGGACCGACGAGGACGCGGCCGCGCTCGAGACGATCTCGATGGGACTCGGAGAGGACGATCCGAGGCTGCACTTCATCCTCGTCTACGACTTCCTCACCTGGCTGCAGGAGTCGCTCGCGCTGGCCCTGCTCCAGGCCGTGCCGGAGGAGGGCACACGCCCCGACGGGGACTAGCCGATCGGCCCGCGACCGTCACAGGTGGCATGACGGTTGACCGGTTGGTGGCCCAACCGAAGGCGCTGAATCAGACCCGGACTGGACGAGCCGGAGGCAAGGGACAAGCACATGAGGACCCCCGTTTTGAGGTTCACAGGCCCGGGGTGTTAGTCTCTTGCGTCGCGCGCCATTAGCTCAATTGGCAGAGCAGCTGACTCTTAATCAGCGGGTTCGGGGTTCGAGTCCCTGATGGCGCACTTCTCACGGAGGATCTCGTTCTCGAGGTCCTCCGTCGTGTTTTCCCAACGTCCTTCTCATGTCTCCGCGGCTGCGCTCCGACAGACCAGGGTGCGTCCGGAGGGCAGGCTGGCGATGGCCTCGAACCCCTCCTTCTCGAACATCGCCAGGGTCCCCGTCGAGAAGCCCGGCGGATACTTTCCCCCACGCAGGCTGAGGTCCATCGGCAGCCCTTCGATCGCGTGCGCGCCCGACCTCTCGGCGTGCGCGACCGCCGCGGTGAGGACGCGCTGTGCCACCCCGTGCCGGCGGTGCGCCGGCGGCACGAAGATGCAGTAGATGACCCATACGTCAGAGTCATCGAGCGGGAAGCGAGTGTTCTTCACGACGAGTCGCGTGGACAGGATGTGGTGCAGGCGCGTGCGCGGCTCGACCCCGCACCAGCCGACCGGCGTGTCGCCCGCGAGGGCGACGAGGCGCCGGCTGAAGTCGGATGTCCTGCCCGCCGGACCCCGCGGGTCAGT
>JAAYCP010000045.1 GCA_012729695.1 Actinomycetales bacterium | reverse complement strand
GCTGGAGGAGTTCCTGACGCCCTACCGGGCATTGCTCCATGAGGCGTACCCACGAGGGTCTGCCGGGGTGGTGCTGCCGTTCCGGCGGACCTTTGCGGTCGCGCGAAAGCGCTGAGCCGCGACCTGTTTGTTAGAGCATCGCGCTCGGAACTCCGCCCCGCTCCCGCCCGCCGCCGTACCAGAACGTGACAATAGGAACGTTCTGGTACACCCTCCGCCGTACCAGAACGTGACAATAGGAACGTTCTGGTACACCCTCCGCCGTACCAGAACGTGACAATAGGAAGGTTCTGGTACGCCCCGCGGCGGCTTCGCGTATGCGGTGGGCGCGCCCGGCGCGTCCGCGCGGGCTCAGTGCGCCGGGTCGTCGAGCTCGAGGGTAGGGCGACGCTCCAGCTCCGTGAGTCCGTTCCAGGCCAGGTTGACGACGTGGGCGGCGACCTCGTGCTTCTTGAACTTGCGCGAGTCGAGCCACCACTGACCCGTCATGGCGATCATGCCGACGAGCATCTGGGCGTACATCGGCGCGGCCTTGGGGTCGAGGCGGTGGCGCTTGAACGCCGCGACGAGGATGTACTCGACCTGGCTGGCCACATCCGACATCAGTGAGGCGAAGGTCCCCGTCGACTGCCCGGGCGGCGAGTCGCGCACGAGGATCCGGAAGCCGTCGGTCGATCCCTCGATGTAGTCGAGAAGTGCAAGCGCCGCGCGCTCGATGATCTGGCGGGACGTTCCGTTCGACGTCAGCGTCGCGGTGATGGCCGAGAGGAGGGCGTCGATCTCGCGGTCGACGACCACCGCATACAGCCCCTCCTTGCCGCCGAAGTGCTCGTAGATCACCGGCTTGGAGACCCCAGCGGCCGCTGCGATCTCCTCGACCGAGGTCCCCTCGAAGCCCTTCGCGGCGAAGAGCTTGCGGCCGACGTCGACCAGCTGCTCGCGCCGCTGCTTGCCGGTCATGCGCGCGCGGGCGACGGCTGCCTTGGTCTCGACGGGGGATTGGGCCACATCTCCATCATGCCCCACGGCTGGTCACCGACCTCGGCTCGTCCAAAGCGGGCGCCTGTGCCGTGCGCGGGATATTGCACGCGGGTTGCACGATGTTCGGGCGCCGACGTTGCTGGGTGTGCCGTGCGCGGGACATGCGCCGCGAACGGCACACGCCAATCCTGGGTGGTGGGTGCTCCCCGGGTAGCCGCCGCGGCTTCCTCCCCGGGTCGCAGGAGAACGGCTCGCGGGCTCGCAGATCTCCGGCTCCCCGGGTAGGAATCGAACCTACGTCGCTAATCCTGATTCAAAGTCAGGCGGGCCCTACCAGCAGACCAACCGGGGAACGAGCCCGAACGCCGGGCTCAGCCCCCAAGGGTAGTCGGCGTCAGATGACGCCGAGCGCCACCATCGCGTCGGCGACCTTGATGTAGCCGGCGACGTTCGCGCCCGTGACGTAGTTGCCGGGGTCGCCGTACTCCTCGGCCGTCTCGATGCAGCGGGTGTGGATCCCGGTCATGATCTCCTCGAGCCGGGCCTCGGTCCGCTTGAACGTCCAGCTGTCCCGGCTCGCGTTCTGCTGCATCTCGAGGGCAGAGGTCGCGACCCCGCCCGCGTTGGCCGCTTTGCCGGGACCGAAGAGGACCTTCGCCTCCTGGAGCAGCGCGATGGCTTGTGGGGTGCAGGGCATGTTGGCGCCCTCGGCGACGACCTCGACGCCGTTCGCGACGAGGGTCTTGGCATCGACCTGGTGCAGCTCGTTCTGCGTCGCGCAGGGGAGGGCGATCTGGCAGGGGACATCCCAGATCGACCCGTCAGCGACGTGCCTGACCGCGCCGCCACGCTCCTCGGCATACTCGGTGAGCCGGCCCCGCCGAATCTCCTTGATGTCCTTGAGCAGCTCGAGGTTGATCCCCTGCTCATCCACGACGTAGCCGCCGCTGTCGGAGCAGGCGATGACGGTGCCGCCGAGCTGGTGCACCTTCTCGATCGCGTAGAGCGCGACATTGCCCGAGCCGGATACGACGACCTGCTTGCCGTCGAGGTCCTCACCGCGCGTACGCAGCATCTGCTGGGCGAAGAAGACCGTGCCGTAGCCGGTGGCCTCCGTGCGGACCTTCGAGCCGCCCCAGGACAGGCCCTTGCCGGTGAGCACGCCGGACTCGTACCGGTTCGTGATCCGCTTGTACTGGCCGAAGAGGTAACCGAGCTCCCGGCCACCCACGCCGATGTCGCCGGCCGGGACGTCGGTGTACTCACCGAGGTGGCGGTGCAGCTCGGTCATGAAGGACTGACAGAAGCGCATGATCTCGCCGTCGCTGCGCCCCTTGGGGTCGAAGTCGGAGCCGCCCTTGCCGCCGCCGATCGGCATGCCGGTGAGGGCGTTCTTGAAGACCTGCTCGAAGCCGAGGAACTTGATGATCGAGAGGTTCACGCTCGGGTGGAAGCGCAGGCCGCCTTTGTAGGGGCCGAGCACCGAGGAGAACTCGACGCGGAACCCGCGGTTGACCTGGACGGTGCCCCGGTCGTCGACCCACGGCACCCGGAAGATGATCTGGCGCTCGGGCTCGATGATGCGCTGCAGGACCGACCACTGGCTGTACTCGGGTCGTCGGCCGGCGATGGGTGTCAGGCTCTGCATGACCTCGTAGACCGCTTGCTGGAACTCCGTCTCGCCGGGGTTGCGACGCAGGACATCGGCGAAGTGGTCGCGGAAGTCGGGGTGGAGGGCTTCATCGAGCATGCATCCACCATGCCACCACGCAAGACGGGCCGAATCGGTGGTCCGCCTTGCAGACGCTGCGGGAGCAGCAACGTCGCGCATCTCACAGCCTCCCGCTGCCCGCTGACGCCGACATCGAGGTGTGGAGCCGGGGTCCCCGGCCAGCAGGACAGAGCGCCGAGAGCCGAACGCCACGGACGAGAGCTGTTTACTTTCTGTTTGAGTGTGTGGTTTTATGTCCGTATCGCGCTTGAAAAGACGGCAGCGGAGCACGGAGAGAGCGGCCACCCGAGCACTGCGGGGATGACGAGGAAGTCGAGGTCTGTGGCGATGTACGCAGCTGAGCGGCAGCAGCGGATCCTCACGGAGGCCCGCCGGGAAGGTCGGGTCGAGGTCGCCGCCCTCGCTGAGCTGCTCAAGGTGACGCCCGAGACGGTGCGCAGAGACCTCACCGCCCTCGAGGGCCGGGGGAGCCTGCGGCGCGTCCACGGCGGAGCGATCCCCGTGGAGCGGCTCGAGGTCGAGCCCACACTCGCCACCCGCACGTCCCGCCTCACCGAGGAGAAGCGACGCATCGCAGCGCGAGCCGCTGCGGAGCTCCCCGCCGAAGGCACGATCATTCTCGACGCCGGCTCCACCACACTCGCCCTCCTGGATGTCATCCCGCGGCGAGCCCGCCTCACGGTCATCACCAACAGCGTGGCCGCCGCGTCTCGCCTCACCACCTACCCCGAGATCACGCTGTATGTGCTGGGCGGCCGGATCCGCGGCGTCACCGGTGCGGCGGTCGGGCAGTGGGCGGTCTCGGCGCTCGCCGACCTCACGGTCGACGTCGCGTTCCTCGGCACCAACGGCTTCTCCGCCGCGCGGGGGTTGACCACGCCCGACCAGTCCGAGTCACTCGTCAAGGCGGCCATGGTGCGCGCCGCGAGGCGGAGAATCCTCGTCACGGACGCGACGAAGTCCGGTGACGACCACCTGCACCGCTTCGCCCGCATCTCGGACCTCGACGTCATCATCACGGACTCCGGCCTCGACGAGGACGTGGCGGCGGAGCTGAAGACCCTCGGACCGGAAGTGGTGCTCACATGATCGTCACCTTCACCCCCAATCCCAGCCTCGATCGGGCCATCACCATCCCGCAGCTGCGCCGCGGCGAGGTGATCCGGGCAACCTCGAGCCGGGTCGACCCGGGCGGCAAGGGCGTCAACGTCAGTCGCGTCCTCGCGGCGCAAGGGGCCGACACGATCGCGGTGCTGCCGAGCGGTGGGGCCGAGGGCCGGATGATGGAGGAGCTGCTCCGCGCAGCCGGCGTGACCGCCGTGACGACCGCCGTCGAGGGTGCCCTGCGGATGAACATCAGCGTCCTGGAGCCGGACGGCACGACCACGAAGCTCAACGAGCCAGGCCCGGAGCTGGATGAGGAGACCGTCGCCCACCTGCTAGCCACCACCTTCGACGCCAGCTCCCCGGGCAGCTGGGTGGTGGGCTGCGGCAGCCTGCCGCCGGGCGCGTCACCCGATCTGTATGCGACGCTCACCGAGTCCGCCCACGCGGCCGGGCTGCGGGTCGCCATCGACTCGTCCGGTGAGCCGATGGTGCACGCCGTGCGGGCCCGGCCGGACCTCATCAAGCCGAACCACGAGGAGCTCGAGGAGGTGGTCGGCGAGCGGCTCGACACCCTCGGCGCTGTCGTCGACGCTGCTCGCAGGCTCAACGACAGCGGGATCAGCACCGTCGCGGTCAGCCTCGGAGGCGACGGCGCGGTCGTCGTGACATCCGAGACGGTGGTCCACGCGAGCGCCACCATCGACAACCCGATCTCGACCGTCGGTGCCGGTGACTGCATGCTTGCCGGCCTGCTGCACGGACTCTCCCTCGGGAAGTCTCCTGGCGAGGCACTCGCGATCGGCGTCGCCTGGGGCGCGGCCGCCGTGACCCTCCCGGGCAGTCGTGTCCCCAGTCCGGCAGACGTTGCCGGAATCCCTGTCACCGTGAGTGACTCAGTCGATCGCAACTGGGTACTCCAACGGTGACGGAACCGAGTCGCTCATCACGCGCTCACCTCAGGCGCACCCTCTGAAAGGAACAGGAACCCATGGCACTCATCACCGACCGGCAGGTGATCCTCGATCTGGATGCTCCTGACCGTCACGAGGCCAGCCGGTTGCTGGCCGAACGGCTCGTCGAGACCGGGCGATGCACCGATCTCGAGGCCTTCCTCGCGGACGTGCGCGCCCGTGAGGAGAAGACGGCAACGGGCCTTCCGGGCGGGATCGGCATCCCCCATGCCCGCAGCGCCGCAATCACCGAGCCGTCGCTCGTCTTCGGGCGCTCCGCGGACGGCATCGAGTGGGGCGCCAAGGACGGTCCGGCGAGGTTGATCTTCCTCATCGCCGCCCCTGCTGACGGCGGGGATGCGCACATGCAGATGCTCCCCAAGCTCGCCCGCGCGCTGATGAAGAAGGAGTTCAAGCAGGCGCTCGCCGACGCCACCAGTGAGGCAGAGGTCGTCGACATCGTCTCCGCCGAGGTGGCGCTGGACGCGCCACCCGCGCAGGCTCCGGCGGCTCCCGAGGTAGCCGCGGCCGGGGCAGCAGCCGCAGCAGCATCGCCCCAGCCGACGGCTTCAGGAGCAGCATCCGGCGTGACGTCTTCATCGGCAGCGTCTGAGGGGACGTCCTCCCCGGCAGCATCGGCACCTGCCCCCACCGAGCAGGTCGCTAGCGCGACCTCGGGCAGCGGTACGGGCGGCCGTCGACTCAAGCTCATCGGGGTGACGTCCTGCCCGACCGGGATCGCCCACACCTACATGGCGGCCGAGGCGCTCGAGGGCGCGGCCCGTGAGGCAGGGCACGAGATCCTCGTCGAGACCCAGGGCTCAGCCGGCTCGACACCGCTCAGCGCCGAGCAGATCGCCGACGCCGATGCCGTGGTCTTCGCCCATGAGCTGCCCGTGAAGGACCTCGGACGCTTCGCCGGCAAGCCGGTCATCGACGTGGGCGTGAAGAAGGCCATCAGTGACGGCCCGCAGCTCATCCGGCAGGCCGAGGAGGCGGCCGCCAAGCATGCCGCTGAGCCCGGTTCGGTGCCGGTCGTCCAGGTCGCAGCCGCGGACGCCTCCGGCAGCGGCTCGGGTGGAGCGGGCGGCCTCACGAGCAAGGTCGACGACGGAGCCAGCAGGGCGACCAAGGTGCGCCAGTGGCTGATGACCGGCGTGTCCTACATGATCCCCTTCGTCGCCGCCGGAGGCATCCTCATCGCCCTCTCCTTCCTCGTCGCCCAGCTGGCGATCGGGGAGAGCGGGGCGGTGGAGATCACCAAGTTCAACCTCACGAGCGATGACACCTACAACATCGCCCAGAACTTCGACCCGATCTCCGCGACCTCGTGGGCCGCCCTGATGTTCGTCATCGGCGGCGCCGCCTTCGGCTTCCTGGTGCCGATCCTCTCCGGGTTCATCGCCTTCGCGATCGCGGACCGACCGGGTCTGGTGCCCGGTGTCACGGGCGGAGCGATCGCGGTGTCGATGGACGCCGGCTTCCTCGGTGGTCTCGCCACCGGCATCATCGGCGGCCTCGTCGCCCGGTGGATCTCAGGCTGGAACGTCCCCAAGGGTGTCCGCGGCGTGATGCCCGTCGTCGTCATCCCGCTCCTGTCGACGCTCATCACCGCGGGCCTCTTCATCACCCTCCTGGGCCGACCCATCGCCGCCGTCATGTCGGCGATGAACGACTGGCTCGAGAGCATGTCGGGCGGCAGCGCCCTGGTCCTGGGTCTCGTCCTCGGCGCGATGATGGGCTTCGACCTCGGCGGGCCGGTCAACAAGACCGCCTACTTCTTCGCGACGGCGGGCCTCTCAGCGGCCGGGACGGCTGCGGATGCGCCTCAGCTGAAGATCATGGCGGCGGTCATGGCCGCCGGGATGGTTGCGCCGCTCGCCATGGCGCTCGCCACGTCGGTGCGGCCGCGTCTCTTCTCAGAGCCCGAGCGTGAGAACGGCAAGGCGGCATGGCTGCTCGGCGCGTCCTTCATCTCGGAGGGTGCGATCCCGTTCGCCGCGGCCGACCCGGCCCGCATCATCGCGTCGTCCGTCGTCGGCTCGGCCATCACGGGCGGGCTCGCGATGGCGTTCGGGGCGACGCTGCGCGCGCCGCACGGCGGCATCTGGATGCTGCCCCTCATCGGCAACTTCCTGCTCTTCCTCCTCGCGCTTGCCGTGGGCGTCGTCGTCATGGCCGGCGTCGTCGTGGCACTGAAGTCGCGCGACCACAGCCGGGCAGAGGTGGTGGTGGGCGCATAGCCTCTTCAGATACCGGACCAGAGCTACAAGGCAGCACCAGCCACAGGCACCACAGCCACGAAACAGCAGCCACAGCAAAGGAGCACCACACCATGGCTACCCGCACCGTCACCATCGCCTCGTCCGTCGGACTGCACGCCCGTCCCGCTGCCCTCTTCGTCGAGCAGGCGTCGGAGAGCGGCCTGGACATCGAGATCGGCCGTCCCGGCGAGGACCCGGTCGACGCCACGAGCATCCTCGGCGTCATGGCGCTGGGCGCCAAGCACGGTGAGGAGGTCGTCCTCTCCGCAGAGGGGGAGAACGCCGACGCCGTGCTCGACGGTCTCGTCGAGCTCCTCTCCCGCGACCTCGACGCGGAGTAGACGCCATGTCGGAGCTCGAGACGCGCCACGGGATCGGGGTCAGCCCTGGGACCGCTTCGGGCCCGGTGGTCCAGGTCGCACCTGCCGTCCGGGCGCCGGCGGCCGAGCCTGCCGCGGCGGATCCGGAGGCTGCCATCGAGCAGATCCGTGGTGCGCTCGCACAGGTCGCTGCCGACCTGGAGGAGCGGGCAGCGAGGGCTGACGAGACCGGTCAGCAGATCCTCAAGGCCACCGCCCTCATCGCCCGCGACAAGGGGCTGGTGAAGTCCGCCGGCAAGCTCGTCCACGCCGGAACGGGACCGGCGAACGCCATCACGGGAGCCGTGGAGGAGTTCGCCGCGCAGTTCCAGGCGCTCGGGGGTCTCTTTGCCGAGCGGGTCACGGACCTTCGGGATGTCGGGTCCCGCGCTGTCGCCGCGGTTCTCGGCGTGCCGATTCCCGGTGTGCCGGAGATGGTCGAGCCGTCCGTCGTCGTCGCCGAAGACCTCGCGCCGGCGGAGACGGCAACCCTCGACCGCCACAAGGTCATCGGCATCATCACCAGCGCCGGGGGGCGGACCAGCCACACGGCGATCCTCGCCGCCCAGATGGGCATCCCCGCCGTCGTCCAGGTCAAGGCCGCGACGGAGATCGCCCCCGGGACCCTCGTCGCCCTCGACGGCGACACCGGTGAGGTCATGATCAACCCGAGCCCCGCATACGTCGCGGCGCAGGAGGAGAAGCGCAAAAAGCGGACGCGTGCGATCGCCGGACTGTCGGGCGCGGGATCGACCCGGGACGCCCACGCCGTGGCGCTGCTCGCCAACATCGGCGGGCCCGAGGACGCTGTCGCGGCTGCCGCACAGGACGTTGAGGGTGTCGGGCTGTTCCGCACCGAGTTCGTCTTCCTCTCCGCGGACCGGGCCCCGACGGTCGAGGAGCAGGCGGACATCTACCGCCAGGTCATCGAGCCGTTCGGCGAGCGCCGGGTCGTGGTGCGGACTCTCGACGCCGGGGCCGACAAGCCGCTGAAGTTCGCCGACCTCGGTCCGGAGGAGAACCCTGCCCTCGGGCGGAGGGGACTGCGCCTGTCCGCGGAGCGGCCGGAGCTGCTCGACAGCCAGCTCGAGGCACTCGCCGTCGTCGCGAGGGAGACCGGGGCCGACGTGCGGGTCATGGCTCCGATGGTCGCCACGGCGGAGGAGGCTGCCTGGTTCAACCGGCGCGTGAAGGAGAACGGGCTGCCCAAGGCCGGCGTCATGATCGAGGTCCCCGCGGCCGCGCTGCGGTCCGAGCACATCCTCGCCGAGGTCGAGTTCGGCTCGCTCGGGACCAACGACCTGGGGCAGTACACGATGGCGGCCGACCGGATGCAGGGCGAGCTGGCCGACCTGCTCGATCCGTGGCAGCCGGCCGTCCTCGACGTCATTGCCGCCGCGTGCCTGGGTGCGGCCCGCACCGGCAGGCCCATGGGTGTCTGTGGTGAGGCCGGTGGCGACCCGCTCCTCGCGCTCGTGCTGGCCGGTCTCGGTGTGACGTCCCTCTCGATGGCACCGGCCAAGGTGCCCGTCGTGCGGCTCGCCCTCTCGATGCACTCCTACCCCGAGTGTCAGCGTCTGGCGGCGGTTGCCCGTGCTGCGCGGACCGCTCGGGACGCCCTCGACGCCGTCCGCGAGGAGGCCAACCGGGAACTCGTCGACATCCTCTAGCCGCACTCCGGCGGATCCGGGCCGACGTTCCGTCCGGAGTAGAGTGGCGAACGTCAGCACGGCATACACCCTGGGAGCATCCTGCGTGAACGCGACTCGTCCGGCCGCCGTCGTCATCCTCGCTGCTGGCGAGGGCACCCGTATGAAGTCCGACCTCCCGAAGGTTCTGCACCCCATCGGCGGTCATGCCCTGGTCTCGCATGCCATCCGGGCGGCACGCAGCACCGGCGCACCCTTCGTCGCGGTCGTCGTGCGGCACCAGCGTGACCGGGTCGTCGAGCACTGCCGGTCACTCGACCCTGATCTCCTGTTCGCCGACCAGGACGACATCATGGGCACCGGCCGCGCGGTCGAGTGCGGACTGGCCGCTCTTCCCGAGGACCTCGAGGGACCCGTGCTCGTCACCTCCGGTGACGTGCCCCTGCTCACGGGCGAGACCCTCGTCGAGGTGACCCGGCGTCACGTCGAGAGCGGCAGCGACATCACGCTCGTCACCGCGCGCGTGCCCAAGCCCTTCGGCTACGGCCGCGTGGTGCGGGACAACA
The DNA here is from genome assembly GCA_012729695.1 of Actinomycetales bacterium. Classification (GTDB taxonomy): domain Bacteria; phylum Actinomycetota; class Actinomycetes; order Actinomycetales; family Dermatophilaceae; genus F2B08. The sequence continues at coordinate 29,205 of JAAYCP010000045.1, read as the reverse complement.
ACGGCTCGGTCACCGCGATCGTCGAGGAGAAGGACGCGACCGACGAAGAGCGGGCGATCACCGAGATCAACTCGGGCATCTACGTCTTCGACGCGGCGCTGCTGCGCTCGGCGCTGGGCAAGGTCACGACGGACAACGCGCAGGGTGAGAAGTACCTCACCGACGTCGTGAAGGTCGCCAAGGCCGAAGGCCGTTCGGTCCAGGCCCACGTGCTCGACGACCTCTGGCAGACCGAGGGCGTCAACGACCGCGTCCAGCTCGCCACCCTCGGCCGGGTCCTCAACCAGCGCACCTGCGAGCGCCACATGCGCGCCGGTGTCACCATCGTCGACCCCGCCACGACGTGGATCGACGTCGACGTCACCATCGGCCGCGACACGACGATCCTCCCCGGGACCCAGCTGCTCGGCGCCACGTCGGTCGGCGCCGGCTGCGAGATCGGCCCGGAGGTCACGCTGCGCGACACCGTCGTCAAGGACCGTGCCAGCGTCACCCGCGCGGTCGCGAACCTCGCTGTCATCGGTGAGGAGGCGACGGTCGGTCCCTACTCCTACCTGCGGCCGAACACGGTGCTCGGAGCCCGGGGCAAGATCGGCGGCTTCGTCGAGACCAAGAACGCCGATATCGGTGAGGGCGCCAAGGTGCCGCACCTGACCTACTGCGGCGACGCGACGATCGGTGAGGGCGCCAATATCGGCGCTGGCACGATCTTCGCCAACTACGACGGCGTCAAGAAGCACCACTCGACCATCGGCAAGCACTCCTTCGTGGGCTCCGACAGTGTCATCGTCTCCCCGGTGACGGTCGCCGACGGTGCGTATGTGGCGGCCGGCTCGGCCCTGACCCAGGACGTCCTCCCGGGTCAGATGGCGATTGCCCGCGGCGTCCAGCGCAACATCGACGGCTGGGTCGAGAAGGCCCGTCCAGGCACGAAGACGGCCGAGGCCGCGAGGGCGGCGGCATCGCAAACGGGGCCACCGCATACCCGATCCTCGAACCGAGAAGGTGACGACGCGCAGTGAGCAAGGGTGGCGCCGACAAGGCGGGCAAGCACAAGGATCGCCGGCACGGGATCCGGAAGCGCACGAAGAAGAACCTCATGGTCTTCTCCGGTCGTGCGCACCCGGACCTGGCCCGGGACGTCGCGGCGGCGCTCGGGACCGATCTGGTGCCGACGAGCGCCTACGACTTCGCCAACGGCGAGATCTACGTCCGCTACGAGGAGTCGGTCCGCGGCTGCGACGCCTTCGTCATCCAGAGCCACACGGCGCCGATCAACGAGTCGATCATGGAGCACCTGCTCATGATCGACGCGCTCAAGCGTGCTTCGGCGAAGCGGATCACCGTCGTGCTGCCGTTCTACGGGTACGCGCGTCAGGACAAGAAGCACCGTGGTCGCGAGCCGATCTCGGCGCGGCTCATCGCCGACCTGTTCGCCGCGGCCGGTGCCGACCGGCTCATGGCGGTCGATCTCCACACGGCGCAGATCCAGGGCTTCTTCGACGGGCCGGTCGACCACCTCATGGCCCTGCCGATCCTCACCGACTACGTCCAGGAGAAGTACGGCGACCAGGAGCTCGCGATCGTCTCCCCGGACGCCGGCCGGATCAAGGTCGCCGAGCAGTGGTCGAGGCGCCTCGGTGGTGCGCCGCTGGCGTTCATCCACAAGACCCGTGACATCAACCGGCCCAACGAGTCGGCAGCGAACCGGGTCGTCGGTGAGGTCGCCGGTCGGCTCTGTGTCCTCGTCGACGACATGATCGACACCGGCGGCACCATCACCAAGGCTGCCGACGCGCTCATGAAGGACGGTGCGGCAGGTGTCGTCATCGCTGCGACCCACGCGATCCTTTCCGGGCCTGCGAAGGAGCGGCTCATGGCCTGCGCGGCTCAGGAGATCATCGTGACGAACACGCTGCCGATCGCGCCCGAGTGCCGGTTCGACACCCTCACCACTCTCTCGATCGCTCCGCTCATCTCCCGGGCGGTCAAGGAGGTCTTCGAGGACGGCTCGGTGACGTCGATGTTCGACGGGAACGCCTGAGCGACTAGCTCGAAGCGTTCGAGCGCGATCCGCGCCGACCACCACGGGATCTGGCCTTCGCCGCCTTCCGGGCCCGGTAGGCCGCGACGTTGGCGTTGTTTCCGCACGTCCCGTCGCAGAACTTGCGGGAGCGGTTGCGGGAGAGGTCGACGTAGACGTCGTCGCAGTCCGAGGCCTCGCACACTTTGAGACGGTCGAGCTCGTCGGCGCGGATGACATCGATCATCGCCATGGCCGTGTCGACCGCGATGCGGTAGGCCAGCGGAGCGTCATCCTCGGTGGCGTGGACGTGCCAGCCGAGCGGCTCGTGATTGACGAGCCTGGGCCTGGCCTGCCCGTCGTGCAGGAGGGCATTGGTGATCTCGACCGCGTGCTCGAGGTCCCCGTCCCAGTACTCCCGGAGGCGTGAGCGCACCCGCTGGACGGTCTCGAGCTCCTCGACCGTCGTGGGCATCCTGCCGGTCCAGTCCCACTCCTCCAGCTGCGCGATGAGCACGGCCACGGTGGGCAGGCCCTCGGGACGGGTGTCCGTGGGCATCGTGTTGACCAGGGTCGCCGCATAGCGGAGGGCGACCTCTGTGTCATGAGTGAAAGCCACGTTGACTCCTGACGGTCTCGAGGAGTAGCGTCACGACCAACACTCTACTTTGCTCCTGACATCCTGTCCCTGAGACGTCGTGGTCTCCCGTGGAGCACCTCCCTCGAAAGGACTTCGCCATGGTCGAGGCCGTCCGCCGTCAGTTCGGTTCCGGGCTGATCGCTGCGCTGCTGGCGGCCGCCGCCTTCGGCACCTCCGGCCCCTTCGCGAAGTCCCTCATCGAGGCCGGCTGGACGCCGACCCTCGTCGTGTTCATCCGCATGGTCGGGGCGTCGATGGCGCTGCTGCCGTTCGCGATCGGCCCCCTCGTGCGCCAGTGGCAGAGCGTGCGACGCAACGTGCCGCTCGTCATCGCCTACGGTCTGCTCGCTGTCGGGCTGGCTCAGCTCGGCTACTTCCAGGCGGTCGAGCGGCTCCCCGTGGGGGTGGCGCTGCTGCTGGAGTTCCTCGGCGTCGTGATCGTCGTCCTCGTCGTGTGGTTCCTCACCCGGGTGCGCCCGCACCGGCTCACCTTGCTCGGCATGGCGCTCGCGATCGGCGGGCTGGTCTTCGTGCTCGACATCACCGGGGCCGTCCGGCCGGACCTCGTCGGGGTCGCCTGGGGCCTTGTCGCAGCCTTCGGCCTCGCGGGTCACTTCATCCTCGCGGGCCGGCCGAACCCGATCCCGAGCATCGCCTTCGCGTGCCTCGGCCTGGGGACCGGCGCCGTCGCGCTCGGGGTTCTCGGGCTGGTGCAGGTCCTCCCGATGAGCGCCGGCTCGGGCACGGTCACGCTCCTTGGAGCGCAGACCCCTGCGTGGGTCGCCTTCGGTGAGCTCATCCTGATCGCGGCGGCCCTCGCATACGTCCTCGCGATCATGGGTGCCCGCCAGCTCGGCTCGACGCTGGCGTCCTTCATCGGCCTGACCGAGGTGCTCTTCGCGATCGGCTTCGCCTGGCTGCTCCTCGGCGAGCTGCCGCGGCCGATCCAGCTGCTCGGTGGCGCGTTCATCCTCGCCGGTGTGGTGGCCGTCCGGCTCGGGGAGCGTGCTGCGTTCCTCGCGTCGGAGGGGGAGCCGAACGTGGAGCCGAACGCCGAGGAGCTCATCGAGCGCCACCCGACGCCGGCGCACTGAGACCAGCGCCGAGGAGCGCTCTGAGGCGAGCGGAGCTCCAGCCCATAGGCGATTTCGTGGCAGGTGGGGCCCTCCCCTAGACTGACTGGGTTGCCTCGGCGAGGGACGCTGCACGAGGGCCGGTCCGCAGGACCTGAAGCTACGAGCGCGTCCGTGATCGACGCGGTGGCCGACGTGCCGACCTCCCCAGGTCGCCCCCGGCGCCCGTCATCGTGCCGCGCCCCGCGTCGAGGCCACCGCCCGAGCTCCATGGTGGAGCTCACCTTCAACCGATGTCCATCCATTCGACGCTCGATTGACCTGCCCCACGAGGAGTCCCCAGTCATGTCCGACCTCACGCTCAACGCTGAGAAGCGCACCCAGTTCGGCAAGGGCGCGGCCCGCAAGATCCGCCGCGACCACAAGATCCCTGCGGTCATGTACGGCCACGGAGCCGACCCGATCCACATCACCCTGCCGGGCCACGACACGATGATGGCCCTGAAGAACCCGAACGCCCTGCTCACCATCGTCCTCGACGGTGACGAGAAGCTCGCGCTCGCGAAGGACGTCCAGCGCGACGCCATCAAGCCGATCATCGAGCACGTCGACCTCGTCATCGTCCGCAAGGGCGAGAAGGTCGTCGTCGACATTCCGCTGCACGTCGAGGGCGAGGCCGGTCCGGACACCGTCGTCACCGTCGACCACCCGACCATCCAGGTCGAGGCCGAGGCCACCGACATCCCCGAGTCGGTCTCCGTCTCCATCGAGGGTCTGCCGGCCGGCACCCAGATCCTGGCCAAGGACGTCGTCCTGCCGCAGGGCTCCGCGCTCGCGATGGACGAGGAGGCGCTCGTCATCAACATCACCGCGATGATCTCCGAGGAGGCGCTCGAGGCCGAGCTCTCCGAGGCCGAGGAGGCAGCGGGCATGGAGCAGGAGGCGCCCGAGGCTCCGGCCGAGGCCCCCGCGGCCCAGGAGGCCCCGGCGGCCGAGGGCGAGCAGGCGGAGTAGTCCACGACCTCTTTCGCCAGCACGATGTCGAGGGGTCCCGAACGCCACCGGCGTCCGGGACCCCTCGCCCGCCTGTACGGCCGCCTCACCGGACGGCCGCAGGAGGAGCCGACCCCCGCATACCAACGAGCCGATCGAGGCGAGGAAGACATGAGCGACAACGCCCCCTGGGTCGTCGTCGGGCTCGGCAATCCCGGCGACCGCTATGCGGGCAACCGTCACAACGTCGGCGCCATGGTCGTCGGCGAGCTGTCGAGTCGGTATGCGTCGCCCCTGCGTGCGCACAAGGCCAGGGCCAGCGCGGCTCAGGTCCGGTTGGGGACCGTTGACGGACGGCCCGGCCCCGCTGCGGTCATCGCGGTCCCGCACTCGTACATGAACGAGTCCGGCGGCCCGGTCAAGGCGCTGCTGAGCTTCTTCGGCGCCGGGCCGGACCGGCTCATCGTCATCCACGACGAGCTCGATATCGACGCCGGCCAGGTGCGTCTCAAGCTCGGCGGCGGCGAGGGTGGTCACAACGGCCTGCGGTCGATCAGCAAGACGCTGGGGACCCGGGACTACCTGCGGGTGCGCGTCGGCATCGGCCGCCCGCCGGGACGGATGGACCCCGCCGACTACGTGCTCCGCGACTTCTCCAAGGACGAGCGGGCCGAGCTGCCCTTCCTCCTCGGGGAAGCAGCGGACGCCGTCGAGGTGTTGGCACAGCAGGGCCTGCTCGTCGCCCAGCAGCGATTCCACTCACCCAGATGAGGGCGCCCCTTCTCTCCGGGGGAGGGAAGGGCCCACTCCCCAAGGGAACCCTTCTCTTGTCCGTGCTGACCGTCGGATCGACACCAATGAAGGAGGTCTCGTGACCGCCACCGTCATGCCGCAGACCGCGGCCGGGGCGACGCCACCGCTGCGTGCGCTCGCCGTCGCCATGGGGCAGAGCCAGGCGTTCGACCGTGCGCGCGCGGCTGTCGCCGCCGGGCTGCGGGAGCGGGTCGACCAGCTCGACATCGCGTGCGCCAAGGGCGCGCAGCCGGTCCTCACCGCTGCGATCGCGCAGCGCCCGCTGCTCGTCGTCACCGCGACCAGCCGGGACGCCGAGGACCTCACGCGCGCGCTCGCCGACCTCCACGACCGCGACCGGGTCGCGCTCTTCCCGAGCTGGGAGACCCTGCCGCACGAGCGGCTCAGCCCCCGCAGCGACACCGTCGGTGCCCGGCTCGCGGTGCTGCGCCGACTCGCGCACCCGGACCCCGACGACCCGGTGTACGGGCCCCTCGACATCGTCGTGGCACCCGTCCGCTCGGTGCTCCAGCCCATCGCCAAGGGCCTGGGTGACCTGGCTCCCGTGGCACTGCGGGTGGGTGACGAGCGGCCGCTCGAGGAGGTCGTCGAGGCTCTGGCGGCCGCCGCATACTCCCGGACCGACCTGGTCGAGCGCCGCGGCGAGTTCGCCGTGCGCGGCGGCATTCTCGACGTCTTCCCGCCCACCGAGGAGCACCCGATCCGCGTCGAGTTCTTCGGCGACGAGGTCGAGGAGATCCGGTGGTTCAAGGTCGCCGACCAGCGCTCGCTCCACGTCGCCGAGCACGGACTATGGGCGCCCCCGTGCCGCGAGGTGCTGCTCACCGACGCCGTCCGGGGCCGGGCGGCCGCACTTCGCGAGCACCTCCCCGGCGCGATCGACCTGCTCGACAAGGTCGCGGCGGGCATCGCTGTCGAGGGGATGGAGTCCCTGGCCCCTGCGCTCGTGCAGGGGATGGAGACCCTTCTCGACGTGCTCGCAGAGGACGCGTCCGTCGTCCTCATCGACCCGGAGCGGGTGCGCACCCGCGCCCACGACCTCGTGGCGACCAGCCAGGAGTTCCTCGACGCGGGCTGGGCCAACGCTGCCGCCGGCAACACCGTCCCGATCGACCTGCAGGAGCTCCTCGGGTCGAGCTCGTTCTGGAGTCTCGCCGAGCTGCGTGCCCACGCCGCGAAGCTGGGCCGGATGTGGATCGACATCACCCCGTTCGGTGCGGTGGACCCCACGACAGGCCAGGCCGCCGAGGCCGAGCCGGCGGACGCCCTCGACGAGTCCCTCCCCACCTCGACCGTGCCCGCCCCGACCTTCCGCGGCAACACCGAGGAGGCGGTCGCGGCCCTGCGCGACTACCTCGCCGACGAGTGGTCGGTCCTCATCGTCACCGAGGGTGCCGGCTTCGGCCGCCGCGTCGTCGAGCTCCTCGGCGAGAACGACATCGCGGCGGCACTGGCCGACGACGCAGCCCCGCCGCCGCTGGGCCGGGTCGCCGTCACCCACGGCGCTCTCGGGAGCGGCTTCCTCTCCTTGCCCGACAAGATCGCGGTCATCACCGAGGCCGACCTCACCGGCAGCGCGCCCGGATCGGCCTCGACGCGCGACATGCGCAAGATGCCGTCCCGGCGACGCAACCAGGTCGACCCGCTGCAGCTGCGCAAGGGTGACTTCGTCGTCCACGAGCAGCACGGCGTAGGCCGCTTCATCGAGATGGCCCAGCGCACGATCCAGGGCGCGACCCGCGAGTACCTCGTCCTCGAGTACGCCGCCTCCAAGCGGGGCCAGCCCGGCGACCGGTTGTATGTGCCGACCGACCAGCTCGACCAGGTCACCCGGTATGTCGGCGGGGAGTCGCCGACCGTCAACAAGCTCGGCGGCTCGGACTGGCACAAGACGAAGAGCCGCGCCCGGCGCTACGTCAAGGAGATCGCGAACGAGCTCATCCGGCTGTACTCGGCCAGGATGGCCACCTCGGGTCACGCCTACAGCCCCGACTCACCGTGGCAGCGCGAGCTCGAGGACGCCTTCGCGCACATCGAGACGCCGGACCAACTGAGCAGCATCGACGAGGTCAAGGCCGACATGGAGCGGCCGATCCCGATGGACCGGCTCATCTGCGGCGACGTCGGCTACGGCAAGACCGAGATCGCAGTGCGCGCGGCGTTCAAGGCCGTCCAGGACGGCAAGCAGGTCGCGGTCCTGGTCCCGACGACCCTCCTCGTCCAGCAGCACTACAACACCTTCTCCGAGCGGTATGCGGGATTCCCCGTGGTCGTCAAGGCCCTGTCCCGCTTCCAGACCGACAGGGAGGCCAAGGAAGTTCTCGACGGCCTGGCGAAGGGCACTATCGACGTCGTCATCGGCACCCACCGGCTGCTCGGCAGCGAGGTGCGCTTCAAGGATCTCGGCCTCGTCGTCGTCGACGAGGAGCAGCGCTTCGGGGTCGAGCACAAGGAGCAGCTCAAGGCGCTGCGCACCGCTGTCGACGTGCTGGCCATGTCCGCCACGCCGATCCCGCGCACCCTCGAGATGGCGGTCACCGGGATCCGCGAGATGTCCACTCTCACAACGCCTCCCGAGGAGCGGCACCCGGTCCTGACCTACGTCGGGCCGTACGACGAGAAGCAGATCGTCGCCGCGATCCGCCGTGAGCTGCTGCGCGAGGGCCAGGTCTTCTTCGTCCACAACAAGGTCTCCACGATCGAGAAGGCCGCCAGCCGGCTGCGCGAGCTCGTGCCCGAGGCCCGCGTCGCGACGGCCCACGGCCAGATGAACGAGCACCGGCTCGAGGAGGTCGTCGTCGACTTCTGGGAGAAGAAGTTCGACGTCCTCGTCTGCACGACGATCGTCGAGACCGGGCTGGACATCTCCAACGCGAACACCCTGATCGTCGAGCGGGCCGACGTGCTCGGCCTCTCCCAGTTGCACCAGCTGCGCGGCCGCGTCGGCCGGGGCCGGGAGCGCGCCTACGCCTACTTCCTCTACCCGCCGGAGAAGCCGCTCACCGAGACAGCCCACGACCGCCTCGAGACCATCGCGTCGCATACCGACCTCGGCGCCGGCATGCAGGTCGCCATGAAGGACCTCGAGATCCGCGGTGCGGGCAACCTGCTCGGCGGCGAGCAGTCCGGCCACATCGCGGGCGTCGGGTTCGACCTCTACGTCCGGCTCGTCGGCGAGGCCGTCGCGGACTTCAAGGGTGAGGAGCGGCCGCCGGCCGAAGTCAAGATCGATCTTCCGGTCGACGCCCACCTGCCCCACGACTACGTGCCGGGGGAGCGGCTGCGGCTCGAGGCATACAAGAAGCTCGCCCTGGTCAAGGACGAGGCCGAGCTGGCCGACATCGAGGCCGAGCTCATCGACCGCTACGGCCCGCTGCCCGAGCCGGTCGTCAGCCTGCGTGAGGTCGCCCGGCTCCGTACGGTCGCGCGTCGCGCGGGGATCGCCGACATCTCGGTGCAGGGGACGAACATCCGGTTCGGCCCGGTCGGGGAGCTGCGCGAGTCCCAGCGGCTGCGGCTGGCCCGCGTCTACCCCGGCTCCCTCGTCAAGGACTCACTTGGCGTCATCCTCGTCCCGCACCCGCGCACGGCGAAGGTCGGCGGCCGTCCGGTCCGCGACCGGGCCATCCTCGAGTGGGCCGCCCAGCTCATCGAGGCGGTGTTCCTCGACGACATCGCTGCCGCTGCGAGGAGTGGGGCATGATTGACCCGTTGAATGCTCGAAGTGCACCGACCAGGCCCCGCCTGGGAGAAGGGACCGCTCAGTGAAGACTCCACGCCTGCTCGTCGCTGCCGCCGGCGCAGCGCTGCTCCTGTCCGGTTGCGGAACGGCTGACACCGCCGCGATCGTCGACGGGCACAGGATCACCCGGTCCGGGCTGCAGGAGGCGAGCGACCAGATCGCGCAGTATGCGTCGCGCCCGATGGAGGCGCAGGACCTCCTGACCCGGCTCATCATCGCGCCGACCGTCCTCGACGTCCTGGGTGAGCGGGACGTCGTGATCACCGATGCGGCTGCGCGCTCCACCCTCGCCGACATCGACGGCCCGGTTCCCTACGTCATCGACCTGACGAAGCTCGACCTCGCCATCGGGAAGATGACCGAGGAGGACTTCAACGAGATCACCTCCCGTCTCCTCGAGCTCGATGTCGAGGTGAACCCGCGCTACGGCAGCTTCGATGCCGAGCGGGTGGAGGTCATCCCGCAGACGGCTGACTGGATCGCGAGCCCTGCCGACTGAGCCGGCGCCTGACCGGCCAGTGCCCAGACTCATCCTGCTCGCCACGAGCCCGCGCGTCGCGCCGGGCCTCCTCAGCGCGAGCGCATGGCGCCTCGTCGAGCAGACGGGTACCCGGCTCGCCGGCGACCCTGATGACCCTGTCGTCTCGGCGCTCGGCGAGGCAGGGCTGACCGTCGAGATCCTCGATGATCCGGGAGAGACCGGCGGGGAGCCCGGATCGTCTGCCTCTCCCACCGCATCGCGCGCCCGCGAGCTGGTGAGTCGGGCTGTCACCGAGGACGTCCTCTGGGTCGTGTCCGGCGACGGCGACCCGGGTCTCACCGACGCCATCGCCACCGAGGTCTCCAGCCGCCCCGATGCGCCCGACGTCGAGGTCCTTCTCGGCTCGTGGGACGTCCCCGGCGCCCGCCTCCTCGACGTCGTTGCTGCGATGGACCGGCTGCGCTCGCCGGGCGGCTGCCCGTGGGACGCCGAGCAGACTCACGACTCCCTCGCGCCCTACCTGGTCGAGGAGGTCTACGAGACGATCGATGCCATCGAGTCCGGTGACATGGCCCACCTCGCCGAGGAGCTCGGGGACGTGCTCCTCCAGGTCGTCTTCCACTCCCGTGTGGCCGCGGAGGCGGCAGACGGATTCGACATCGATGATGTCGCCGGGCACCTCGTCGAGAAGCTCGTGCGCCGCCACCCGCACGTCTTCGCCGATGGCGACGCCAGCTCTCCGGAGCAGGTCGAGCAGGCCTGGGAGCAGATCAAGGCGGCCGAGCGGGCCGCCTCGGGCGTCGGCGCCGCGGCGGATGAGGACCTGCTCCACGGCATCTCGCCCCACCTTCCGGTCGAGCTCGCGGCCGACAAGGTCGCTGCGCGGGTGCGCCGTCGCCACCTCGTCACCGACGAGGCGGCCGAGGTCGACCTGGGCCAGGCTCTCGCCGATCTGGCTGCCGCCCGCGAGCATGCCGCCGCTGCACTGCACCGGGTCGCCCTGAGCGCCAGGCCGGCGCTGAGGGATGCGGAGGCGTCGGACACCGCGCACAGCGGCTCCCCGGAGGCTGTCGCAGAGTCGAGCCAGGAGCACACCGATGACTGAGGTCGTCGTCGTCGGGGCGAGCGCCATCGACCTCAAGGCGACCAGCAGCGCATCCCTCATTCCAGAAACGAGCAACCCGGGAATCGTGAGCGCCAGCCCTGGCGGCGTGGGCAGGAACATCGCCGAGACCCTTGCCCGACTGGGCACGAACGTACGGCTCGTGAGCCGGGTCGCCGACGACGCCTTCGGCCGACTCGTCCTCGCCGAGACCGCACTCACGGGGGTCGACGTCTCCGGCGTCCTCCACGACGCCGAGCGCACCGCGACCTATGTCGCCACACTCGACACGGACGGCTCCCTCTCGGTGGCGGTCTCCGACTTCGCCGCTCTCGACACCATGACGGTGGAGCACGTCGCCGACCTCCAGCTCGAGGGCGTGCGCCACGTCGTGCTCGACGCCAACCTGCCGATCCCCGTCCTCGGAGCCGCCCTCGACCAGGCGGTGGCGGCGGGAGCACTTGTCACCATCGAGCCGGTGAGTGTGGTCAAGGCGCGGCGGCTCGCCGGGCTCACCCCCGCATACCCGGCCCACCTCATGACTCCCAACCAGGACGAGTATGCGGCGCTCACCGAGCTGCTGGACCCGCACTCGATCGCGGCCAACATCTGCGTCCGGCGTGGGCTCGCCGGCAGTCGGCTGCTCCGTGGCCCTGGCGTGGACCCAGTGGACGTCCCGGCTGCCGTGGTGCCGCCGGAGGAGGTACGCGACGTCACCGGTGCCGGTGACTCGGCGACCGCCGGCCTCATCCACGCCCTCGTGCGTGGCGCCGACCTCGAGGTTGCGGTCGCCTTCGGCAACGCGGTCGCCGCGCGCACGGTGCGCTCCGACCTCACCGTGCCGACCGATCTCGCCGACCTGCCAGATCTACCAGAGCTCACTGACATGCCTGACCGACCGGACGTGCCGAACAGGCATACCGCACCCGATGCCGACGATCCCCGTGACAGAGAGGACCACTGATGTCCCTGCACCCCATGCTCCGCCTCAGCGACGAGGTGCGCGATGCCCTCGCGACCGGAGGACCGGTCGTCGCCCTCGAGTCGACGATCATCAGCCACGGGATGCCCTACCCGGACAACGTCGCCATGGCCACCGAGGTCGAGCAGATCATCCGCGATGGCGGTGCCGTCCCGGCCACCATCGCTGTCCTCGACGGCCGTCCCTGCATCGGGCTCAGCCCTGACCAGCTCGAGCTGCTCGGCTCGCACCCAGAGGTGTCGAAGGTGAGCGTGCGCGACCTTCCCTATGTGGTGGCCCGAGGCGCCCACGGGGCCACGACGGTCGCGAGCACGATGCGTCTCGCCGCGCTGGCGGGGGTACGGGTCTTCGTGACCGGTGGCCTCGGCGGCGTCCACCAGGGTGCCGAGTCGAGCATGGACGTCAGTGCCGACCTCACCGAGCTCGGCCGCACCGACGTCGCGGTCATCTGCGCCGGCGTGAAGTCGATCCTCGACATCGGTCGCACCCTCGAGGTGCTCGAGACTCTTGGCGTGCCGGTCGTCTCTGTGGGGTCGAGCGAGTTCCCGTCGTTCTTCTCGCGCAGCAGCGGCTTCCAGGCGCCGATGTCCGTCGCCGACCTCGACGCCGGGGGAGCCGAGCAGCTGGCGGCTATCATGCGGGCCAAGTGGGACCTCGGGCTGAGCGGTGGGGTTGTCGTCGCGAACCCGGTGCCCGAGTCCGACGAGATCCCGGCCGAGGAGATGCAGGGCTTCATCGACACGGCCCTGGCGGACTCCGACCGTCTCGGTATCCGCGGCAAGGACATCACGCCCTACCTGCTGGGGCGGATCGTCGAGCTGACCGAAGGCCGCTCCCTCCAGGCCAACATCGCGCTGGTCAGGCACAACGCCCGCCTCGGCGCGGCACTCGCGCGAGCGTATGTGTCGGGGGGCTAGGCTGATTTCCGAATCCCTTCCGCCACCACCCAAGGAGTGACCCGTGGCCACGATCGAGGCCCTGAACGCCCGAGAGATCCTGGACTCCCGTGGGAACCCGACCGTCGAGGTCGAGGTCCTGCTCGATGACAACACCTTCGCCAGGGCGGCCGTGCCGTCCGGCGCCTCGACCGGGGCGTTCGAGGCGGTGGAGCGTCGCGACGGTGACGAGGGACGCTACCTCGGCAAGGGTGTCGAAGACGCGGTCACCGCGGTCATCGAGGAGATCCAGCCCAAGCTCCTCGGCTTCGACGCGAGCGACCAGCGGCTCATCGACGCGGAGATGATCGCGCTCGACGGCACGGACAACAAGGGCACGATCGGCGCGAACGCCATCCTCGGTGTCTCCCTCGCGGTGGCCAAGGCGGCTGCTGAGTCGGCCGGCCTGCCACTTTTTCGCTACGTCGGCGGCCCGAACGCGCACATCCTGCCGGTCCCGATGATGAACATCCTCAACGGCGGCAGCCACGCCGACTCCAACGTCGACATCCAGGAGTTCATGATCGCCCCGATCGGGGCCTCGTCCTTCCGTGAGGCCCTGCGCTGGGGCGCTGAGGTCTACCACGCCCTGAAGTCGGTCCTCAAGGAGCGTGGCCTCGCGACCGGGCTCGGCGACGAGGGCGGCTTCGCCCCGAACCTTGAGTCCAACCGGGCTGCTCTCGACCTCATCCTCGAGGCGATCCAGAAGGCCGGCTACGAGCCCGGCACGGAGATCGCCCTCGCGCTCGACGTCGCGGCCAGCGAGTTCTACGACAGCGGCACCTACACCTTCGAGGGCGGCTCCAAGTCCGCCGAGGAGATGGTGGCCTACTACACCGAGCTCGTCGACGCATACCCCCTCGTCTCGATCGAGGACCCGCTCAACGAGGACGACTGGGACGGCTGGAAGGCCATGACCGATCAGCTCGGTGACCGCGTCCAGCTCGTCGGCGACGACCTCTTCGTCACCAACCCGGAGCGGCTCGCCCGCGGCATCGAGTCCGGCACGGCCAACGCGCTGCTCGTCAAGGTCAACCAGATCGGCTCCCTCTCGGAGACGATGGACGCGGTTGACCTGGCCCACCGCAGCGGCTACCGCTGCATGATGAGCCACCGCTCCGGCGAGACCGAGGACACCACGATCGCCGACCTCGCGGTCGCGACGAACTGCGGTCAGATCAAGACCGGTGCGCCGGCGCGCTCCGAGCGGGTCGCGAAGTACAACCAGCTGCTCCGCATCGAGGAGGAGCTGGACGATGCGGCTGTGTATGCGGGGGCCGGGGCCTTCCCGCGGTTCACGCCCAAGGCCTGACACAGGACATGGCGAGCCGGGGATCGGGCGCGTCCAAGGGCCGGGGGACCACCCGGCCCGGGTCGCGCTCGTCCTCGGCCCGGCCCGAGAGCGCGGCGCGGTCGACCTCTTCGCCCAAGAGCAAGTCCACGAGCAAGACCGCGAACAAGACGTCGGCGGCCAAGGCCAAGCCGGCGTTCCGCCCGAACCCGGCGCGGGCTGACAAGGCGCGCCCGGCGAGTCGTCCCGCAGCCACCCGCGCCCCCCGTGTGATGGCAAGTGCGCGGCAGGACCAGGGGAGTGGCCTGTGGCGGTGGGCCGTCATCGCGATCGTCGCCCTCGTGCTCGTCGTGCTCCTGGCGCCGACGATGCGGTCGTACTTCGCCCAGCGCAGTGAGATCGCTGCGCTGGAGCGGCAGGTCGCGCAGGGGGAGGAGCGTCTCGCCCAGCTCGAGGCCGAGCAGGAGCGCTGGCGCGACCCGGCCTACATCGAGCAGCAGGCGCGTGAGCGGCTGAAGTTCGTCCGGCCCGGCGAGGTGTCCTACACCGTCATCGGGGGGGACGAGATCGAGGGTCAGCAGGTTGCGACCGGTCAGGTGTCGGAGAGCCGGCCCTGGTACGACCGACTCGTCGCCAGCATCAACCAGGCCGACCGCACCGACGTCGAGCCGGCTCCATGACGGGACCTGGAACGGGCGGGGAGGCTGCGTTGTCGCGCGCCGCGGAGGCCGGTCCGCCCTGCGGGGAGCCACCCACCGCCGAGGACCTCGAGGCAGTGCACAGCCAGCTCGGCCGTGAGCCGCGCGGCGTCGTCGAGGTGGCGCACCGCTGTCCGTGCGGGGACCCGGACGTGGTCCGCACCTCGCCGCGGCTGCCGGACGGGACGCCGTTCCCGACCACCTTCTACGCCACCTGCCCCCGGCTCACCGGAGCGATCAGCACCCTCGAGTCGGAGGGTGTGATGAAGCAGATGCAGGACCGGCTGGCCGATGATCCCGAGCTGGCCAGGGCGTATGCGCTGGCCCACGAGGACTACCTGCGCCGCCGGGCGGAGCTCGCCGACGTGCCCGAGATCGCCGGGATCTCGGCGGGCGGTATGCCGGAGCGGATCAAGTGCCTCCACGTTCTCGTCGCCCACTCGCTGGCGGCCGGCCTGGGCGTCAACCCCTTCGGGGACGAGGCGCTGGAGCTGTTGCCGCGGTGGTGGGAGAACCCGTGCCGGGACCGTCATGCGACCGGACCCAAGGGCTCTGCCGCCAGGACGGCGCAGGAGCAGGAGGAGGCGTAGATGGTGCGTGTCGGGGCGATCGACTGCGGGACCAACTCGATCCGGCTGCTCATCGCCGACGTCCAGCTCGCTGAGGGAGCAGCGCCGGTGGTCACCGACGTCGTGCGGGAGATGGAGATCGTGCGACTCGGGTACGGCGTCGACCGGACCGGGACCATCGACCCCGCCGCGATGCAGCGGACGCTGACCGTCGCCGACCGCTATGCCAGGACGTGCGAGGAGCTCGGCTGCGAGGGCGTGCGCTTCACCGCCACGTCGGCCTCGCGTGACGCCTCGAATGCCGCCGAGTTCATCGACGGTGTGCGAGCGGCCTTCTCCCACTTCGGGATTGCGCCGGAGGTCATCAGTGGTCTCGAGGAAGCGGAGCTGTCCTTCACGGGTGCGACGGGCGATGTCGTCGCGGCCGGCTATCCGGGTCCGTACCTCGTGTGTGACATCGGGGGTGGATCGACCGAGCTCGTCCGGGGCGAGGCCGTGGGCAACGACTTCCGCGTGATCCAGTCCTACTCGGCGAACGTCGGCTGCGTCCGGATGACCGAGCGGCACCTCGTGAGCGACCCGCCGACAGCTGAGCAGATCGCCGCAGCCACCGCGGATGTCGAGGCGGCGATCGACGAGATCGCCGCGCACGTGGACCTGTCCGGCGTGCACACGCTCGTGGGCCTGGCCGGCTCCGTCACCACCCTGACGGCGCACGCTCTGGCGCTGGACGCATACGATCCCGGCAAGATCCACCTGGCCGAGCTCACGCCCCAGCAGATCGCCGCCGCCTCAGCGGATCTCCTCGCGATGAGCCACGACGAGCGCGCCGCGCTCGGCTTCATGCACCCCGGCCGGGTCGACGTCATCGGTGCCGGGGGCCTGGTCTGGGACCGGGTCGTCGCCCGGGTGGCCGCAGCGTCCCTGGGGATCGCCGTCGTCACCTCGGAGCACGACATCCTCGACGGCATCGCACTGAGCGTCGCGCGTCGGCTGGCTGGCTGACTCGACGCAGAAGGCCGGCAGCTTGCTCATCCTCTGGAGCAGAGGGACTGAGTCGGCTGAGCCGACGGGGTCACTCGACGTTGATCGCGTCCTGCACCCACTGCCAGAGGGTGTCGACCTTTCCAGGCTTGGGCCGCGTCGCCGAGCGGTAGCTCGTGGGGCGGACGTTGCGGTCGTGCCAGAACGTGCCGCTCGGCGGGGCCGGCTCGGTCGCGGCAAGCCAGACGGCCGTGTCCGCGCCGGCCTCGGCGGAGCGCAGGATGGGGCGGGTGAGGGTGCGGAACAGCGGGAGCGAGTCGGCGACCCCTGGGGTGTCCGCCCAGCCGGGGTGCATCGCATACACGGACACTGCGTCATCGCTCCAGCGCTCGGCGAGGAGCGGGGTCAGCTCGACCTGCATGCGCTTGGAGCGCGCGTACGCGACGGAGCCGCTGTACTCACCCTTGGTGTACTCAGGGTCGCGGGTCGGTAGGCCCTGGGTGTACATCCCACCCGAGGCGACGAGGACGACCCGTGCGCCCACGGTGCTCGCGCTCAGGGCCGGCAGCAGTCGCTCGGTCATGAGGATGGGGCCGAGGACGTGGGTCGCCACCGTGAGCTCATGTCCGTCGACCGACTCGGTGCGGGTCGCAGGCAGGACGCCCGCGTTGTGGATCAGCACGTCCAGTCCGGAGTCCATGGCGCGCAGGCGCCCCCCGAAGGAGTCGGTGAAGCCGCGGACCGCGGCGAGGTCGGAGACGTCGCACTCCTCGACGATGAGCTCGGCCGTCCGGCCGTCCTCCGCCAGGGTGGTTCGGATCCGGTCGACCGCCGCAGCCGCACGCGCCTCGGAGCGCACGAGAAGGTGGACCGTTGCGCCGAGCCGGGCCAGGCCGAGGGCGGTCGCCTCGCCGAGGCCGCCGCCGGCGCCGGTCACGAGGGCGCGGCGACCCGCGAGCGCGTCCGGTCGGGGGTCATCGTTCGACCATTCGCGTTTGCGGAGGCGGTAGCCGAGAGCCGAGTAGCCGGGGACTATGCTGCGATCGAGCAGCCGGTCCAGGCCGCTGTCGGCTGCGCTCACAAGGACTCCCTCCACAAGGCGTGCGTCGGTGTGAACGGTGGTGTCTGCGACACGAGGCTCCTCGATCATTGAGGTTTCGGCTTCCCTTTGGGCTTGTCACACCTTAGGGTTGGTTGCAAACATTGTCAAAGGTTTGTGATAGGTAAAGCAATGAGTAACGACAGGGCGCGGATCAGCCACTGCGCAGCACTGGGATCCCGCTGATGTACACGATCAAGGGCGCCGCCGAGCGCGTCGGGATCAGTCCCTCGACACTGCGGGCGTGGGAGCGTCGCTACGGTGTCGTGACGCCGCAGCGGACCGAGGCGGGCTACCGCGTCTACAGCGAGGAGGACGTGCGCGCGCTGGCCCGGATGGCGCGGCTGGTCGACGCCGGTCGCCCACCGAGCCTCGCAGCGCAGGAGTCCCGGCGACAGTCGGCTCAGGCGTCGGGGGGCGGAGATGCCGTTTCCAGTGATCTCCTCTCGTCCGACATCGACCCCACGATCGACATCGAGGCCCTCGTCGAGGCTGCCGCGGAGCTCGATGCCGACCGGCTCGAGGTCGTGCTGGACCAGATGATGGCCCGAGGGAGCTTCGAGGCGGTCGTCGACCACATCCTCATCCCCGCGCTCGAGGCGCTCGGTGAGGGCTGGGCGTCGGGTCGGGTCAGTGTCGGAGGGGAGCACCTCGCTTCGAACGCCGTGACGCGTCGGTTGTCAGCCGCCTACGAGGCAGGGACCCGTCTCGCGGCCGGCCCCAGGGTGCTCGTCGGGATGCCGCCGGGCGGCCGTCACGAGCTCGGCCTTTTCGCCTTCGCCGTCGCCGCCCGGCGTCATGGACTCGTCACCGACTACCTCGGGGCCGACCTACCCCTCGCGGACTGGCTGGCTGCAGCCGCGGCCCCCGAGGCCACGGCCATCGTCATCGCCATGCCCACCGAGGCAGACGTCGCAGCGACCAAGGAGGTCCTCACGGCGCTTCAGGCGCAGCGCCCTGACCTGATCATCGCCGTCGGCGGCGCCCAGCAGGACCTCGCTCCCGAGGGCATCATCCGACTGGGTCACCGGATCGGAGCGGCCGCCGAGACGTTGGCCGGGTTGGCTCGGAGCCGGTAGGGCACCTCACCCCTCGCGCGGGCGGATGCCGTTCCAGATGAAGTCGGTGAGCTCGTCGACGGCCTGCTGTGCCGAGACATGGGGGTGGAAGAGCCGCCACATGGCGTAGCGCTCGCTCGCACCCACGATGGCGTGCACGAGCGCCTCGAGCCCATGAGGTTCAGCGTCGCCGAACGCGTCGGTGTTCTGGAGCGCACCGACGAGCAGAGCCGCTTGAGTGACCTTGATCCGCTCCAACTCATTTTGAGCGACCATCTGCCCCTCATGGAGGAGACGGAGTCCCCCACGATGGGAGTCGACGAACTCGAACCACACGGTCAGCGTGGTCCGGAGGACCCGCTCGGCATCGTGGGTGCTGCCCATCTCCTCGAACGCTGCCCGGGTTGCCGCCTCGAGCGCCTCGTGGGTGCGGACGATGACGCGCAGGAGCAGACCGTCCTTGGAACCGAAGTGGTCGTAGATGACCGGCTTGGTGATTCCCGCGCGCTCGGCGATCTCCTCCACGGTCGTCGCGAGATAGCCCCGCTCGGCGAGCACCTCCTCAGCGATGTCCAGCAGCTGTGCCTCCCGCTCGGCGCGCGCCATCCGCAACGGACGCGGGGTGCCCTTCGCGGGCCCGCGGCGGCGGGAGGGTTCGGTGCTCACGATGATGCCTCGCTAGTCGAGATTGCCGACAACGTAGTGAATCGAGACCGCCGGCTCAAGCCGTTGGTTGCACGCCAGCGGGCAGCTGCCCAGCCGGCCGGACCGGCGGACGCGCTCACTGTAGTACTGAGGGCGCTGGGGTTGCATGGGCAAAGCAACTTCCCGTTGGCACGTCATCCCAATGGATGAGACCGCCAGATCTGTCGGCGCAGCAGCGACTCGACCTGCTCCTGGCCGCCACGCGTGGCACCCCCGACGAGATTCGAACTCGCACTCGAGCGATTTTAAGTCGCCTGCCTCTGCCGGTTGGGCTACGGGGGCGTCTGCCACTGTAACCCCAACACCGTTGCGACTGTGCCCTGCTCGCCCACCCGGCCCGCGCATACGAGGGGATCGGTGGGCCGGTCGGCGCGGAAGATGAGCCTCAGAAGACCTGTGGATGGGAACAATCCGGCGCCGTTCGACCATTTATCCTCGTAGCAGGAGGCGGGGAGCCCTTCCCCGCCCGCACGAGCTCTAGGAGAGGCCGCAGTGGCGACCAACCCCGTCTTCGACCGAATCGAGAAGGATGCCCGCGGTGGCTATGCGGGCTTCAACCCCCCGGGCCAGGTAGGCACCGAGACCCGCACCCGGCCGGACCTCGGCCAGGCAGGCGCCCAGTGGGGCGCCCAGAGCGGCATGACCCAGCAGCAGCTGAACGACCTCTACAACGCGCCGTCCGCCGGCCCGGTCCAGACCGGTCGGGTCACGATGGACGACGTCATGATGAAGACGGCGTCGCTGTTCGGCATCGTCCTCGTTCTCGGGTTCGTCGGCTGGCGGGTCGCGGCGTCCAGCCCCGGCCTCGGCATGATGCTGTGGATGGGTGGCATGATCGGCACCCTCATCCTCGGCTTCGTCATCGTCCTGAAGAAGGCGATCAGCGTCCCGCTCATCGTTGCCTATGCGGCGCTCGAGGGCCTCTTCGTCGGCGCGGTGAGCCAGTTCTTCGAGCTGCGGTACCCCGGCATCGTCATGAACGCTGTCGTCGCGACCCTCGCCACCTTCGCCGGCATGCTGCTCGCCTACAAGGTCGGCCTCATCAAGGTCACGGCGAAGTTCCGTCGCATCGTGACGATGATGATCTTCGGCTACGTCATCTTCGCTGTCGTCAACTTCATCTACGCGATGGTCACCAACACCGCCTTCGGCTTCGGCGGCTCCGGCAGCCTCGGCATCATGATCTCGATCTTCGCCGTCGGCCTCGCAGCCGTGTCGCTGGCGCTGAACTTCGACTCCATCGAGCAGGCGATCCGCAGCGGTGCCCCGCAGCCCTACAGCTGGCTGCTCGCGCACGGGATCATCGTCACGCTCGTGTGGCTGTACATCGAGTTCCTCCGCCTCATGGCTCGTATGCGTGAGTGATCGCCGCAGCGACCTCGCCGTGTGAGTGATCGACACATCGTGATCGACACCTCGGCACTGCACTCCGCCGGGACAGGCCCACCTGTCCCGGCGGAGTCGTCTGTGGAGGTGGACCGGATCCGGCGCCGGTTCACCGAGCTGTCGGTGCGGGCTGCGGAGGAGGCCGCGGGGCTGGTCCGGCGCCTCCTCGATGAGCTTGCTGAGCAGCTGGCTCAGCCATCCGTGCCGGACCTCGGAGCCGCCGTCATCCCGGACCAGCTCGCCGTGCTGGTGTTCGACATCTACGCCGCAGGCGGGGGCAGCGACCTCACCGAGCGCCTCACGGCACTCCGCCGCTCCCTGCCCTGAGCGCCTCTCCTTTCTCTCCCCCGGAGAGAAGGGGGCGGGCATCGCAAGGGCAAGGTAGTCATGCGATGTCCTACCTACCTATGCGAAGTGGGCGGGCCGCTCGATCGGCGGCCCGCCCACTCACGTTCAGCAGCTGTTGATCAGCTCAGGCGCTCCACAATGATCGCCATGCCCTGGCCGCCACCGACACACATCGTCTCGAGGCCGAGCTGGCCGTCGCGGGCCTGCAGGCCGTTGAGCAGCGTCGTCATGATGCGCGTGCCGGTCGAGCCGAAGGGGTGGCCGAGGGCGATCGCGCCGCCGTGGACGTTGAGCTTGTCGAAGTCCATGCCGAGGTCGTCGGCCGAAGGCAGCACCTGCGCCGCGAAGGCCTCGTTGATCTCGTACAGGTCCATGTCGCCGATCGACATCCCCGCGCGGGCGAGCGCCTGACGGGAGGCCTCGACCGGGCCGAGGCCCATGATCTCGGGCGAGAGGCCGGAGACGCCGGTGGAGACGATCCGGGCGAGCGGCGTGATGCCGAGCTCCTTGGCCTTGGTGTCGCTCATGACGATGACGCCGGACGCGCCGTCGTTGAGGGGGCAGCAGTTGCCGGCGGTGACGGTACCGTTCTCGCGGAACACGGGGTTGAGGCCCTGCAGCGCCTCGAGCGTGACACCGGGGCGAGGGCCGTCGTCGGTCGAGACGACGGTGCCGTCGCCGAGCGTGACGGGCGTGATCTCGCGCGCGAAGAAGCCGGACTTGATCGCCGCCTCCGCACGGTTCTGGCTCGTGACGCCCCACTCGTCCTGGCGCTCGCGCGAGATCCCACGGAAGGTGGCGACGTTCTCGGCGGTCTGCCCCATGGACACGTAGATGTCTGGCAGCAGGCCTTCCTCACGCGGGTCGGTCCAGGTCGCGTTGCTCGCAGCGAGCTCGGCCGTCCGGGCCTGCGCGTCGGCGAACTTCGGGTTCATCGCGTCCTCGGCCGAGCCGCCGGCGCCGGCGAAGCCCATGTACTGCGACACGCACTCCACACCACCGCTGATGAAGATGTCACCCTCGCCGGCCTTGATGGCGTGGAAGGCCATCCGCATCGTCTGGGTCGAGGACGCGCAGAAGCGGTTGACGGTCGAGGCCGGCAGGTGGTCGAGCCCGGCGAGCACAGCGATGACGCGGGCCATGTTCGAGCCGTGCCGACCACTGGGCTCGGCGCAGCCCCAGTACAGGTCCTCGACCAGCGCGGGGTCCAGTCCCGGCACCTGCTCGAGCAGGGCGTTGACGACCTGGACCGAGAGGTCGTCGGGTCGGATGTCCCTGAGGGACCCCTTGAAGGCCCGCCCGATGGGGGTCCGGGACGTGGCGACGATGACAGCCTCGGTCATGCTTCTCTCCTGTCGAGGATCAGTGGGTATGCGGTGCTCACCTGAGGAGGTCAGGCGCCCGTTGTCCGGACGCCGGTGAGGGCACTCCTCCCGAGCCTACTTCTCCGGCTCCGGCTCGGCACCGGGGGTCGTCAGCGCAGCAGTGTGATTGTCGCCATGGGCGGGAACCGCCTCACCCTGTGAGTCACCCGCGTCGGACGCTGTGCTGGCGTCGGACCCGGCGCCCGGCTCCTCCGTCTGGACCTCGAGTTCGGGCCCTGCCGGGACGACCGGCTGGCGGCGGCGCAGCAGCGTCGCCCAGCGACCGCGGGGGCCGCGGGCCGCGCCACCCAGCTCGGCGCCGGAGACCTCGGTGCCGGGCTCGGTCACGGCGTGGCCCGCAGCGACCGCCACCGGGGTGACGGTGCGGCGCGTGACCGGGGTCGGGACGGCCGTCGGCGCCTCACCGGCCCACAGGCCCAGCGCATCGACGACGCTCGGCAGCAGGGCGGCGGCGACCCGCGCATACCCGGCCGGCGAGGGGTGGTAGCGGTCGATGGAGAACAGGTCCCGCGGGCTGGCGTGGAACTCCGGGCCGAGCATGTCCGCGAGCGAGACGGTCCGTGCTCCTGCCTCGACGGCCGCGACCGTCTGGGCGGCGGCCAGGTCACGCGACCAGCGGCGCACGAGTAAGCGCAGCGGCTGGGGGATCGGCTCGATCGTCCCGAGGTCCGGGCAGGTGCCGACGATGACGTGCGCGCCGGTGGCGAGGAGCTTGCGGACGGCCTGGTCGAGATGGTGTACGGCGGTCGCCCGCTCGATGCGGTGCGTGACGTCGTTGGCCCCGATGAGGACGACGGCGACGTCGGGCGTCGGCACCGAGTCGAGGGCGTTGGCGGCCTGCCGATCCAGGTCGGAGGACTGGGCACCGACAACCGCGACGTTGGTGAGCTGGACGCGTCGACCGGAGAACGCGGCGACCCCGGTGGCGAGGATGGCGCCGATCGTCTGGCTGCGGTCCTCGCACCCGAGGCCGGCCGCGGTCGAGTCCCCGAGGATGAGGAGGTGCAGCGGGTCGCCCGGTCCGTGGCCGTAGATCCCGTTGTCATCCGGCGAACCGTCGAACGGCTGACCGATCTGCCGACGGGCGACCGCGGCCTCAGCGCGGATCACTCCGTAGCCTGCTGCCCCCAGTGCCCCCGCCAGCGCAGCGAGGCCGCCACCCCCGTAGGCGGCTGCGCTGGCAATCTTGCGGGCTCGTCGAGCGCGTCCCATTGCCTCACGTCCTTTCCCAGCGTCGAGTCCACAGTGGGCGATTCGCAACTGGTGCTTCCCGGGTGACAACGCTACTCGGCAGGTGGTCGTTCCCCAACCCGCTCAGAACGAGGCAGGACCGGGGGCGGAACCCGATTGGCCTTTGCTCCCGTGGTCGACAGGTAGCCCGAAAATCACCGGCAATTGCGGTCAAGTCAGGGGGCAGGGGTCGAACCACGGAGCAAAGGTCAAGTCAGGGGGCAGGGGTTGTCCAGCGGCCCCACATCTCCCGTCCGCGCACCCAGCCTGCCGCCGACCTCCGCGGACAACCGCCCCCAGCCTTCACCCGGGTCTCTCGGTGGTCCTCGTGACCGAGCTCGAGGCCGCTCTTCCGGACTATCCAGGGGGGCTCGTCGAGCCACGACCGCTGGCTGCACGCCTCCTGGGAGGTGAGGTATTGGAGCTGGCGTGAGGACCCACCCGGCCACTCGCTCCCAGGGACCACGCTCATCGGTGGCGCACCCGCCACGACCGTCGTAGCATCGCGAACCATCAGGCACGCGGAGGAAGAGTTCCATGACGACTGACCTGCCCACCCCGTCCCGCCCGAGCATCCCTGACGGCTATGGCCTGCCGGACGACACGAAGGGTCTGCTGACCTGGGACCAGGTCGAGCCCCGGCTCGTGGCTGCCGAGCACTACTGGATCACCAGTGTCCGGCCCGACGGCCGTCCGCACACCGTGCCCCGCTGGGGAGTGTGGCTCGACGGACAGTTCTGGTACGACGGTGCTCCCACGACCGTCCACACCCGCAACGTGGAGCAGAACCCTGCGGTCACGCTGACCCTGGAGAGCGGCGCCGAGGCGGTCATCATCGAGGGCGAGTCGCACGCGACCCGGGCCGAGGCGCACGACTTCGGCGCCCGACTGGCCGAGGCGTTCCAGAAGTATGCGGACTCCGGCTACACCCCCGAGCCCACCTCCTGGGAGGGCGAGGACGGCGGTGGGTTGCGGGTCATCACGCCGCATCGCGCGCTCGCCTGGTTCAGCTTCCCGACCGACTGCACGCGGTTCACCTTCTGATCCCTTGCGCCCCTTGGCGCCGGGCATGGGGACACAATGTCCCTATGCCGGATGCCGTAACGCAGACGTTCATCGTGACCGAGGCCGACACCGCGATCGCGGTGGGGTCCGGTTCCCTGCCGGTGCTCGCCACCCCGCGGCTCGTCGCGTGGTGCGAGGCGGTCACGTGCGCTGCTCTCGGTGAGCTGCCGGCCCCGATGACGAGCGTCGGAACCCGGGTCGACGTCGCTCACCTCGCGCCGAGTGCGGTGGGGGACAGGGTCGAGGTTGCGGCCACGATCACCGAACGCACCGACCGCACAGTGCAGTTCGCCGTCACGGCCACCTACTTCGGCACCATCCTGGGCCGCGGCACGATCAGCAGGGCGATCGTCGACAGCAAACGCTTCATGAGCAAGCTCGGCGCCCGGAACTCACGCTGACGGCTGCTCGACCAGGTCCAGGAGCTCGCGGAGTGAGCTGATCCGGCGCATGCCATCAGGCGCGTCGAGCGGAAGCCCCGCGGTCGTGAGGAGCACTCCTCGGCCGCCCGCGGCCTCAGCGGCGGCCACATCGCCAGGGCGGTCGCCCACGCCGATCACCTCACTCGGATCCAGAGCGTGCCGGCGCAGCAGCTCAAGTGCCATGGCGGGGTCCGGCTTGCGCGGGAAGCCGTCGGAGGCGCTCACCAGATCGTCCACCTCGAGCCCCACGAGCGCGAGCAAGGCCTCGGCGCTCTCACGGGCGCGGTGAGTGGCCACCAGGTTGAGCCCGCCCCTCGCCGTGACGGCCGCTATCACCTCGCGCGCACCGTCCATGACCGGCGGAGGGTTCACCTCCCAGGTCGCCTTCGTCCCCTCGTATGCGTCGCGCAGCTCGCTCTCCGGCACGCCGTACCGCTCGGACAGGGTCGCGATCGCGTGCCCGCTCGAGACTCGGGTGAGGCGTGCGACCTCCTCGAGGGTCGCGTCGCGCGGCTCGCCACCGTCGACGACTGAGGCGAGAGCGCGGTCGACGACGGGGTAGGTGTCGAGCAGGGTCCCGCCGAGGTCCCAGATGATGCTCACCACGGCGTCAGTCCGAGGTATGTCGCCAGCCGGGGAGCGCATACCCCACCGTCCCACATGAGCCGGCTGTCGGGCCGAACCACGGCTGAGCCCAGGCTCAGACGCCGTAGGTGGCGCGGGGGTAGGCGGCGCCCACGTCGGTGATGACGTTGACGAGGTAGGGCACCCCGCTGGCGAACGCACGGTC
This sequence comes from Actinomycetales bacterium, assembly GCA_012729695.1. Taxonomy (GTDB): domain Bacteria; phylum Actinomycetota; class Actinomycetes; order Actinomycetales; family Dermatophilaceae; genus F2B08. The sequence goes on along the minus strand of JAAYCP010000045.1, from coordinate 3,391 downwards.
GAGGGCCGGCCCGATCTGCGCCGGGTCGGTAACCATCTCGCCGGCGCCACCGAGCGCCTTGACGACCTCCTCGTAGCGCGTCTGCGGGGCGAGGTCGGCGATGACGTCGTAGCCGTAGATCATCTGCATCGGCCCCTTCTCCAGGGCCCAGGCGCCGTTGTTGCCCATGATCATGACCACTGGGAGCTTGTGCCGCACGAGGGTGTCGACGTCGATGAGTGAGAAGCCGGCGGCGCCGTCGCCGAGGAGAAGGACTACCTGGCTCGATGGCCGGGCGATCCGGGCCGCGATGGCGGCGCCGAGCCCGGCGCCGAGGCAGCCGAACGGGCCGGGGTCCAGCCAGTTGCCCGGCTGCTTCGGCTCGACGAACTTGCCTGCGAACGAGACGAAGTCGCCACCGTCGCCGATGACGACGGCGTCGTCGGCGAGTCGGGGGAGCAGCTCGCCGTAGATGCGCGCCGGGTGGATCGGGTCGGCGCTCGCGCCGAGCAGCTCCAGGTCCTTGGTATGCGTCGCCTGCGCCTTCTCCCGCAGCGCACCTGCCCAGGTGGCCCAGTCGGGCTTGGTGGACTGACGCTGCACCGCCTCGGTGAGCGCGTCGAAGACGGCGGCCAGATCACCGGCGGTGGCGACCGCAGGGTTGGCGTGCAGGCTCAGCTGGTCGGCCGAGTCGGCGATGTGGACGACGGTCGCCGGGGTCGCGCCGTCCTTGCCGCCGAAGACGCCGTAGCCGAGTCGGAAGTCGAGCGGGGTGCCGACGACGATGACGAGGTCGGCGCCGTTGAAGGCCATGCCGCGGGCCTTCGTCACGAGGAGAGGGTGACCCGCGGGCACGATGCCGCGGCCCATGCCGTTGGGAATCGCCGGGAGGCCAAGGGTCTCGACGCAGCGCAGCGCTGCCTCCTCGGCGAAGTCGCTCCAGACATCGCTGCCCAGGACGAGCACGGGGCGCTCGGCCTTGCCGAGGAGCTCCGCGATCCGGGCGATCGCGTCGGTGTCGGGGGAGCGATCGGGGCCGCTGCCCGGGCCCGGGCGCACGGAGGTGGCCTGGTCGAAGAAGTGGTCCATGTAGATGTCGAGGAAGGCCGGGCCGCGGTGGGCGGAGCGGGCTGCCGTGAACGCCCGGTGCGTCGCGTCGGCGATGTTCGCCGTGTCCTTGGCCGTCTCGGCCGACACCGTGATCGGCGCCAGGAGCGGCACGTGGTCGAACTCCTGGAGGCTGCCCATGCCCCACTTGGCGAGCGGTGCGCGGCCGCCGATGACGACCATGGGGGAGCCGGAGAACTTGGCCTGGGTGATCGCGCTGACGCCGTTGGTCACGCCGGGTCCGGCGGTGAGGACCGCGAGGCCGGGGGAGCGGGTGAGCTTGCCGGTCGCCTCGGCGGCGAAGGCAGCTGTCTGCTCGTGTCGCACGTCGAGGAGGGCGATTCCGTGGTCCTCCTTCTCCGCCGCGTCGTACATGGGGAACACGTGCGCGCCGGAGAGCGTGAACATCGTGCGCACCCCGTGGTTCGCCGCGACCGCGGTCGCGTGCGAGCCGCCGTGGCCCTGCACCGCGACGGGCGCTTCCTGCGCCGGGGCGCCCTCCCGTCCGGTGGCTTCGGATCCGGTGCCCGTCGGGCTCGCCGGAGCGGTCTCGTGCTCCCTTGCAGTCATGGCCTCGATGTTACTCACTGGTAGGCCGAGTGGGGAGGGCTTCGTCAGCTCGGCTTGGCGCTTCATCGTGGGTCGAGGTCGAGGCGCGTGCCGGTCCACCCTTGTCGAGTATGTGAGGATCGGTGCTGTGAAGTACGCCGAGCACATCCTTGATCTCGTGGGCAACACGCCCCTCGTCCGCCTCAACTCCGTCACCGACGGCATCAGGGCCACCGTCCTGGCCAAGGTCGAGTACGTCAACCCCGGTGGGTCCGTCAAGGACCGGATCGCCCTGAAGATGATCGAGGAGGCGGAGGCGCGCGGCGAACTTCAGCCCGGCGGGACCATCGTGGAGCCGACGTCCGGCAACACCGGAGTCGGACTGGCGCTCGTCGCCCAGCGCAAGGGCTACAAGTGCGTCTTCGTCTGCCCGGACAAGGTCGCCGAGGACAAGCGCAACGTGCTCAAGGCCTACGGCGCCGAGGTCGTGGTGTGCCCGACGTCGGTCGCACCGGATGACCCGAACTCCTACTACTCGGTCTCGGACCGGCTGGCCCGTGAGATCCCGGGAGGGTACAAGCCGAACCAGTACGAGAACCAGGCCGGCCCCGCGAGCCACTACGAGACCACGGGCCCGGAGATCTGGCGGGACACCGACGGCCGAGTGACTCACTTCGTCGCCGGCATCGGCACCGGAGGGACCATCACTGGCACGGCCCGCTACCTGCGCGAGGTGTCTGCGGACCGCGAGGGTGGCCGCGTGCGGATCATCGGCGCCGACCCGGAGGGCTCGGTCTACTCCGGCGGGACCGGGCGCCCCTACCTCGTCGAGGGTGTCGGCGAGGACATCTGGCCCGGCGCCTACGACCCGTCCGTCGTCGACGAGGTCATCGCCGTCTCCGACGCCGATTCCTTCGACATGACTCGTCGCCTCGCCCGCGAGGAGGGTCTGCTCGTCGGCGGCTCGTGCGGCATGGCCGTCGTGGCGGCGCTCCGGGCCGCGAAGGACCTGCCCGAGGATGCAATCGTCGTCGTCATCCTCCCCGACTCCGGCCGCGGCTACCTGTCGAAGATCTTCAACGACGACTGGATGAACAGCTACGGATTCCTCGCCACCCACAAGGGCGAGACCGTCGGCGACGTCCTCGAGGCGAAGACGTCGGCCACCGGCCTCCCGGACCTGGTGCACACGCACCCCAACGAGACGATCAAGGAGGCCATCGACATCCTGCAGGAGTACTCCGTATCGCAGATGCCGGTCGTCAAGGCCGAGCCTCCCGTCATGTCCGGCGAGGTTGCCGGCGCGGTCTACGAGCGCGACCTCCTCGAGGCGCTCTTCACCGGGAAGGCCCATCTCACGGACCCCGTCGAGAAGCACATGGGACCGGGCCTGCCGCTCGTCGGCGCCGGCGAGCCGATTGCGACCGCGCGCAAGGAGCTCCAGGACAGTGACGCGATCCTCGTCGTCGACGCCGGCAAGCCGGTCGGCGTGCTGACCCGCGCCGACTTCCTCAGCTTCCTGGCTGAGTAGCGCGAGGTGGATCGCGGCAAGGCAGCTGCCGCGCGCGGCTCAGTTGCGCCCCGCTCGCCTCGCGCGAAGCTGGTGGATCGGCGCCAGATAGAAGGCCGCTAGGGCCAGGTAGCCGAGGACTGCCAGTACTGGCCTGACGAGGCCCAGGAGGATCATCGCCCCATAGAAGGCCAGACCCGGGGTCGGTCGACGGGTGAGGACGGAGAGCTCGTCCCGGTGTTGCCG